>CAXRGH010000063.1:0-9776 GCA_964230195.1 Alteromonadaceae bacterium
AGAGAGCCGTTTTGAATCCCTTTGTCATAGTGGTTTTGCGTAAATAGAATGGCATCATTTAATCTGAGGTTTTGAAAAAACCGCTCACCGTGCAATGCAAACTCAAGCCTATCTCCATGTGGGTTAACGACTTCTTGAGTGAGTTCATTGATTTCAGCAACAAGTGCTTTGGTTGGAGCCATGACACGACTATTTTCAGGTGACTGCTGATACAAGTCACAACAGACTTGAGCAATGTCGTTCTTTGCCGTCTCGTGGAAGTGAATAGCACCTGTACTTAGCTTATCAGGCACGATCCCTTGATTAATGAGTTTTGAATATTCAGGAATGCCGGTGGAGCCTTCTTGGCGTTTGACGATATCTAGCTTTGTATTGGCAACAACGTTCGAACGCACGACATCAGCAAGCACTTTGCCACATCCAATAGGTGGTAACTGGTCTGGGTCGCCCGTAAAGATGATGCGTACCGATGGGTGGATATGGTTAATCAGGCGATACATGGTTGGCAAGTCAATCATGCTGGCTTCGTCAATTACCAGAAGGTGCTGTTGTTGGACTAAGGATGGCTCTATAGGATCTTCACGCAATAACTTAGCGATAGTTGAGGTGATAAAACCAATGGATTCATGCAAGCGCATAGCCGCTCTACCACTGAGCGCTACAGCATGTATCTCGAACCCCATTGAATGATAGGCGCGAAGTGCGGTTCTTAGTACCGTCGTCTTGCCCGTTCCCGCACCTCCGGTAATTGAACTTAATGCGTTATCAAGACAGGTGACCACTGCCTCAATCTGCTTTTTGGTTAGCTCATATGGTAATTCACCAACAGCTTCAAGGTAGGCTGCATTCGCGGATTCATCATAAAGGTCATTTTGACAAGCTAAGGTCGTCAGCCGCTTGGCAACGACGTTTTCCATCAACAACTGTGCCGTTGGGTGGTAGGTGCCAGTATCAGGGTTTAGGATGTATTGCGCTTTGTCGTGGCCTGCTTTGAACGCTTCGGTGACCAGTTCCTTATCTTTGAGTAATTTGGTTAGGTAGGGACGCAAAGTGGCCTGTGTTGTATAGGTATGGCCTTTCTCAATCTCTTTGCGAATAGCTGTTTCAAGTGCTGCACTGAGTCTGCGATAGTCACAATTTGTGACCTCAAGTTTTAATTGTATCGAATTCGAGTTAATTAAGTTATCAACATCCGAGAACGACATGCCAAAACCAATTAGTAGATACGGGTTTTGCTTAATGGCTTCAATGGAAGATTCCCCGTGATGTTTTAGCAAGCGCTGCTGCACGCTGGCTGGTATTTTGAGTTGGGTCATCCAATTGCAATAGGTCAGATTTTTATATTTGGCATAACCGTGAAATAGCGCATCGATAGAATCTTCACTCAGAACGCTTCCAAGCCGCTCTCTTGACTCTGGCGTGTCTTTTCCAACCGTTGAATGGAAGTCCTTGCCTAGCAGCTCCCAGAGTGCTCTTGCTTTGCTTTCGCCAATGCCTTTGAAGTCACTTTCTCTGGCAATAAAGCGAATCAGTTGCTCGCCTGTTTCTGGCAAGCTGCATTCGATGTGATCTGGCGATTCATAGGTATGCTGCTGCATCATGAAATCACCCGTTTCTACTTCTTCTACTAAACGAGCGCCTTTTACAGACCAGTGTTGACCGACAGTGGGTTGAACGGGGATGGAATCAGGGTTTACTTTGATGGTGACGTAATACTTGCCACTGTTGGTTTTGTACGAGTTTTTTGCAAGCGGTACACCGCTAAATATCACCATATTGGTCGAGCTATAGGGAATGCTGGTGACGCGCATTTGGTCTTGATGTTGACGTAAGTGCAAATTTTGCACATTGGTCTTATTCATCGTGGCATGAGTCCCATTTCTGATAGGGTTTCATTCAGTTCGCCAAATCGTTCTAGTTTACCTTCCAACTCTTTAACCTTGGCCTTTAGCTCAATGTTTTCAGCCTCTAGCGCTGATACTCGTTTAGAATCGAGCAACTTACGATTTGCCGTGTTGTCGTATTGTTTTGGTTTGTCGGCATTGCTCTTGGCAGATTCGGTCAGTGGTGGAAGCACACCTTTATCACGCAAGCTATCTTCTAACACCTTGAGCGCCTTTCTAAGTGCAGGATTTTGATTAAGGGCAGACTTACCACACCCCACACCTTTTGCTATTTCAGAACGGTTTAGCTGCCCCCTGAAGATAATTTGCTTAAAGCTTTCTTCCGTCTGGGTAGCTCGCCACACTTCAAAGGCTTCAAGGTTCTGCTGCGCCTTTTGTTGCCCGTTTTTACTCATATTTACACCAATTTCAGTTTGTGCTTTACATCTAACGGTAGACGCTGCAATGTCAACTCCAACACTTCATCTGTCGTGGTTTTTGATATGAGCTTATCCCTCACCTTCAATTCCCTGACCTTGCGTATCAATTCATCTTTTGTCTTACCTTTCTCACCCGAATAACGACTAGCCAGCTTGCTCTCTTTACTTTTGAGCAGCATGTCATTTTTCTCCGCCAACTCCTTTTGTAGTGCGCTGGCATAATTGACAGAGTGGAAAATGGCCTGCATCTTCACGCCTGCTATTCTTGCGACCTCTGACTTTGAAATCTCATACGTGGACTTCTTAATAAAGTCTGTTTTTTTGCTATGTTGACGAATATATCTGAGCTTTTGTTGATAGAGGTTTTGGATGGCCTCATACGCTGCGCCAGAACTGTTTGCATCAGACACCCAATTCGGTAGTACTGGTTGCTCTGTTGGCGCTTCCAGCGCGTCCTCATCGAGAAATTCATCAAAATAATCACTCATGCTGCTTGTCCTCGCTGTGCGTCTGCCATCAATAGCGTTTCTTTTAGATGTGTAATGAACTTATCGTATTTCGGATTATTGCTGTTATGGCGTAGCTCTTCGACACGTTTTAATGCCAATGTTACCGTGTGATAGTGAGGCTCTTTGATGAACCAGGGGAGTTCAGGGTTGCGACACGCTGCCACATCCTGTTTGGTGTAGATAACAATCCCATTGAAGTTACCCGCTGCGATGTCGGCATTTAAACACCCCAAACATAATCGCGGCTGTGCATTTTGACGCTGCGGCTCACCATTGACACTGCATTTGGCGTTTTGCTGCGTTCCGTCCCGAAGCATACAGGTTACCCACGGGTTTGATTTCAACGCTAAAACCCGTTTCACAGTGGCTTGCGCCAGCTTTTCTTTCCGCTCTTCATCCGAATAAACGTGTGTTATCCCTACTGCTTTAGACAAGAATCGGTCAACACCGCCAGCATACTCTCGATGCTCATCTTCAATACTGTCCATGTGCATTCTGACGACTGAATTGATGACATGACGGGTCGCGATTTGTTGAATAACGCGGTACTCCTTATCACGCAAATACGCCATGAAAAAACGCTCATCAAGGTGTTTAAAATGCGCCCTGATAAACCGTCCGACATCGCCTCGATAACGGCGAAGCACCGCTTCTGCAAAGATATGTCGAAATGCATGGGCTGTGGCATAGACTGCCTCGCCTAAAAACTCACCTCGAACAAATCGCACGCCTGCCATATCTAGCTCCACCTCACCACTTTGAAGCTTGGTTTTGGTTTCCTCGCTCAAGTGTGTGTCAAACACTGCCGTGATATCGCTAGGCGCAGCCCCTCCAAGATACTCTCTCAATCGAGTACCAAAGTTTTTGTGAGTGTTTGACTCTTGGGCCAACAGCACCCTCGGCAGTGCCTCATTAAGCGCTTTTTTCATCTTTATCAGCGCTCGCATAGGCGCTTCGTCGAATCGGTAATTCGATTCAAGCGTTTGCAGCGATGTTTTTTCGACTTTGGTCAGCGACGACTTTCTTTTCAGGTGCTGCCATACCTCAATATCTTTAAATATCGAATAATGGTTCACAAAATCCCCCCAGCAAGTGGGCATGGCTTCTCTAATATTTCCTGTGGGATCTTCTTTTTGTTTTGCCGTTATCGCTTGAACTATCGCAGGGTCAGTCCTATCCGCTAGATTCAGATGCGCTAGTTGCGTGGCTAATATGTAACAACCGAGCGTAATTTCTCGTGGTATCGGAGTATTACCACTGGTTTTTGGTACTTTCCAGCGCACATGGAATCGCCAAGGCGTATACTGGTTATCCAGCGGGTCAGGGTTAATCTCAATATCGATATTCGACAGGCTAAACCCATATTCACTGGCTCGCCATCCTGTTAGCCCAACAAATGCGGTAACCCCCGCATCCTCAATCATGGACGACATTAGGTTAAAATATTCCATGCCGTTTAACGGGTGCTCATCAAATGGCGTAGGCAGTGAGCCTGACAGTGATTTTAGGAACATCCTCCTGCCTTGGGTATCAGCAGGTATTTTCGTTTTCTGCTCGGATAGGATGCTAGCGGTTATCGATTCAAACTCAGGCAGTGTTACCGATAAGACTGCATCTTCATCAGGTAAGGCTGTTTTGCAAAGTGTCGCTTGATATTCTTCCCAAATCGCCTGCTTGGATTTGCCATGCTCACCGAACACATCAACAAATAATAGTGCCCGAATAAACTCCTGCGCATCATAGCGCTCAGGCAAATGACACTTTGCGGCAATACGGTTGATGGTTTCGAGCTTAAATGTATTGACGGTTTGCTCCGCCTTCACGTATGCCTCAGCAAACTGATGGTGCACAAACGACTCGATCGCGACCGCTTTTTGCTCAGCAAGTTTATTGTCAAAATACTCGCGAATCGATTCTATAGAATGTCCTGAGAGTACTTTGCCCAAAATTGTATTCGTTGATTTCTTGTGAAGCTTCAAATTTTTATCGTGTTGCTGCGCGTCAAATAACGCCTTTTGGGTATGCCGGATAGCGCTGATATACGCGCAACGCTTCTCAAAAAGATGTAGGCAATGGTCGATGTAATGCTTACCGACATCCAACCCTAAATAGTTAAAACTCCCGCCTTTTTTATATTCAAGCCGCGTCATATCCATGATAGATATACACGCCTCATTCAGTGCAGAGAGCTTTTTCTTTTCGGAGATATTTCCAACAACGCCTGTCGCGCCATAACGATTCAGTAGCTGTTTGAGTTTTTTAAGTGTTAGCGGCTCGAATCTGTTTGAGTAAGCTGGCGCAGCAATGCGTTTTTTTACCCCATCCTTGGTGACGTTCTGCGTAAGGCATAGACCATAAAACCCTTCCAAACCCAGAGTATCAAGCTGGTCTAGTTGCTCAGCGTGCAGGTAATGAAAAAGCAGTGCGAGCTTGTCGATAATTTGAAAATAAGCGTTGTGATGCATCTTCACACCAGATGCCACCTCAAGCCATATTAGTTTGGCAAACTCAACGAGATTCAATGGGATATGCTGCCCATCAAACCTGACCGTAACTGTCTCTGCAAACTGCACAAGCGCTTGTTCGAATAACGTAAAATCAATGGTGATAGTCTGACTAGGATGCTGAAATCGCCAGATGTTGTCAGTAAGTGTTGCCTTATCCATTGGAGATAACTGCGCGAGCTTATCCTGCATCAGTCTCGATAGAGAGGTATTGACTAATAATTGCGGGGCATGGGGGGCAATAGGCATATCAGTTTCCTATGAAAGCTGGGCAGTAAAGTGCGGTGGTAGTTGAGAACGGTACTTGGCGTACATGGTTTTGCCTTTTTCGAGACTCGTTTTCGAGAAGCGTTTATTATCAAAAAGACTCTCGACCCATTCAGCGGTCGGTAATGCGGTAAAGAACAAAAACTCCGGCGCACAGTCTCTTAACAAGGCGTGCTTTTCCTTAAGTTGCGCCAAAAAGTGCTCAAATTTCAGCACCGTTTCTGGGCTATCCTGAACGTATATCGTATCAGGCAAATCGCCCTGGATTTCTGCACCTGTAGTGGTCAGCCCTAATGTGTCTACGCGACCACTGGTTTGCTTAGTCACCACTTTAAGGCACGCCAAAACGTCATCGGCTCGGGTCTTAATATGCTCAACTGCTTTGGTAAACTCGCTTTCAAAAAACTGCTTATCACTCCCACTTGCAGTAAAAACATTGACGTACAAATCCCGCATCACTGCTCGGGTGACTCGCCCACAATTGTTTTGCCACTCTTGGTTCATCTCCACCAGATAACACTCTCGCTCCGTATCATTGGTGTGACTTCGTGGATTAATGAGGCTTGTCGGGTCAAAGGTATCCGAACCTGCATATACCGCACTGGTTTTGATATGCACAAAGCCAAAGAAAAATACAGGTAAAGCCGTTTCGCAGGGTGTTGGGGCTTTTTGGGTAGCTTTATAACTTACCTTATTACACAGCATGATATAAATCGCCTCGGGAAACACAGGGGCAACCCGTTGGATCTGGTGTCTCTCTTTAAGCGTCTGCCACAGCGCGGTCTCTTTAAAGGCCATAAATAATAACCCAGTCAGATTAACGGGGGTGCAATCATTAGGTTTAATTACTGGTGTTAGCGGTTCATCCTGAACTGTCAGGGCAGTCACATCCTGAATATAGCGAAGCACCGATTTACCGATGTCATCTTTGGTTTTTAAGGTCTCAACTTGGTGAGTGTTGTATTTGGCACGGCCTTTGAAATAATCACTCTCGATATGAGTGATAGCGCCACTAACACGTCTAACAAATTTAAAATCTCGCAAGGTAAGCTTAGAGATATCACTTGCTTGCACCGTCTGGTACGCCATCAGGTAACTAAATAGCAACGACTCAGCCTTTGATACAGGCATTACAGCATTATCACAAGAAGATTGAGCAGATAACGCAAGTTGCCTTAAAAAACTAACATCAAACAGTCCAACATTTTGCTTTGAGGTAAAAAACCCACTGGTCACTTTTGTAGATGTCGCAGTTATCGGTTGGTTTGCCAGCAGCTTGTCGAATATATCCTGTCGGAATATCGGTTTCGCCTCGACAAAGACCACCAATTCCAGCGCAGTTCTCAAATGAGGGATATCCCCCATCAGCGGAAAAAGCTTTTCTCGAAGACGATTGACTATTCCTGCTTTCGCAGCGCTGATGCGGTAAGAATTTTGCGCCCCCTCTGGTACGGCAATCTCTGCTAAAGCTGGAATATCATCTGGCGCAACACCTGCCAAGCGAAACCCCTCAATGAGCGCATCTTTGCAGCCTTGAAAATACAACAAAGCCGTTTCGATGGTAATACGAAAGGAGTTCATCAAGGCTTTTGGGGAGCCTAATCGCGAATATAACTCGTGACCAATACCAATATCATTCCGGCGCAACCACGTATGCTGTGAAAACCACTGATTGAGGTTAACTGCATCCGATTCGTCGCGCGGTGCGACAGGGGTAGTTAAAAGGGAGTTTAGATATTCGCGGTCGTAATCAGTGAGAGTGTCAGTAAACGCTGTAAAACTAAGCCCGTCTTCTATCATTAATTTGATTTTTTCAAGCCCCGTGTTTTGGGTTTTTACGCCGCCTTCACTGACGCGCCACGCCTCAAAATCTTTCAGCCAAGTAGCACGGTTTTCATCTGTCAGCTCGATGGTATCCAGATAGCGCCAGACATGATTACAGAATTTCAGTTCTGTTTTTCTGCTTACTTTAAACTCATCCGTCATGAGATAGCGATAGGCGGCAGCGTTGAATACCCCAAACATTAACTGATGTATGCGGCAGTGCTCTGACGTTAAGGAGATAGAGAACGCGGCACCGCGGTCTGTTTTAGGGATATGTAACACCGTAGCGTGAGGGTTATAAGGAAGCGGTGTGACATCAAGACTTGCTTGAAGTTCCTTCGCTATTAGCGCCTGCTCATCTAATAACGCTTGTTGCAATTGCTTGTCAGAGAGTGCTTTTTCAGGAGGCGTATCGATAGTATCAGGCATAATGTACTCCCGAGATAAACGCTTCTTTGATATGGCAGCTTCGGATATACACTTTGGTGGTCTCAGGTGCTTTATTGTCTTTGGCGTTATGGCCCATCAACTTTGCCACAAGCAGATATACCGGTGATGTAGATGTTACACTGTCGATCTTTACCCGACATTCTTTGCAGGCATCATAAAACTTATCCGTACCAAAGCTATGCCTTAAGATGTGATGTGTGTGATCGTCTTCTAGCATCTGCCCTTCGTCTGGTAGCGCGCCACTTCGCTGCAATGTCAGCACTTTCTTTTTAGCTCTAGTAAACGCTCTTGTTGCTGCGTTTTTAGCAATCGCTGTACCGTCATCGCTGTAACTGGCATTTAGCAGCAGGGTATTTTCAGTAGATTCAGGACGCTCAGACTCATAATAGGTTTTGTATCGTTCCAGCAGGCTTCGGTGGATATAAAGCCGTCTAGATTCGCCGCCACCTGAATTGCGAGGCGCTTTGGAGTATCGGCCCTGAAGAAAATACTCAAACTCCATTTGCTCTGGGTGTTGCTCCATCTGCAAAAACAAGGATTTAAAACCAAGATACTTTTTGTTACCGACCATAAAATCATCAAGCAGTAATCCTTGATTTTCTTTGCTGCGAAGCCCCAACTCACCACCACTGCGAAGTAACAACTCATCACGTAAACTGTCGGTAGTGCGGTACAAAATGGAGCGTAAGTCAGGAGTAAGGTATTTTACTGCGGTACGGCGCTTTGTATTTCTCTTCACCACCGACTTTAATCTCGGTTTTACACGGATATCTTTGGCATTGGTAAAACCCGTCATTGCCAGATAATCATAATAATCCCGAAGCGCCATCAAATACTGCTCTACTGTGTGTTCACCAGCCCCCAACTCTTCAATGATGACCGTGTTGATGTAGTGATTTAATAGCTCTTCAGGAATATTGTGATGTCTATCAATGCTAACTTGGCTGTTGCTTTTACTGTATTGAATTAACCAGTTGAAGAAATGCTCTAACTTATTGTGAAGTATGGTTATCGTGACATCGGATATTTCTTCTTCCTGATAAGTTGTAGAAGCGAACTTACCTTCTCCGTCAGCAATCACTCGCTTCCAAACGACACCTGTTCGACTAATAGCTTTACTGAACAGTGTTGGAAGAAGCAATAAAGAAAGGTCTTCTGCTATAAAAACATGGCATTGATGATATTCAGATTTTTGAGAGGTAATAAACTGCATACAGATATCCAGAATTCGATACCTGCATAGTAGTAATAATAAACTACTTCCGTCAATACAAATTTAACATACAAATACAGCTACATATTTCACAACCACTTGTCTAATCTTACCGTAACTTCGTTTTCTTGCTTACTCATTCACTTTCAAAGGCTTGCCAATTAAGGTGGTTATATTGGGTCTTGATTGTTGATATTCAATATCTCAAATAAACGAAACTCGAGTGACTCGAAGATATTACTTAACTCGACAACATAGGCTATGTGCTCTGGTTCTAATGGAATATTCAAGGCCAGCTATTCGTCATTAGAGCAAGTTGTAAATAAACATACGTATCACGTCTATTAAAATCAGCCATGTTCAGGTTCAATTCAAAAAACAATGATTACTCTTGCAAATATTACTCGATTAATTATCAGATTAGTCATTGGAACATTTTATTGCCTTCAATTACCTGTTATTTTTTTGTAATTAATAGGGTTTACAGTTGTGCCCCTTTTCATGACTGACTATGATGTGCAGTTCTATGCAAGCTTGATGCATGACAAATTCGACAACCAAAACGACATCTGTGTCTTTTATAAGTAAATAATTAAATGGCAGTATCCTCAATTAACATCGAGCAACTTTGGACAAAAGCGGCGAGTTATCAAAAGCAACTTAACTTGGCGCTTATCCTATTGTTG
>CAXRGH010000064.1:0-20667 GCA_964230195.1 Alteromonadaceae bacterium
TCAGCAGATGATCGAAGCCGGTCTCACGCAGACGGCATCTGCTAAAGCAATTGTAAAATCCGCAATTACGTTGCTTGGTATCCTTATTGATGATTTAACCGTCGAACAACGCACTCACGAACGATTCATTGAATCCATTGACCAACTGAGTATCAGTTTAGACAGTGCATTTCGCTCATTCATGGAAAACCACAAAAGCTATCAAACTTCAGTGGCACAAAACAGCACAGAAGTGAAGTTGCAAATTTTGAATGTTGAAAGTGGTATCGAAGATTACGCCGATGTTAAAAAAATTAAATCTTCGGCAAACAAGGCTTTGCATAAACTACAGCAACAAATTGCAAATAGGGAGCGTCTAGATGCCGACCATCAGATATCGATATCGGTCTTTCAGAAGCGAATGGATTCACTGAGTCAGGCATTTTTAACGACTTTAAAATCCCACAAGCATAGTATTTTAAAGCGCAGAAGTTTGGCTGCCTCAGATACCTTGACTCGACTTCCAACACGAGACGCACTTGCTGAAAGAATAAAGCATCAACTAGACTTAAAGGATGCAGATGGAGACCGAGCCATTTTCATGTTGATTGATCTCGACAAATTCAAACCTATTAACGATGAATTTGGTCACATAATTGGCGATAAAACATTACAAGTAGTCTCTCGAGCCTTAAACCATTCAATGCCAAAAAATGGTTTTTTATGTCGCTGGGGCGGAGACGAGTTTGTTGTTATTCAACCCGTCAATAAGCAAACGGATGCAATGAATATTGCATCTCAGTTACTCAACAACATACGTTCACTCCCTCTAAAAGTACAAAATCATACTATCGCTCTAACTGCATCTATTGGCGTCACTGAAATACGCTTAAATGATGATGTGACTAGCTTGCTGGAACGCGCTGACAAAAACCTCTATCGAGCAAAAGCGCAAGGGGGTGACCTTTGTATGAGTGATAAAGGTGTAATGGAGGTTTCATCATGAAGAAAATCCAACTAAACCCAACGGGACCAATGGGGCTATTGTCTCAGACAGAAGTTGACTTAATTCAACACGTTCGTGATAACCAGCTTCATCAACTATTCAGAGATTGTTGCCTAGCAGTACTGAATAGTGGTGCGCATTTAGATGATAGCGACGCACTCTTCTCGCCGTTTGATAACTTTGAAGTTAACCTCATCACCCGCGAACGCGGTGTAAAAATTGAATTAATTAATCCTCCTGAGCATGCGTTTGTTGACGGTGAACTCATGGAAGGCGTTAAAGAACACTTATTCTCAGTGCTCCGTGATCTTCTTCACGTGGGGGCAAAATACTCAGCTCTCGACATAACAAAATGTGACGCCAGTGAGGTAACACACATTGTGTTTGATATCTTACGCCATGCCAATACCATTAAACCGGAGACAGAACCGGCGATGGTAACCTGTTGGGGTGGACATTCAATCAACGCGCGTGAATATGACTACACAAAACGAGTAGGGTATGAACTTGGTTTGCGAAAACTGCACATTTGCACAGGCTGTGGACCGGGCGCAATGAAAGGGCCAATGAAAGGCGCTACGATAGGGCATGCCAAGCAGCGCTTCACAGAAGGTCGCTACATTGGTATCACTGAACCCGGTATTATTGCTGCGGAACCACCGAATCCTATTGTCAGTGAACTGATTATTATGCCGGACATCGAAAAGCGCCTCGAAGCCTTTGTGCGTCATACTCATGCATTGGTTATTTTCCCTGGCGGTGTCGGCACAGCCGAAGAGCTGTTGTATATTCTTGGTGTGTTGTTACACCCACAAAACAAACATCAGCAACTTCCCATCATATTGACAGGTGATGCCGAAAATGCTGACTATTTTGAAGCAATTGATGAATTCATCGGCAGCACACTCGGTACCGAGGCGCAAAATTTGTATCAAATTATCATCGATGATCCTGCGACTGTTGCGAGCGCGATCAAGGGGAAACTATCGGATATTAGACAGTATCGTGCCAGTATAGGTGATTCTTACCACTTCAATTGGTCCTTGCACATTGCATCGGCATTTACACAACCGTTTGAACCAACACATGAAAGCATGAGCAAATTAAAACTCGATGCACAACAGGAAACTGCCTCGCTTGCAGCCGAGTTAAGAAGACTCTTCTCAGGTATTGTTGCAGGCAATGTGAAACAACCTACGGTTGAATTAATCAAATCCCATGGGCCATTTCAGGTCAATGCGGACCCGGCACTTATGGAAAAGCTGGACCATTTACTTCAGTCATTTGTCGATCAAGGCCGAATGAAATTACCGGGAACTAAATACATTCCATGCTATCAATTAGCTACTTAATGTCGTAATATACTAATCTACCAAAGGAGAAGGAAAATCATGGCTTCTAATCCATTAAAATACCTAAAAATCGGCGTCGCTATCTACTTAGTTTACGCAGCGATCGTATTGGTTGTTAATTCAAACATGAACGAAACGCCAGACGAAATGGATTGGGAAGATAGACAGCGCTACAATAAAATTCAAATTGGTAAATTAGAGCTTGGCGCACTGCGTAAGGACGTTGTTTCTCACCTCGGTTCTCCTGACATTTCGGAAGCAAAGCGTGTTGCAGATAAGACCTTGAGTTTGTTTTTCTACAGAACACAGCATGTAACTTCTGATGGTATCACAACAAAGGATGAGTGTACTTCATTGCTATTCAAAGACGGCAGTTTAGTTGCCTGGGGCGCCCCCGCTGAAACCATGTACCTTGCAGAGAGTGATGATACTGACGAGGATGAGTCAATTTAGCGAGAGCACTTCAATCCTCTGTCAATAATTATTGACTTTTTCATCCTCACCAGCATGATTATTCCCTTCCTGCTTCTAGCAATATAACTTATACCCTGCCATAATAACGGCGTTTATGGACATCGGACCATCCCCTCGGTTCGACCGCTTTTTGTTTACTGCATAGGACGTCATACATGACACAAAATATCACAGTGATTAAAGGTGATGGTATTGGTCCCGATATCATCGATTCTGCTATCAAAATTCTCGACAAAGTCGGCTGCGACTTTAACTACGAGTTTGCCGACGCGGGTCTAATGGCACTTGAGAAACACGGCGAGTTATTACCGAAAGAAACCCTCGCACTCATTGAGAAAAACAAGGTTACATTAAAAGGGCCACTGACAACGCCAGTCGGTGAAGGCTTTACGTCTATCAATGTAAGCCTGCGTAAACAGTTTGGCCTTTACGCAAATTTACGTCCTGTGATTTCCTTCAAGGGAACCAAAGCTCGCTACGAAGATATTGATATCATTACGGTAAGAGAAAATACTCAGGGCATGTATTCTGGTCTTGGCCAGGTGGTTTCTGACGACGGCACTGAAGCTGAAGCCATGAGTAAAATTACACGTGATGGCGCAGAGCGCATTGTGACATTTGCTTACGAGTTAGCTCAACGAGAAGGAAGGAAGAAAGTCACTGCTGTGCACAAGGCGAATATTCTAAAATCAACTTCTGGACTGTTCCTTAAAGTCGCTCGCGAAGTGGGTGAGCGTTATCCTGATATTCAATCGGAAGAAATGATTGTTGATAACACCTGTATGCAGCTTGTGATGAACCCTCATCAATTTGATGTCATTGTTACCACCAATCTTTTCGGTGATATATTATCTGATCTTTGCGCGGGTCTGGTCGGCGGATTGGGAATGGCGCCAGGAGCTAACATTGGCGGCGATTGTGCAATCTTTGAGGCGGTTCATGGTTCTGCACCTGATATTGCCGGTAAAAACTTGGCTAACCCAACATCGGTCATACTGGCATCGGTGCAAATGCTAGAGTTTTTGAACATGCCAGAGAAGGCAGAGCGCATCAGAAATGCCCTAACAGACGTCATTGAATCCGGAGACAGAACAACCAAGGATCTTGGTGGTGATTCAGGAACCAATGAGTTCACACAAGCCGTTCTAGAACGTCTCTAGTTCATATTAGCGGTAGGCGGCTTCAATGCTCGCTTACCGTTTACTCCCTCTCAATACCATTCAGTCAGTTCCATAGGACTTACAATACCCTTACACTCAGTAAAATACCGTACTTTTATTTCAAAGGGATAAACTGATAGCTGGTTGCTTCTGATCAGCCTTGTTAAGTTCGGATCATCTTACGGCTACAAAGCTGCTTTACGCACGCGTTAAGCCTATCGCAAAAGCAACTAACAATAAACACGTATACTTTGCTGTGACGTCGCTTAATGGACTCGGCATGCCTTAAGTCCAACTAAGCGATCCCGCTGCATACAACGATCAACTACCACTTATCTTAAGGAGCCCCCATGGCACGTCTTAAACGATTTAAGCACTGTATTTTTTCACTAATCCTAACTAGCTTTTCTGGTATCGGTGTTGCCAATGTCTATGAAGGAAAACTCATTGACCCCATCTCCAACAATGAGACTGAACAAGTTCAAAACACAGAGTCCAAGCATTCAGTACAGTCTATCATTAACATTAACAAAGCTGGATTAGATGAATTAAGAAGCCTTCCTTATGTTGGAGCAAAACGAGCGGAAGCTATCATTAAATACCGAGAGGAAAACGGCCCATTTAAGACTATTGATGATGTGGCTAAGGTTAGGAATATCAGTAGCTCAATTGCCACTAAGCTGGAAGGTAAAATCACCTTTCGTTAAACAAAACACCACTGAGAGACGACAAAAGCCCCACCAACAACTCGCGTGTCAGTGAGGCTTTTACTCGATAATCCGCTTAAACCACAGATTTCAAGAACGCTTTAAAGTCTTCAGCAAGTTCTGGATGACGCAACGCATAGGTAACGTTTGCCATCATATATCCAAGCTTACTACCACAATCATGGCTCTTGCCTTTCATGTAATATGCTTCTACTTGCTTATTGACCAAGAGTTGATCAATCGCATCAGTTAACTGTATTTCATCACCCGCACCAGGCAAGGTGGTTGCTAACAACCCCCAGATATCTGAATCCAGAACATAACGTCCAACGACAGCGAGATCCGACGGTGCATCTTCCAATGCGGGTTTTTCAACCATGTTAACCAACTTTGACGATTCACCGGCCTTGATCTCTGCACCAGCTATGTCAACAATACCGAATTTACTGACATCCGCCTGAGACACCTGCTCCACCATAATTTGACTCGCGCCGGTAGCTTCAAATTTCGCAACCATATCTGCAAGGTTATCTTTTCTCGGGTTAGCAAGCACATCATCAATGAGTACGTCTGGCAACACTACGGCAAAAGGCGAATCACCAATGAGAGGCTTAGCACAGAGAATGGCATGCCCTAATCCCTTGGCAACCCCTTGACGCACATGCATGATGGTGACATCTTTCGGACAGATGGCTTGTACATCCTCCAACAACTGTCTCTTAACACGTTTTTCCAAAGTTGCTTCAAGTTCAAAACTGGTATCAAAGTGGTTCTCAATGCTATTCTTACTTGCGTGAGTAACCAAAACAATTTCTCTAATGCCGGCGTCAATACACTCTTTCACAACGTGTTGGATTAACGGTTTATCTACTACTGGCAACATTTCTTTAGGTATTGCTTTAGTGGCCGGTAGCATGCGAGTTCCAAGACCCGCGACTGGTATTACTGCCTTCATTATTATCTCCTTTTATGCAAATTACGTTTTACCATGTTTTTCACTAAATAAAAACACAGATGCGTAATTGGTTCATGCTATAGTAGGTCACGATTGTTGCAAATAAATGGACACAAACGATGAAAATCTACTTTTCAGCAAAACAACTGCCTGGTTTGAATGACATGACAGTCAATGAGCGATTAAAGGTCATTGAATTAGCATCAAAAAAACTAACGGTGCCTGAAAAATTTTTACTCAATTTGGTTAAGTTATTTGTGTTAGTGCCTGCATTTGTACTGATTTTCAGATGGGCAAAAGATTGGTCTAGCATAGGATATGCGCTTGTGCTCTTCATGGTGTATCCCATTATATTGAGGCCGTTCCAATACGGGGTATGTGCTCAATACATTCCTGCAGTATTAGCAAAGATGAAACAGCAAACAGTTGAAACTGATGAGTAGGCTGAGAGTTGTTTGTCTGCACTGCCGGGAGACCCCCGTCCATTCAATACATGGCCTGATAGTCTCCTGTACCTCTAAGACGACACCTATAAATCCTCTAACATCGCGTCGATGTCTTCTTCATATTGGTCGTCTTCAAGGGCATCAAGTTCTTCTTGAGACAAATGCTCAGTAAACTTCAATTCTTCTTTTTGCCAATAGATATCCTTCACTAAACTATAAGGATCAACAGCATTTTCCAACATACTTTCTTGTGACCTCAAAGATGCACGAGTCTCCAAGACAACAATTCCCATCCGTGCAATATTGGCAGGTGTTGATAGTAAATCTAATAACAAGTAGGAGGAATCCACTGCGTCCCCAACCATATTTCGCAGATCCGTTGGACCACGCGCAGGAAACATCAGAAAGGGCCCTTGCCCCACACCGTAATTGCCTAACACTTCACCGAATTCCTCATCTTTACGAGAAAGATCCCAAGTTTCAGCAACATCCATTACACCGAGAACGCCAACGGACGAGTTTATAAGAAATCTTGACAGACTAATCCCAGCATCTTTAAAGTGACCCTGTAGCGCGTTATTAACACTAAAAATTGGCTCCTCTAAATTTAAGGCCATGTTGAGAAGCCCTGTGCGTACACCTTGAGGTATCCAATCAACATAGATCACAGTCACCGGGCGAAGGATGTATTTGTCTAACGTATCCCAATTAAAATTCCAAAGTTTTCGGTTAACGCTCTCGAATGGATCGCGCTCGTCAGCGATTATGTCAATGGAGGGTTGGTTCGTGCCAGGCGCTTGAGAGGATTCTGGAGTTGATTGACATCCAATAATCAGAAAGCAAAACCAGACACAAAAAAACTTAATACTACTTTGATTCATTCAACTCACTTTTAATGACCGTATCAATGATGACAGACACTTCAGTCTCGCCGGGGTCAAGTTTAATGACTGTGGACTGACCTTGTAAATCGCCAATTTGTAAATCAATGTTAGGGTCGGAAGAAATACGAGCCGTTACCCAAACATTCATTTCTTCACGCATCATAGCAGACGGCATCATTGCGTCGCTTTGACTTAGTGTGATATCCAAGGGAAAGGATTTCAGTGGCATCTTACGGACCGCAAGCGGCAAATTACCCGTTTTTTCACCTTTCACAAACACAAATACAGTACCATCTGGCGGTAAGGTCAAGTCATACTTTAGGCTAACAGTCACATTGACTGAGGGCCCTTGAGGTAATAACCCCCGCAATTGCTGCTGTACAATGTTCAAACGTGGATCATTTGGATTGATAGACTTCTCTAATTCTCTCCAAACAGATATTGCAAGGTCACTTTCTTTCGCAAGAGAAGCAACAAGACCATACAAGCTCCAAAAGTCAAAGTCTGTTATTGGCGTTGTTGCTGTCACCTTACTCAGTAATCGTAATGCAGTTTTAATATCGGCATCTTGCCCCCGCATCACCAATGCTTGGCTATAACTGGTTAGAGCACCTTTGTGATTTGGATCCAATGCCAATGCTTTCTCATAGGCTTGTAAGCCCTGAGAGACTTGATTTAACGCAATATTCACTCGTCCTAGCAACAACCAACCAATGGCATCATCAGATTTATTATGCAATCGTGTCCGTAATCCTACTGCAAAATCGGTCAAATCATCATTGGTCACGCTGGGGTCAGCATTCATCACAATACGTTTTCCTAATTCAGGTAGGCGTATCATGGCATTCTCCCAATCGGTGACCACGCTTACCTGATTGACCTTCAGGTAACTCATAACCAATACCACGGAGACTAAAGTCATAAAAACGCTCAACAGCACACCACTGTTTGACTTAGTATCTTGCTCTGAAACTGATTCTGATAACTCATGACCCAAGGCTAATTTTATTTCACGCTCGGCTTGCACCCTACCCGATGCACTAAGAAGGGATTGTTCTTCCTCATCTCTTAATTCACGCAAGCGAGACTGTGTCAGGGCGAGATTGACTTGGTCATGAGCAACTTGGCGTCTATTGGCGATAGATGGTCGAAATGCCGCAAATAGGAAGACTCCGGTCAAAACGAGCAATGAGACAATAGATATCCATAATATACTCACTTGCCTTGGTCTCCATTATCTTGGTGAGTGGAGTCGTCATCCATGGATAACAACAGCTCATCTATGTGATCGACGTTTTCATCAACGATTTCAGATTGAACTTTCTCCCCGCGTCGAGAAAAGAACAGCCAAATCGCTATTATCAGTGCTAAGCACGGAATCAACCAGAGGAAAATGGTTGTTTGATTAACGGGTGGCTGATAATAAACAAAGTCACCGTAGCGCTGCTTCATATACCCAACGATTTCTTGCTTTGACTTCCCTTCCAACAATAGAGCATGAACTTTTCGCTTCATATCAATCGATACGGTGGCATTCGAGTCTGCAATATTCTGATTCTGGCATTTTGGACAACGTAAGTCTGCCGTTAACTCCTGAAACCACACTTGCTGTTGTTTGGTCTGTAACGGATATCGCTCTTCAACAGCCAACACATGAAAGCTTGTCAGTACACTAAACGCAAAAAACATGAGCAGCAGACGAAACATTATCAATCACCTCGGTTACTGGTATTAGTTAAGAAATGAGGTGCAAAGACACTTTGCCAAACACGGTCGTTAATATCACCCACATGGTGAGCAACAATCACGCCATTCGGGTCAATAAGAAACGACTCTGGTGCACCCGTCACTCCAAGATCAAATGAGAGATCACGATATTCATCATAGATGTTAAATTCGAAGGGGTTACCTAACTGAATTAAAGTCTGCGTAACATCGGCTTGTACCTGCGGCAAAGTTTGCGATTTAAACATAGGATCACTGTCTTGTTCGTAGTACAAACCTACAATTCGTACACCTGATTCAGATAAGCGTGTGAGATACGGCAATTCAACCTTACAAGTCAAACACCAAGTGCCCCATACATTCAACAAAGTGTAATGGTTATTAAACGTGGAGGCTTGATATTTTATTTCACGGTCCATCAAATCAGGTAGATTAAACGTCGGCACCTCACGCCCAATAAACGGGGAATCCCTGTGAGCGGGGTCGGAAAATAAACCATTAAACAATAAAATAGCGAGCAATAGAAACAAACCCAAAGGAACAATTTTTGATGTAGGCATTTTCACTATCCTTTGTTCAATGCGGGTGACGGCGTTGCCTGATGAGCGATATCTGCCGCTCTCTTGTTGTCGGCTCTGACGCGATAACGCTTATCACAAATGGAACACAAGGCACCAAGCGCCATAATAGCTGCACCCAGCCATATCCAAACCACTAGAGGTTTGTAATAAATTCTCACTGCCCATTGATTCTCCCCAAGTGGCTCACCAAGAGCAACAAATAAATCCCGCCATAAATTACTATCAATCCCAGCTTCCGTCATGACTGACTTTTGAACATTATATTGACGTTTCTCAGGCAATAACTCCGTGATTTTTTGGTTGTCGCGATAGACGATAATGCGTCCTTGATTTCCCCGGTAATTAGGACCAGTGATCCCCTTGACGCCCTCAAATGCGAACCGATATCCTGACAATTCAACCGACTCTCCAGGTGAGAGTTTGACGTCTTTCTCCACACCGTAATTACTGACCATTGCAATGCCGGTTAATAGGATTGCAAAGCCGATATGACCCAGTACCATCCCCCAATGACTAAGGGATAACTGGGTAAGTTTGCCAGTATTAAACGGTTTACCTACTCTCAACCTTACCTCTTCCACCGTATTCACCAACACCCAAAATGCTAAGAAAAAGCCTAACAAAGCGAGGTAAGACACATGACTTTGAGGCAACACCAGGAGAAGTGCTGCTGCCAATGCAATAGTGCCAGCATAAAGCATTTGTCTGAGCAAATACGCTGGAGCCTGACTTTTCCAACGAGTGAGTGGACCAATGCCAACAAGCAATGCAAAAGGCACAATCAACAGCGTAAACATTTGATTAAAGAATGGCTCTCCAACTGAAATTGCTCCCCGACCCAGTTGCTGATGCACCAGTGGCAGTAATGTCCCAACCAGCACGACTAGGGTAGACACGCTGAGCAAAACATTGTTACCAAACAACATGACTTCTCGGGAGATCAAACCATAGCGTCCCTCAACCTTTAAAGAGGAAGCTCTCAGTGCGTAGAGTAGCAGTGAACTTCCGATCACAACCACCAACATTCCCAAAATGAACAAGCCCCGAGAAGGGTCGCTCGCGAACGTGTGGACAGACACCAAGACGCCTGAACGAATTAGAAAGGTGCCCAATAAACTCAACGAAAACGCACAAATCGCTAGTAACACTGTCCATGATTTGAAAATTTTTCGCTTCTCAGTAATTGCCAATGAATGAATCAGTGCAGTACCTGCAAGCCATGGCATTAATGCAGCATTTTCAGAAGGATCCCAGAACCACCAGCCGCCCCAGCCTAACTCATAATACGCCCACCAGCTACCTAGCGCTAATCCAACGGTAAGAAACCCCCACGCCGCAAGCGCCCACGGACGCGACCAACGAGCCCAGGCGGAATCAAGCTTACCTGACAACAAAGCTGCAATGGCAAACGAGAACGCTACTGCAAAGCCTACGTACCCCATGTAAAGCATAGGCGGATGAATAATCATTCCAAAATCCTGCAAAAGCGGATTCAGATCTTGACCATCAACAGGGAAAAATGGCAGTAATGAAAGGAATGGGTCTGAAACCCACAACATAAAGAGATAAAAGCCGCAGGCTACAAGACCAAGCACTGACAATACTCGCGCTAGCATGAGAGTCGGGATGCCTTGACTAAACAAGGCCACTCCTAATGTCCATAACGTGAACATTAGTACCCAGAGAAGAAAAGAACCCTCGTGACCGCCCCACACAGCCGTAACCTTATAATGTAAGGGCAACAATGAATTGGAGTGATTAGCCACATAACTTAAGCTAAAGTCATCGGTTACGAACCCATAAGTCAAGATCGCGTAAGCAATCAAAGTAAATACAAACATACCGACAGCGAGTGTTGGCGCACTTCCCATCCATCGCTGGTTGTTAGTATAGCTGCCGACCATAGGGACCACAGATAGCATTCCAGCAAAGAACAAGCTTAAAATAAGGGCGAAATGTCCGAGTTCAGATAAAATCAATGCTCACTCCAAATTGACACTAATAAGTCGAGGATGTTGCTTGTTGAGGTTTGACGTGCTTTATACCCTTCAACTGTTCAGCGAGTTCTGGTGGCATATATTCTTCATCGTGTTTCGCCAGGACTTCATCAGCAACAATAATCCCATTGGGTTTTAAGATGCCGGTGGCTATAATGCCTTGCCCCTCTCTAAACAAGTCGGGCAAAATCCCTTGGTAGCTGACCGTCACCTGTGGACCTGTATCAACGAGCCTAAACTCTACTGCAAGTGACTCAGGATCTCGACTAACCGAGCCCTCTACCACTAAACCACCAATACGTAAGCGCTGTCCAGCCTTTGGTTTCACACCATCTTTGCCTTCAACAATCTGTGAAGGGGTATAGAAAAAGTCAATATTTTCAGTCAATGCAAATAACATCAGTCCAATCGCAACCGCAACCGATGAAATCAAACCGACTACCGCAAAAAGTCGTTGTTTACGTCTTGGATTCATGCGCTACCACCCTCTATCGACTGGCGAGCTTTTTGTTTCGCCGCTTTAATTCTTGCACGTCGCTGTCTCTCTTTCGCCACGTGTTTTACTAACACATGACGGTGATGGACACTGATGCCCCATAATACGACAAGACCAAGCATTGTAATACCTACCGACAACCAAACGTACAAACCATACCCGCCCATGGCCCAAAAATCAGAAAAGGATTCAAATGCCATTATTTATTTCCCTCGCCTATCACACTGGCTTTTTGTGCACGTTGCAATAGTATCTTCTGAGCCCATGGCCTCAACGCATCATTTGCTAGCAGTGCCGTTTGAATTCGATAACAAACCAAGCTTGCTAACAGAAAGCCGTAACCGAACAAACTGAGAAGAAGTGGAATAAGCATTTCAGTTGGCATAGAAGGTTTTGCAAACTTGGTAATGGTTGCACCTTGATGCAGTGTATTCCACCACTCAACAGAGTAATGAATAATGGGTAAGTTGACGCTTCCAACCAACACTAAAATCGCAGTGACTTTGCCCGCTTTCAGTCGATCATCAAACACAGAATATAAACTCAACACCCCAAGATAAAGGAATAGCAAAATCAACTCCGATGTGAGTCGGGCATCCCACTCCCACCAAGTACCCCACATGGGTTTTCCCCAGATAGCGCCTGTTGCTAATGCCACCACAGTGACCATAGCGCCAACAGGAGCGATAGACACCATAGCAAGATACGCATTTTTAATTTGCCAAACTAACCCAACAAACGCCATGATTGCCATACCGCTGTACAGTCCCATTGACAAGAGAGCTGAAGGCACATGCACATAGATGATCCTAAACGCATCTCCTTGTTGGTAGTCACTTGGCGCAAACGCAAGTCCCCAAACGCACCCCGTCAAAAATAAACTCGCTCCAATCCATAAAAACCAAGGCATCATTTGCCCACATAACCCATAGGCTGCTTGATTTTTCGCATACGGATGTAACCATTTCCACATATCAGTTTTGACTCACTTTTAGTCCATAAGCTATTGTTTGAGGTGCAAATGCGAGGGTTAGCATTAGCAACGCTCCAATCCACGCAAGTTGCACATTATATGACAATTGCAGCACCACTGCATCTATTGCAGAAGTCGCAAAGATAAGTACAGGAATGAACAATGGTAGCACCAATAATCCTAGTAGAATTCCACCTCTGTTTAACCCTATGGTTAAAGACACTGCAATCCCTCCAATAAAAGCCAAAATGGGGGTACCCATAAGAAGTGTCAAAATAAGCGCCCAATACATATCCCAAGATAGTTTGAAAAATACGGCTACGAGTGGACTGACGATCAGTAACGGCACTATTGTCAGCATCCAATGCACAACAACTTTCGTAAAGCATAATAACCACAACGGTTGGGGAGACAGCATGTATTGTTCGAGTGTACCGTCTTCTTGATCCTGTTTGAATAAGCCGTCAAGGCTCAACAAAATCGCGAGGATTGCCGACACCCAAATAACACCAGCCCCCACGGCGTTTAACATGCTTGGATTGGGCCCCAAAGCCAGTGGAAAAAGTGTGGCAACCAATAGTAGAAAAATGATGGGTTGTAAAACGTCACCGGGCTGCAGAAACGCCAATCGGCATTCTCTGCGAACAATACCACGGACAGCCTGCATCATAACTGATACTCCAAGCTGAGAGTTTGATGGGGTTCGATATCTACCAGTGGCTGGTGAGAGGTCATCACCACGGAGAAACCTTGTGCTAAATAAGACTGGATTTTTTGTGTGATTAATCGGATGCCTTTGCTATCCAATGATGTAAATGGCTCATCAAGCACCCATAAATCAGCTTGGCTTAGCCATAACTTTGCTAATGCGACTCTGCGCGTCTGCCCCGCTGATAACTGTTTAACTGGAATATCCTCTAACCCGACTAATCCGAGGATCTCAAGGATTTCATAGAAATCAACATCAGTATCCTCATTGTGTATATTGCACCAAAATCTAAGGTTCTCGATAGCAGACAACTCACCATTTAATCCACTTTTATGACCCACGTATAATAAAGACGCTGCTGGTTGTGAATCGGTTTTGATGTCATTCATGCATATGGTACCGTTCGTTGGCAAATGAAGCCCTGCTATTGCACGCAACAAGGTGGTTTTTCCTGCGCCGTTCACACCTTCAATATAAAGAAGCTGTCCATTTTCGACAGTTAGAGATAGGTCTTTGAAAAGGACACGACCTTGTCTTTCACAGGTAACATTTTCCAGTTGCAGCACGTGCTAACCTCGTCGGAGTAAAACAAGATAACGATGATACCAAATATTTATAAAAACGGTTGAAAATACATAAACATTTTACAAAATTAGTCGATAATAACGGTATGACTCATGTATCCATCAACTCGGACGTTTCCACCACCACTCCCACTACGGGCTCGGTGGTTAGTAAAGGCGTGTCAGGCTCCTCTAGCAATGGCGCTTCTCTTATCTCACCGATGCAAACACTTCAGATTGGAGGGATCACAAAAGATAATATCATTCTTAGAAATCAAGCAGGGCAAGCCACCTTAGCCCTTAGCGACATTTCGGGTAAGGTTGGCCTCACGACTCAATATCAAGCGCAACTTCTACACACCAAAGCAACTAACGAAAATGTTCAAACCATCATGCGACTATTTGACCGCAGCGGTGCTTTGACGATACCCATTCCAGAGAGAGTCTCAACACAAATGGCAACATTGCCAGTCAATCACGTTCGATATGCTCATCATGCTTCGCCTAATGCTACCCACGAAGTTCAAGTTGGGATAAACAGCATCAAAGGTAACCGGATCATCATTGATAACGGCAATCAATTGACGACTTTGCACCGTCAAGTATCGAGTCCGCCATTGTCAGTCGGACAACGTGTTGTGATTGCTTTCTCTCCTAATCAATCGCAATTACCGGCAGTCTATCTCGTCCATGCTAATGGTACTCGTGAGGCAGTCAACTTATCGAAGACAGAGTCAACTCAAACCTTGAGTCAATTTAACAATCACCAACGACCAAGCACCCTATCAATACCCGTGTCGGTCACACAACAGCACGCGTCTTCAGCTCAACTAAAACTTCCATTGGATGGTATTACGGTAAAACTCCACCAGTCGGCTACGATTGATTCAACATCAGGGCCATTCCAAGTCCGTCTAAAATTACATAATGAAACAAGTCCTTTTGTTCTGACCACCGCTGCTGGCAAAGACATTCCGATTCATATTAATAAAAACGACTACACAAAGGTTCTTAGTAACTTTCTTCATCAACAGGGAACAATTAGCGTCAGTGGCAAAGCACTCACAAATATTCTTAATACGCAGGCTAACCTAAGTGAGCCGGCAAAACAGGCATTAAACTCACAACCCTGGTTGAATATAAAATTAAGTGCTGACAAAACACTAGTGGTTACAACGCAACAGCAATTACCAGTTGCTGAAATACGTTTTAAGCCTGGTCAAGAACATCTGTTAGCAAAACTGAATCTCGCCGCAAACACTAGCGCTCCTGTGTCTGATGCTGAATTACCCATCGTCAATGACAAGATTTTGCGTAGCAACGAACCATCAGTATCGCTGCGTCAATTGATGTCTGAGCTGCAACGAACACCGGGGTCTGGCGCTGAACTACTGACTAACATCAAACAAGCACTGGCCACCACATCATTGGCAAACCAAGACGCATTACACAGTAAGTTATTGTCAATCGCACAACAATTGCCATCCGGATTAATGAAAGGGCAAGCAAATGACCATCAGCTGTTGCAGCAGCTGATCACTTCTCCCACTCAGAACCTTTTGCCCATCACTCAACTGAATCAGGTACCAAGCCCTATTATTTCCGGCTTGGTGCAAATGATACAAGTCGCAATGGCTGCTCGCTTCCATGGAAGCGACAACCTTTCCGTTAACACTCGTTATGGTGTTATCAGTTCAAAAAGTGGTGAGGCAAAAGTGACAACAAAGGAGGCATCTCCCGTTTCAGGAAAACACAGCAACTTGAGTAAAGCAGAACAACAGAGTGTGCAAGCAGCTAGTCATTTCCTGAAGGCACACCAACACGCCAAATTGGAGAGTGCTGACAAGCTTGCTAAGGGCATCGAACAATTGCATTACCATGTTCCCTACCAAGATGGTGATACTATCAAACAAGCAGAACTGTTAATCAAAAGAGAACGCGACCAACAAGCAACGGGTAGCCCACTAAGTACTCAGCATTGGCAGCTATCAATGACCCTTGATGTCGGTCATTGGGGGCCCATGTTGGCGAAAGTCAAACTAAATCAACAGGCGCTCACACTAAAATTGTTTGTCGAAAATCAAGACACGCTGCAACACGTTAAGCTCAAACTCCCATTGTTGACCAAGCGACTCGAGACACTAGGATTCACCATTGCGGAACAAAGCTGTCAGCAAGGTAAAATTCCTTCGTCTTTGATTGACAAGCCTTATCAGCTTTTTGAGGCCTATGCATGAGTAATAAACATCTAGCAACCAAAAAAGCAGTCGGTCTAAAATATAATGAAGGCAGCGCACCAGAAGTAGTATCCAAAGGATTTGGTGAATTAGCAGAGCAGATAATTCAACTCGCGAATGATAGCGGTGTGTTAGTGCATGAGGATGAAGCACTCTGTCAGTGGCTCGGTCAACTTGATATTGGCCAATCCATTCCAGAGGAAATGTATCATGTGATAGCAGAGCTCATTGCATTCTCATTTGTGCTGCAAGGACGTTTTCCCGAAAGTTGGAATAACCTTCATAACAAGGTAGATGACCACGTGTAAACAACACACGCGCTCAAAGATGATGTATCGAGTGAACTGGAGGGTAAGAGGATAGAAGAGCAGGCCTCGCTATGAGACCTTCAGTTGTTAATTTCATTTACTATGAAGGCTAATCAATAATTCAGCTTCACCCTGAGGTAAGCCACAGTCTTGGATAATAACTTCAACTGACGCACCTTGCTGAGCTAATCGCACCGCTTGCTGGTACATCTTAGTCTCCGGCTCTTCGGCTTCGAGTTGGGACTGTCGCTCTTCAGTTACAGCCATCTGCTGCACTAATTTTTTTACCGTTGTACCCATGCCCAAAGCACCACTATGAATTTCATTAAGTTGCTGTACAACCCGCTCTAACGTACTTTCATAATGGTCAAGTTGTTGCTGGTTTTGGCTATTTGCTTGAGATAATTGCTTCTCAAGCTCAGTTATCGATTCTTTCTGTTGCTGTAATCGGCGCCAAAATAACAAGCTTAGCCAAATCACAGCAAACGCCAATATCATCAGTGAAGCAGCGATAATCACGTCCATATTCCGGACTACTCCTCATTAAGCGGACTACAATGCCGCGACTTCGTCCCACTCATCGTCTGACAATAGCTTGTTCAAATCGACTAGAATTAACAATTGGTCATCACGGTGACTCACACCTTGAATGAATTTAGCACTTTCGTCAGTTCCAACATTTGGAGCGCTGTCAATCTCGGAACCTTTCAGATATACCACTTCGGCGACGCTATCAACCATAATTCCAACAACCTGTTTTTCAGATTCAATAATCACGATACGAGAGTTGTCAGTAATCTCAGCACTATTTAATCCAAAACGATTACGCGTATCGATGACGGTAACCACGTTACCGCGCAAATTAATAATCCCCATGACATAACTCGGCGCACCCGGTACTGGTGCAATGTCTGTATAACGCAGGACTTCTTGCACCTGCATTACGTTAATACCGTAAACTTCCTCATCTAAGCAAAATGTTACCCACTGCAATACTTCGTCATTTTGTTCAGGGCTCGCTGTCGCTCTTTCAGTTGTCATAATATTACTCCATGAATGTAGCCAACATACTAGGTTGTATTTTAGCCGTTACAATTTAGTCCTAAGTTTAGGAGCTTAATAAGCTCCGACACTTCAATTAAGGCACATTTTTTCTCTTTCACCAAACCCGCAAGCCACCCGCGTTTGCCATTGGGTTTGCTCCATTTCACGTCATCAGGTGATAAAGCTTCCGTCGTGATCAAACGGTCACACATTAATCCCCATCCACTATCTTCCAACATAATCAGATACTGATAATTCAAATCCGATTGAATTTGCTGGTATCGCTCCGGCATAACCCATCTAGCCGTATCTACAACGTTATATCTCTCTTCTCGATGAACCATAACTCCATCAAACCAATCGGGCTTTCCGAGTAAATGATTCCGCTCGGATAAGTTATGAATACCGCCAAGCTGAGTCAATGGCACCGCCATTGTCAATCCAGCTACTTCAAAATAGAGAGCCTGAAATGGTTCTTCTGGCACCGAAGCTGTTGCCATCTTGACTGGGGCAGGTGATTCTAAAGACGCCCCCACGTCAAGTGTTGTGTCAGTTAAATTCATGCTGACTGAGGCATCTTCACCCGTCAATTCGTGCGTTTCAGATTCTACCGCAGCCGAGTTGACTGCAACATCAGATATCGCTTTCGTCGATCCAGTAGCGTCCGCTTTTTCCTGCGTTGGCGTTTCATCTGGGATCGATGCAATAGGATGCAATAACTCATTTAAATAGTCATACATCACTCTCTCATTTGCATTTTTCACTTTACTCATGCTGTTTGCTCCAGTGAGTCCAAGTAATTCAACAAACTACTATACGCCTTAACACCTCGCGTGCTCGGTGCAAAATGAGATGCTGGAATATGCGCTTGACTGGCATCTCTTAACCGAGTGTCAATGGGGATAATGCCAGCCCAAACTTGCTTTCCATGTTGTTGCTTCAATTGCTTGTAAGCGCCTAAGCTCGCTTTTGTTCGCTTATCATACATAGTTGGCACAATAGTATAGGGATAATCATGTGCCTGGGATTTTGCTAAGACATCCAAGGTCATCATCATACGGTCTAAGCCCTTTAAAGCCAGAAACTCAGTTTGCACAGGGATCACTATTTGGCTACAGCAAGCGAGGGCGTTGACCATGAGCACTCCGAGTACGGGTGGACAGTCAATGAGCACATAATCAAAATCGTCAGCAATCAAGGATAATGCTTGTTTTAACACTAATCCCATACCAGAAACGGTGCCGAGGCGTTTATCTAAAGTTGCCAGGCCCATGGTTGCGGGCATGATAAATAGACCATCAATTTTTGTTGCACTCAAGCTATCAAGTACCGTATCCCGTGATAATTCATCATGGGCCATAAAAAGACTGTACACCGACTGTGATTGTTCTTCCGAGTCAATACCAAAGTAATAGGTCAACGAAGCGTGAGGGTCCATATCAATAAGTAGGACATTTTTATTATTTTTCGCTAACAGTCCACCCAAGGTAGACGTTGATGTGGTCTTCCCTACTCCGCCCTTTTGATTCGCTATAGTCCAGACAATCACGCAGCACCTACACTTAAGTTACCGCTTGGGGCATCATTTCAACCAGAATCCGACGTCCCATCATATCAATATCAATATTTTCAGACGCTATTCCCGCTTTGGTGACTGCTTGTGGCATACCATAAACCACAGAACTTTGTTCGTCTTGCGCCCATATGGTTGCTCCCAACTCTTTCAGTATCCGACATCCCTCACGCCCATCAGCGCCCATTCCGGTTAAAATAGAGGCAAGAACACGCCCTTGAAACACCTTTGATGCACTAGCAAAAGTGATATCAACACTGGGCTTGTAGGTTACGCGATCGTCGCTGCCTTTCACGTCCGTAATCCTAATGGCGGTACGACCTCGATTACCTTCCAACAACATTTGACGACCACCTGGAGCAAGATAAGCATGACCTGGTTTTAATAGATCACCATCAACTGCTTCACTGACTGAAATATTGCACACACTGTTTAAACGCTCAGCATAAGCGGTTGTAAATGCTGCGGGCATATGTTGAACCAGAAGAATTGGATACTGAAAATCTGTGGGCAACTGGGTCAACACTTTTTGTAAAGCAACCGGTCCTCCGGTAGACGAACCAATCGCCAACAATTGATAATTGCTTTGTGCACTGCGCGTTGCTGAGGGTTTCACCTGCGCTACTGACCGATTGCTACTCTCCAATGGAGTCTGTCTTTTTAACTCAAACGCCCGTCGACTCGGTCTCATCAGGCGGCTTTTAGCCAAAGAAAGTACTTTCTGTTGAAGCGATGAAATAGCACCGCTGTGACTATTAGCAATTTCATCAAAATTTTTCGGTAGGAAATCAGCCGCTCCAGCCTCAAGGGCAGATAATGTTGCTTCAGCCCCCTCTTTCGTCAACGAGGAGAACATAAGAATAGGAAGCGGATTTTGTTCCATTATGCGTTTTACGGCAGTAATACCATCCATCACTGGCATTTCAACGTCCATAGTGACGACATCTGGTTTTAAACTCCGTACTTGTGAGATAGCGTCTTCGCCATTATTAGCTTGGCCAATGACTTTTATTTGAGGAGACTGCTCCAGAAAGTCAGTTAAACGACGTCGAAAAAACAGGGAGTCATCAACAACTAAAACGTTAATGGTCATTCAATTTCCCCGCTTCAAATTAACTACGTTTTGCGTAATGGGAGAGCATCGATGGAATATCTAAGATCAACGCGATACCGCCATCACTGGTAATGGTTGCACCTGCCATTCCTGGCGTTCCTTGCAACAAAGCATCTAACGGCTTTATCACCACTTCTTCCTGCCCTATCAGCGCATCAACCACAAAACCAACTTGTTGATTACCAATTTGGACAATAACAATGTGACCTTCACCTTCACCGATTTGGCCGCCACCGCCTTTAACCAACCAATGTTGCAAATAGAAAAGCGGAATAGCTTTTTCACGAACAATAATGGTTAACTGGCCATCAACAATATTGGTTTTTGATAAATCTAAATGGAAAATTTCGCTTACCGCAGCAAGTGGTAAAGCAAATGTTTGTT
>CAXRGH010000065.1:0-3553 GCA_964230195.1 Alteromonadaceae bacterium
TGGATTGATATCATTGAAGGCCAGCACATAGTCATCTTCATAAATGATTTCTGCAGGGATGGTTTTATTAATAATGTGTGTGAATATGGTCTCACTCATTGTGTGCTCCTAGAACCAAACGAACCAAACTAACATGCCACCTATCGCCAACCGATAAATAACAAACGGTGTCATACCCAATCGGGAAATCCAAGACAAGAATAGATAAATACAAGCGTATGCGCTAACAAAAGAAAACAAGACGCCGTAGAGCATTGCTTGCCAATCAATCACACCACCCGCTTGAACAAGATCACTGGTTGCTAAAACACCCGCCCCCAAAATGGTGGGGATGGACAATAGAAACGAGAAACGTGCGGCGCTTTCACGGTCAAAGCCCAACATGAGCGCACTTGTCATTGTAATCCCCGAACGGGAAGTACCTGGGATCAGGGCAAGCACTTGAGAGAAACCGATCCAGAGCACGGACGACAACGAGAGTTTATCCAGTTTTTTTGTTTGCTTTGCGGTTTTATCAGCAAACAACAATAATAAACCAAAGGCAATGGTTGTCACCGCAATAATGGCTGCCGAGCGAGCGTACTCCTCAATTAATGGTTTCATCATAAAGCCAAATACAACCGCTGGCAGCGTTCCAATAATCACCCACCATGCTAATCGACTATTTGCCGAATGTTGTTGCTTGAATACTGATGCAAACCACGCTTCAGTCATCGCCACAATGTCTTGTCTAAAGAACAGGACAACAGCAAGTAGACTGCCCAGATGCACTGCAACGTCAAATGCCATTCCTTGATTGTTCCAGCCTAATATTTCTGACGGTAAAATAAGGTGAGCAGAACTTGAAATCGGCAAAAATTCAGTGATCCCCTGAATAATGGCCAAAATGATAATTTCAAACAGTGTCATGTGATTATATTCCTTTATATTTTCTCTTACGTTTTATGGTTGGATAGCGTTAACGAGCGCGAACTAGTTCAATAGCTACGTTGGTTCCATTGGGCATGATATCTGGCTTATTCATCACCATTTTAACCTGACTACAGGGATACTCCGCCAATACATAGCTCAACATTTCATCAGCCAATGCTTCAAGTAACTGATACTGTGTTGACTCTGCAATTTTGCTGAGCCCCTCGCACACAGAAGCGTAATTGATGGTGTCGTTGACATCGTCTGAACGCCCCGCTTGTGACAAATCAAACGTTAAATCTAGGTCTAATATCAACCGCTGAGGGGCGTGTCGCTCTTCAGGAAACACGCCGATAAGGCTGTGAACGGTTAGTCCTCTTATCAGTATTTTATCCATATTTTTTTACAGTACTGTGATAGGATGAAATCATTCATACATGTTACCACTGATTTTACGCAGGTATAACCCATGACTGCTCTTGAGATTTTATTTTTCAGTCTCGCCTACTGTTGTGGGTCCATCAGTAGCGCGGTTTTAGTGTGTCAACTATTCCGATTGCCTGATCCTCGCCATACTGGTTCAAATAATCCTGGCGCTACTAATGTGTACCGTATCGGCGGCAGAATTCCGGCAATCGTCACACTCTTTTTTGACGTTTTAAAAGGCTTTTTACCCGTTTACCTCGGTGACCAATTCAACTTTGAAGCGTTAGCGCTCGGTCTACTTGGTCTCTCTGCCTGTCTTGGTCACATGTATCCGTTATTTTTCCAATTCAAAGGGGGCAAAGGAGTCGCCACTGCCCTTGGCGCGCTAACTGCTATCAATCCAATCTTAGCGTTACTGGTGATTGCAATCTGGATTGTGGTAGTGTTCTTGTCAGGCTATTCGTCCGTTGGAGCCTTGATTGCAGTTGTTGCAGCTCCGTTCATCATTCTTTGGCTGTCGCCTCAGTACTTTATTACCGTTTCAATGATTGCCATATTGATTCTCCTCAGACATAAGCAAAATATTGAGCGCTTACTACAGGGGCAAGAAAGTAAAATATGGCAGAAGGGTGTCTCACACGAATAGAAGCACCCCTCAGTATGACTGGTAACTTGTCATCAATAATTAATCAAACCAATGACGCGTGCGATTAGCAAATGCTACCAAGGATAGCATCACAGGGACTTCCACCAGCACACCAACGACGGTAGCTAATGCTGCCCCCGAATGAAGTCCAAATAATGAGATAGCAACAGCAACTGCCAATTCAAAGAAGTTTGAGGTACCTATCAGGCAGGCTGGTGCTGCGATGGCGTGTTTCAGCTTTAAATAGCGGGCTGCAATGTAGGCAACCGCGAAAATACCATAAGTTTGGATAATCAAAGGAATTGCAATCAATCCAATGGTAACAGGCTTACTGACAATGGTTTCTGCTTGTAGCCCAAAAAGGATAAATACTGTCGCTATGAGTCCAAGAATACTCAACGGCTTCAAACGATCACAGAATGCGTCAACGGCTGTTTCACCGCGCTTTTTGATGAGCGATTTTCGAGTGAAATACCCAGCGATCAAAGGCGCAACCACATAAAGTACGACAGATAAAAATAAGGTGTTCCACGGTACCGTAATATTTGACATTCCGAGTAATAAGCCAGCAATAGGAGCGAATGCAAACACCATGATGATGTCGTTAACTGAGACCTGAACCAAGGTATAACCAGCATCCCCCTTGGTCAGCTGCGACCAAACAAACACCATGGCTGTGCAGGGCGCAACACCTAATAATATCATGCCTGCAATGTATTCTTGTGCCGATTGAGGATCAACAATATCGGCAAACAAGACGGTAAAAAACAGCCATCCCAAACATGCCATTGTAAAAGGTTTAATTAGCCAATTGACAACCACAGTGAGTACCAGGCCGTGAACTTCTTGCTTCACTTGTTTTAATGATGAGAAATCAATCTGTGTCATCATCGGAAATATCATCAACCAAATCAAAACCGCAATAACACCATTCACTTGAAATAATTCAAAAGCAGCGAGTAGCGAAAACCATTGAGGTACAGCTAAACCAGCAGCCATCCCCAAAAGCATTACCAAGCCAACCCATACCGACAAATAACGTTCAAATAATCCCATTTAGACTCTCCTACTATCCTGCTGAATCAGAATCATATGCTTAACAATTTGGCCGCAGACGATACACCAGGTTTGTGACAGTAAAATGGAAGATACTCGGTTTTTAACGATATTTGACGAAATACCAGAGATTTACGGGTTACTCACACTATTTTTTTAGGAAAAGTAGACCATAATGATAAATCTTTAGTACTGTTACTATTCGTCAAATCTGATAAAAACAATGATAATTCTGACAAGGAAACAATAATCATGAATAAACTAACTCCAATTGCTGCATTGCTGGCAGTCAGCCTATCAGGTTGTGAAATCCTCTCACAATCAAACACACAACAAGTGACTGCCGAAGTACAACAGTCAGAATCTGAAAAAGCCAACGCCTTATTTGATGCCATCTTTATGGAAGGTGTCATGCGCAGCCCGATTTATCAGACGTATCTTGGGATTAAAGATGATTACGACAAATGGGATGACATGAGCGAAGCCAATACATTGAAAGAATTGGCTCACAAC
>CAXRGH010000066.1:0-25007 GCA_964230195.1 Alteromonadaceae bacterium
ACGCTCTTCCGATCTTGGACGGTTATCAAACAAGTTCTGAGCACCAACAGATAGCTTCAAGTTATCATCAAACATGTATGAGAACTCAGCGTCAACTGTGGTTTCTGCAGATGGGTTGAATGCACCGCTAGGATCATCCAAGTGGAACTCCCAGTAATCGCCGTGATAATTTACACGGTATACTGCTGACAAATCATCGCTGTAGCTTTGATTGATAGTGAAGGTACCACGTTCCTCTGGTAAGTTAGCTTCTAACTGACCAATACGCGTTGCGCTAAGCGGGTTAGCTGCATCGGTACGCGTTACGATTGTATTGTTGAAGTTCATTGCTAATGAAAGCTTAGTATCAATTCCTGCAACGTCTAAGCTGTAGTTCGCAACAATATCAACACCCTTTGTTTCAGTGTCAAAGTTGTTTGTGTAGTACTTAACAGACGTGAAGCTAGACGCATCAGCAACACCTGCAGCTTGCAAGCTAGTGATGTCCTCAGCAGTCAATGTGTACTGATCACCAATCGCCAAACGGTCAGTCACTTCGATGCTGTAGAAGTCAACCGTTACGTATAGGCCATTGTCAAACTCACCAACAACACCAAAGCTCAAGTTAGTTGACTCTTCTGGCTCAAGCGGTACCGCACCTTTCAATTGAGCAACAGGGTTGCTAGGTGAAAGAGTTGCTTGGTCCGCCAAGACACCATTAGTAAATGCTGTTGTTACGTTGATAACGTTGTTCTGGCCAGTAGTTGGGGCTTTAAACCCAGTGCTGAATGCACCACGAAGTGCAACTTCGTCAGTCACCTGATAACGACCTGTCAACTTGTAGTTCATTGTACCACCAAAGTCACTGAAGTCTTCGTAACGAAGAGCACCAGAAACCATAAGGTCGTCACTTACGTCGTATTCAGCGTCAACATAAGCAGCTACGTTAGTACGTGTCCATTCGCCGGCAGCACTTGGCTGGAAGCCAGGGAAACCGTTCGAACCAATACCAAAACCTTGTTCTGCATAATCACCAATCTTAGACGCTAAGTGATCAACTAGACGTTGTTCAAACGTCTCGGAACGCCACTCAAGACCCCACGCTAAGCTGTAGTTGTCATACATCTTAGAGAAGTCAGCATTCACGTTACGGTCAGATTGAACAGCAGTACCTGGCTTAAATGCCATTGGCGTTTCTGGACCTAAAGAAGGGTTGATGGTTTGGCTAATCGCGTACTCCACTTTAGAAGTACCGAAACTAACACTCACATCATAGTTCCACTCAGTGTCAGTTACACCGCGTAAACCAGCAGCAAACGCAGTATCCGTTACTTTTGCACCAAACTGAGGGTTAAAACCACCTGGAAGGATTTCGTTGAACACGAAACAGTTTTGTCCGTAGGCGTCATCTGCAGCAAACGCAGCAAACGCAGCGTCATCCAATACATTGTCATCAACGATTGGTAACACACCACACTCAATACCTTGGCCCAAACCGTCACGGTCTAGTACTTTGATTGAGCTTACATCACCGTCAGGATCAACAACGTACTCGCCGTCAACCATGCTAAGTGTTGGACCAGTGAAGACACCACCACGAGAGTGCGGGTTACGGAAGAAGAATCCACCTTCCACATCACGCTTTGCTAAGTTAGTAAATGCGTAAAGCTCTTGATCATTACCCAAGTCAAGACCGAAGTTACCAGACAATTTAAAGTCACTCTTAACTTCTGGTGTACCCCAGATCTGTGCAGCATCCTTGTCCCAAGTTACATTGCTGACTGCTGTGTTACCAGCGTCAATTAATGCTTGAGCATCTGGACGTTGAACTGAACGACTTGTTGGGTCTTGCTCACGATATTCCATCGCAAAGTTAGCAAAACCATCGTTTCCTAATGGAAGACCAACGTTGCCTTGTACTTGGAAGGTATCACCGTCACCTTCCATGAAGCTACCATAGCGAGCTTCAAGGAAGCCACCTTCGTCTGAGTCGTTAAGTACGAAGTTAACAACACCAGCGATAGCATCAGAACCGTACTGTGCGGCAGCGCCATCACGAAGTACTTCAATTTGCTTAAGTGCTGCAGATGGGATTGCACTGATGTCTGGGCCTTGTGCACCATCAGCTAGACCACCACCCAAGAAAGAGATAACTGCTGAACGGTGGCGACGCTTACCGTTCACAAGAATCAATGTATGGTCAGGAGACATGCCACGCAGGTTAAATGGACGAACCAAAGTAGCAGCATCACTGATAGGTTGGTCGTTTACCATTAATGAAGGAACGACATTCTTCATCATGTTAAGAATGTCTGTATCACCTTGGCTTGCAAGCTCGTCAGCACCGATGATATCGAGCGGTACCGATGACTCACCTACTGAACGAGGTGCTGCACGTGTACCAACAACGGCAATTTGCTCAACCAATTCGTTTGCGCCGTCTGCTGGGGCTTCTTGAGCGGCAACAGATAGCGATGCAGTTAAAGCAGATGCAAGCACAAGCTTGATACTGCTAGACACTGGATTCAATGTTGTTTTCATATTTGCTTCCTAATGTTTAAATCAAATCTGATTTTTTAAACGATAGTTTTTGTTGTAATTATGACGAGGCTATCACCCTCGTGTAGTTAATTGAACTTCCTCTGCATTGAAAGAGTCAACTCAACTCATCATACCTTACTGCGTTATCTCAAAATATCAACAGTGAAAACCGTAAAAATAGAATATTTTATTCAGTTTTTACGGTTTTATGGAAAATATCGAGAGATTTATTGCGCTAAAAAAGCAATTCAGCACGTTCTGCTAACAAAATGTATACATATTACGGGCGGTCAAAACTCAATTGACGAAATAGTCACATCACCCGCGAGACTCTATTGGCGACTAATGCATAATATCTTGGGGTCATGTATAATCTGCGCAATGATTTTTTGCTCCAGATCGGAACACATTAGAAAGCGGTGACCCATTATGACTGTCCAACAGTTTAATCCAAAACAAACGACGACATTAACAACGCCTGAAAAGGTGCTACAGGAACAATCTTCAAATGAATCGTCAGCCCATCACTCTGGCGCATCGAAAGTCGGATTTGTGAGTCTCGGCTGTCCTAAAAACCTTGTGGATTCTGAGCGTATTTTGACACAATTGCGGACAGAAGGTTACGATGTTGTACCCACCTATAATGATGCTGAATTGGTCATTGTAAATACCTGCGGATTTATTGATTCTGCCGTACAAGAATCATTAGACACCATCGGCGAGGCGTTGACCGAAAACGGTAAAGTGATTGTAACGGGCTGCTTAGGTGTCAAAGAAGATGAGATTCGGGAAGTTCATCCAAATGTATTAGCCGTCACTGGACCGCATGCTTATGAAAATGTGTTGGAACAAGTGCACGAACATTTAGACAAGCCTAATCACAATCCGTACCAAGATTTAGTCCCAGATCACGGTGTAAAATTGACTCCCAAGCATTATGCCTATCTAAAAATTTCAGATGGTTGTAATCACAGATGTAGCTTTTGTATCATTCCATCCATGCGGGGCGATCTCGTTAGCAGAGACATTGGAAGCATTCTTGACGAGGCAAAACGACTCAAAGCCGCCGGCGTGAAGGAAATTCTCGTCATATCCCAAGACACCAGCGCCTATGGCGTTGATGTAAAATACAAAACAGGATTCTGGGATGGTATGCCAGTAAAGTCCAACATGCTCGGTCTTTGTCAGCAACTTGCCCAGCTGGGGTTATGGGTTCGATTACATTACGTGTATCCCTACCCATCCGTAGATAAAGTGATCCCCTTGATGGCCGAAGGTAAAATACTCCCCTACCTTGATATTCCATTCCAACATGCAAACCGCCGCATTTTAAAGTTGATGAAACGTCCGGCTGCTGCCGAGAAAACCTTGGAGCGTATCAAAGCATGGCGCGAAATCTGTCCTGACTTGGTTATCCGCTCAACGTTTATTGTCGGTTTTCCGGGCGAAACAGAAGAAGAGTTTCAAGAATTACTGGATTGGCTAGAGGAAGCACAACTAGACCGAGTTGGTGCGTTTGCTTATAGCCCTGTCGAAGGTGCGACAGCGAATGAACTTCCAGATCCAGTACCTGAAGAGATCAAGCAAGAGCGCCTTCAGCGCTTCATGGCGGTTGCTGCACGCATCAGTGAGAAAAAGCTGATGAGTCGAGTGGGCCAGGAGATGTATGTAATTGTGGACGAGATAGGCGAACAAGGTGCTATCGCCAGAAGTTATGCTGATGCGCCTGAGATTGATGGCAATATTATCATTGGTGGCGAGTTTGATTTGAATCCGGGAGATCAAGTGTGGGTAAGCGTTGAGTTTGCTAACGAACATGATTTGTTTGCAACTTTGGTGGATGACGAGGAAGAACTGACTGATTAACCGAGTTTCTCCTTTTAGGGAAAAAACGCCCAAGTTGTTCAGGGCAGTCGCTTTTCACTTGATGCCCTGAACATTGTTATTTAATCTATTCTAGGCTACTTCAGCCGGTAGCCATCGTCACCAAAACTAAGGATTGCTTTTCTGCAAATCGTTGCGACCACTTGTTCACCTTGATGCCAGTCTGGCGAGCCACTGAGTACACAACGTAGCGCCCTCCCCTCAAGATCTCCTAAGGTGTACTCGGTGAAACCACCACGAAAAACCATGCTCTTAATCGTCATTTCAAATGACACGCTATCCACGCTTCCGTTTACCATGCTTGAACTCAGTGAGATAGCGTGAGGACTAAAGGCCATAATTCCCCCTTTTTGAGTTATCTCATCTTGGACAAGCCTGCTTTTAAGGCCGGAATCAACTGCAGGCTTGGATTGGGACGACGGGTCCATTGACGCCACTGGCAACACATTAAATTGACCAACAAAACGAGCAACAAACAAATTAGCCGGGCTTTGATACAAAGATTCCGGAGAGCCATGTTGTTGCAGTTTCCCCTGCTCCATTAAGGCAACCGTATCACATACTGTAAACGCCTCTGACTGATCATGAGTCACCATCAAGGCTGTCACGCCCGCCTGTTTTAAGATGCTACGCAGTTGCACCGCCAGTGAGCTTCTTAGTTCCGCATCAAGGTTTGAAAACGGTTCATCCAGCAGAAGAATATCGGGCTCTGTTGCAAGTGCTCGGGCAATCGCTACCCGTTGCTGTTGGCCACCTGAAAGAGACTGAATAAAGCGAGATTCCGTACCATCTAAGCCTACCAAAGCCAGTAATTGCTGGCAGCGTTCTAACTGCACAGATTTGGGTAAATGGCGGATACCAAACACGACATTATCTTTAACGTTTAAATGTGGGAATAGCGCATAGTCTTGAAAAACGACGGCAACACCACGTTTTTCTGGAGCTACCGAGTTTTGGCAATTGGCTACCAATTGACCTCGCAATTCAATACTACCCTGACTTGGTGTTTCGAAGCCTGCGATACACCGTAACAACGAAGTTTTACCGCTCCCCGAGGGGCCCAACAAACAAGCAATCTCACCAATTTCAAGCGACAAAGAAAAATCTTGCACGGCTGAAAAATCGCCGTATCGTATACTAACATTGTGAAGCGATAACACTAAGAAGTCCTCCGTGGCTGGTAACTTTTATCAATGTGATATGCCAATAATATAACCGGTAGTAACCCAACCACAACGATACTCAACGAGGGTAATGCTGCATCTGCTAAACGCTCATCCGAGGCGAGTTCAAAAGCTCGCACCGCAAGTGTATTAAAATCAAAGGGACGCATAATTAAGGTGGCGGGAAGCTCTTTTAAAACATCAACAAATACCAGCAACATAGCACTTAACACACTGCCTTTAATCAATGGTATGTGGACACTCTGTAATCGTTGTAGTGGCGAATACCCCATGGTTTGCGCAGCCATATCCATGTTTATTGTCACTCGTCCTAGCCCCGTTTCTACGTTATGTATTGCGACAGCTAGAAAGCGGACTAAATACGCAAACACTAATGCAAATAGACTGCCGGATAGTAACAAACCGACCTCTAATCCAAGGGTATCATTTAGCCAGTAATCGGTCCGAGTCAAGGCTATCATGGCACCAACGGCAATGACTGTTCCTGGAAAGGCATACCCCATGACAGAGAGTTGAGCCAATAGCTTCAATCCGACGTGAGTTGACAGCCGACGAGCATAAGCAATGATGATTGCCACCAGCACAATGACCAGCATAGCAGCAACCGCGAGGGTCACGGTATTCAATATCAGGCTCAAAAACTCAGGCCACTCTTGTGAATTTAGCCGTTGAAATATCCAAATGAGCATTTGTCCAACCGGTATAAAAAATCCAGCGCTTACCACGCACAAGAGGAATACTAACGTCCAAAACTGCCCAGAGCGAGACAAATGAAGTAAAGCGCGACGAGTATGGTTGTCTCCAGTTGCCACCGAAAGATGGCGTCTTGATCTTTGCTCAAGCAGCAATACGACTAAAACCACGACACTTAACAGCAGGGATAACTGCGCTGCCACCTGTTCATTACCTAAGCCAAACCACGTGCGATAAATACCCGTTGTAAACGTGGATATGCCAAAATACTGTACCGTACCATAATCAGCAAGAGCCTCCATCATTACCAACGCGGCACCTGTGACAATGGCTGGTTTCGCTAGGGGAAGTGCAACGCAGAAAAAATATCGCCAGCGCTGATATCCCATGGTTTGCGCTGCTTCTTTCAACGTATCAGATTGCTCTGAAAACGCACTTCGTGCCAACACAAAAATATAAGGATAAAGGACCAAAGACATCATTATGATGGCTCCAGGCAAAGAACGGACGTTAGGAAACCAATACTCACCAACAGAGACATCAAATACGGACTGTATTGTTGATTGCACCGGGCCTGAAGAGTCCAGAATACCCGTATATGTATAGGCAATGATGTAGGCAGGCATTGCCAATGGCATCAAGACTAACCATTGCCAGACACGTCTACCGGGCAGATGATACTGAGTTAACACCCAAGCCGCAGGAATTGCTAATAAGCAAGCTCCGAGCCCAACGCCGAGTGTTAATCCAAGTGAATTTAAAACATAGTCTAGCAACACATGTTGATAAAGATGTTGCCAGGTTTCAGGATCCCAGTGACCTAGATTAAGAAGCAACGCAATCAGGGGGAGCAAAACTAAGCCTGCTAACATGCAGGCTACGATAGGGAGAGTTTTAGGCATCTAGCTGGCCACCTGCTAATTAGTGCTCGCGTGCTATTTCCAGCCTGCTTTATCCATTAACTTAACGGCTTGGGCATTTCGTTCACCTACCGTCTCAAGTGCTATCTTTTGCGCTTTGAAATCACCGTATGACATCAATGCAGGACTCCAAGGCACATCGCCAACAATCGGATATTCCTGATTATCTTGGGCATACCACTGTTGTGCTTTTTTAGTCAGCATATACTCGATAAGGGCTTGAGCATTCTCTTTATTGCGAGCGTACCGACTAATGGCAGCACCAGAAATATTAATATGTGCGCCATCACCTGATTGGTCTGGCCACAAAACACTGACTTGCTTGGCGATATCTGATGTAGCCTTGTCCGCATCCACTGCCATACCGGCCAAATAGTAGGTATTGGCAACCGCAATATCACATTCGCCTGCTACCAAGGCTTTGATTTGGTCACGATCCCCACCTTGAGGACTACGAGCAAAATTTTTGACAAACCGGGAAGCCCATTCCAGTACTTTTGCTTCTCCGTACTGCTCAATCATGGCAGCAACCATTGATTGGTTATAAATATTGGACGATGAACGGATACATACTCTGCCTTTCCACTCTGGCTTTGCCAAATCAAATAAACTGCTTAGTTGGCTTACATCGGTTTTGTCAGCAAGGTACATCATCGGTCTTGCACGTGTCGTTAGCGCAATCCAGTGCCCGTCTGAGTCGATGAATCGCTTCGAAACCATCTCAGTTACACTATTTATATCCATGGATTGCAGAAGTCCCATCGATTTAGCACGATGCAGTCGCCCGACATCTGTTGTGATGAGAAGGTCTGCTTTACCGTACTTTCCTTCTCTTGCCATTCGCGTCAGCAACAGATCGGCTTTACCAGTGACTAAATTGACCTTAATCCCAGTGTCTTCGGTAAACGCGTTTAACAGTGGTTTGATTAATGCTTCACTACGAGCTGAATATACATTAACTTGATTAGCTTGCACGGAGGCGGAGAATAATAATACTAGTGATAATACCCGTAAAAAGGCGAATCGAGTGAACATATATATCCTTAAAGAAAGAAGGTAATCATTAATCCGAAGGAGAATACTCCAAATGATAATCATTCTCAACAACTTTAATGAAAAACTTCACATCACTACTGATGATAAAATAGTAATGTCTTTGATACCGGACTATGCCGTCAGCATCACCTCTACCTCAACACTGCGACCATTATCAGTAACCGAGACGTTTGATGATAGCTCTCTGATCAAAGCCAATCCTCGACCATGAAAATCGCCAGTGTCTAGCCGATTTTTCACGCCGTTAATGTCAAATCCACATCCAGTGTCTTCAATACGAATAACTATTTTTCCAGCAGACGCAATATAATCAACGTGTAACGTTATCTCACCACTGTCTAACATGGCAAGACGTTGTTCTCGTAACAAGGAGAACCGATAAAAACCATCCTCTTCTTGTTTTAATTCAGAACTCAATTTTAGCAAACCGTGCTCTAAAGAATTTGCAAACAATTCCGTCATAATGGTTGAAAGGTCTGACATCCAATAGGCCAACCAAGTATTACCGTGCAGTAAATTCATCACTGGCTGCAACGGCTCATATCCTTTCAACTGTTCTGGGCCAAAATAGAAGGTTAAGGCCCAGCCAGTATTTGACAAGCTTGATGGAAGTGACACAGATGAAAGGGGATGACATTCGAATTTCATTAAGCTGACATCATCCATCTGCTCGGCCCCAGCTCTAAAAGCGGATAAACGCGCAATAATTTGAGGTACTGTTTGAGTATTCTCATCTGCTAGCCAAGATTCAAATCCTTTGTCTGTTAGCATGTCCCCTTCTTGGTTAAATGATTCGATAACACCATCAGAGTACAACAAAAGCTGCTCGTGTTTGTTGGCTTTGTAACGCTCAACATAGGACTCGAACTCATTATCTTGTAGGACACCGAGTGCCATATGTTGCGATGTAAATCGATATACGATCTCACCAGAAGGGGAAAGCAAGAGCGTATCTGGCATACCACCGTTCCATACTGATAGTTGCCGTCCATTTGATGATATTTCGACAACAGTGGCTGCAAAAAACATAGTTTCAGGAAGCATGTCCACCAGCAACGCATTTAAGGAACGCACAATTTGGGCTGCAGACCAACCTTTGGCGGCCCCCTCCTTGAACACCCTAGCAGCCGGCAAAGCGCCAATGGCAGACGCTAAACCATGTCCCGTAAAATCACCAAGCAATAGGTACAAATTATTCCCTGGCCCACGCTCAACTCGGATCATGTCACCATTAAAATGAGTGGCCGGAGCCATATGAAAATCGATATTTATTGGTAGTTCAGTGTCAATCTTCAGCGCGTTGCTGAAAATATGTTTGACCAAATGATGCTCTTGCTCTGTTTTGTTTTGATGATAGCTCAGGACTTTGTTGCTCTCAATTGCGCGCTTACTTAACGTTCGAGTTCTAGCATGCGCTCGGATCTTCGCCGCAAGCACTTCTCTCAGAAAAGGTTTGGCAAGAAAATCATCACCGCCTGACTCTAAAGCTTTAGTAATGGAGTGTTGATCACCGTGAGCAGTAATGAAGATGACTGGCAAGTACAAGTCACCTGCTAGCGCTTTAAGTTTCGGTGCCACTTCATACCCGGACATGCCGGGCATAACAATATCGAGCAGTACAATGTCGGGAGAGACTTGCTCTGCAACCGTCAATGCTGCCTCGCCGTCACATGCCTCTGATATGGAATCGTATCCCTCCTGCTCCAGCATGTGGATAATGAGGAATCGGTTTAAGGGTTCGTCATCTACGACGAGGATATGCATCGCTATTCAATCTCAAACTTTTTATCAAACCGTGAGATCTTTAACACTTTCTGGATTTGTGGTCGGCAATTAATGATTTGAAAAGAAGTAACGTGATTGGCCAATACTTTTTGCATATTAAGCAACATACCCAACGCCGAGCTATCCATATAATCAGTTTCACGCAAGTCAATAACCACAGTTTCAAGAATCGACGTTGTATTTTCGTACGCTTGCTTAAAGTCTTGTACTTTGCTGAAATCAAACGTTTTATCCAACTCAATGGTTAATACTGTTTTGTCTTCTGATAATTCACTGGTTAATGCCATACGCTGAATCCTACCTGTGAGGTGATATTGTAAATATGTCTATAATTTAGCACACTTTTCTAATACAATTTAAGTTAACCAGATTATTTTGCAAGGCAGAAATAACATGTCAGATAACAATTCACGACTGGTATACAGTACCGACACTGGTCGTGTTGCAGAGACAAAAAACATATCAAAACCCAAAGGGGATGGTATTGTCCGCATTAGACGCGAAACCAAAGGCCGCAAAGGCAAAGGCGTGTGTGTTGTGGACGGTTTATTGCTAGAACCAGCAGAGCTTAAAAGCTTATGCACGTCCTTGAAGAAGACATGTGGTACCGGTGGCGCTGTCAAAGGCCATACCATTGAAATTCAAGGGGACAATCGAGATAAAATCAAAACTCACCTAGAAAAACTTGGGCACACTGTGAAACTCGCAGGCGGATAACCTCTCCTCCCATCAAGAAGAAATTGGACACTATGGCAACATCAATCGCGCTCACCGACCTAAATATATTACTCGTTGAACCATCAGACACACAAAAAAAGATTATTAATAAGCATCTCAAAGAAAGCCGTGTAAATTATATTGAAAACGCGTCTAACCTTGCTCAGGCCAAAGCTGCTATTGACGCTCATCAACCCGATTTAGTGATTAGTGCAATGTACTTTGAAGACGGTACAGGATTAGAATTATTTCATGCGATCAAAACACGTGATGAGACAGAAAGTATCCCTTGTATGCTAATTTCGAGTGAGTACCGCCCTGAGAAACTCGAAGAATTCAAACAAGCGGGGGTTGTTGCTATTTTACCCAAACCCTTTGAGCCATTGCACTTGGAGAGAGCCCTTAACGCAACGCTGGAACTACTAAATACGGATGAACTGAATTTAGAGCTATTTGATGTGCACGATGTCCGTGTATTACTCGTGGACGATAGCAAGACTGCTCGGCGACACATTAGACGCGTATTAGAAAAAATGGGACTCCAGCATATTACCGAAGCTGAAAATGGAGCTAACGCCCTGTCTGCACTAAAGCAATCCACTTTTGATTTAGTGGTTACCGACTACAACATGCCAGAGATGGATGGTAGAGAACTATCAGAATTTATTCGTTTTAATACGGCGACGGCTCACTTACCCATTATCATGGTAACGTCAGAGGCAAACAATACGTCTATGAAGAACATTCAGCAAACAGGAGTCAACGCCTTGTGTGACAAACCATTTGAGCCCGCTGAGGTAAAGCAGATCCTCGTCAATTTATTAAATAAGCAATGAACCATCAAAAAGAGTTGAAGATACAACGAGGGTTTGCGTCTTCAATTCTATCCGATGAAAAAGCAATTGGTTAAATTTTCATTCGACATAGAATGATTCAACTCTACCACCTCAGCCTGTTCCGGACCGGATGCTAACCAAGTTAATAATTGTTGAATAGCGGCGTCACTTCCCTCGGCCACAACAGTAACGCTGCCATCGTCATTATTAACGGCATATCCAATTAGACCTAACGCCAAAGCTTCTGTTCTAGTCGACGCACGAAAATACACCCCTTGTACCTTACCACGCACTCTCGCCCTGATCTGCATACTTAACTCCAAGAAAGACTATCCCATAAGAATACACGCTGACGTTGTTGATAGACAAATACAATCATTCGCAATATATATTCCTTTAGAGGGGTGTACCTAAGTCTGATATACTCTGCCCTACTATCAAACTTGAGAGAGCAACAGCATGACTGTCCGCGTAATCCTTCACCCAGAAAGAGAGAAATCATTAGTTCGCAAACACCCTTGGGTATTTGCCAGCGCCATAGACAAGGTGACAGGTAAAGTAAAACTTGGAGATACCGTTGATGTCCACTCGTCCACTGGCGATTGGCTCGGGCGTGGTGCATGGTCACCAAAATCACAAATTCAAATCCGAATTTGGACATTTGAAGCCAATGAAAGTATTGATCATGGTTTTTTTCAGCGCCGAATTCAATGCGCTCAACTAGGCCGAGAACGCCTAATTAAAGTACAGGGGCTTACTGGATATCGTTTGATTGCCGGCGAGTCTGATGGCCTGCCCGGAGTAACGATAGACCGTTATGACAATACATTTGTTTGCCAACTCTTGTCTGCAGGTGCCGATAAACACAGAGATAAGATCGTCTGGGCCCTACAAAAACAATTTCCAAATTGCAATATCCTCGAACGCTCGGACGTTGAAGTCAGAAAAAAGGAAGGTTTAGAACCGGTTGTGCAAGTGCTATCAGGGGATATTCCAGATGAAATCATCATTCAAGAAAATGGCGTAAACATTATTGTTAATCCGACTCAAGGGCACAAGACTGGGTTTTATTTGGATCAAAGGGACAATCGTCAGATTGCTGCACGTTACTCAGAGGGACAAAACGTTTTAAATTGTTTTTGCTACACCGGAACATTCGGCAGTTACGCCTTAAACGGTGGGGCTAACCATGTGACTAACATCGACGTCTCTGACTCCGCCTTAGCCATTGCAAAAAGAAATGTTGAGATTAACCAGTTAAATCTGGCTCAATGTGATTTCATTAACAAAGACGTTTTTCAAGCACTGCGTGAATACAGAGATGACGAACAAACCTTTGATACTATTATTCTTGACCCTCCAAAGTTTGTTGAGTCAAAGCACCATTTGAATCGAGCATGCCGCGGATACAAAGATATCAATATGCTAGCTATGCAAATCATAAAAAACAACGGGACGTTACTGACATTTTCATGCTCAGGCTTGATGCCTATGGATTTATTTCAGAAGGTGGTTGCTGATGCTGCGCTGGATGCAGGTAAACAGGTTCAATTTATTGAACGATTGTGTCAAGCAAGTGACCACCCTATTGCAAGTAATTACCCTGAAAGCTACTACTTGAAAGGGCTAGTCTGCAGGGTTTACGAACAATAAAAATCAACAGTTTGCGGGCTTAATGCCCCCAAATTAAAACAGAGTTAACACGCTAAAGATGCACTCACCGCCTTTCATTAGACTTGAGTGCATCACTCCTTTAGTTATCGAACGACAATACATTCAGTCCAATAACATATCGCCCACCGGTATGCCTTTCAACACGCACAACCTTACAACTGGCTTCCATTGAGGCAAAATGACTGCTTTGAGACTCAATTGAGACGTTCACGCTAGTACCAACGGCAATGTCGCAATCGGTTTCAATGGCCATGCCTGTAGCGCTCATATCCTTACAAATCGCCGTTAGTTTGACAGTCTCTTGGTTCTCTCCGTAGGCCACATCGCATTCAGCGTTGATCAACATACGAAAAAAATCTCTCTTGTTGTCTTGTGAAATGATCATCCTAATCTCCGTAACAAACACTATCGTTTAATTAAGTTATAAGAAGACGATGAGCCCTTGTCAACTCGTATATTAACTAAATTCTTTCAAATGATTCATAATCCGTTTTTCAGAAATGGGATAGGCGGTTCCTAACTGTTGAGCAAACAACGAAACTCTTAGCTCATGGATCATCCATTGTGTTTCGAGCAACTCTTTTGGTATCGGCTGGCCTTTGGGTTGCTTGCCCAATACTTCATCAAATGCAGCTTGAACTTTTTGTATCGACAGTTGCTGAATTCGATCGCGACTAACATCTACTTTCAGTTTTTCAATACGCTTAGATAATGCCTGTAAATAACGTTGCCAATCCTTCAATCGAGCAGCACTGAGTTCGGAAACAAACTCAGGAAAAACCAATTGCTCAAGGGTTAATTTAATATCAGCATGAGCATTAATCATTTCGAGGGGAATATTACCTTTGAGTGATTTCTTAATACTGTGAGCAATTGTCAGACCTTTTTCCACTTGTATCGCGATGGCTAACACACTGTCATTTATCTCACCTCTTATGAGTTCGCATTGAGATTCAAATTGTTTCAAATCCCGAATTTCGTCAATGTTTTCTCCTAACAAATGATCGATACCGCAACTGATACAATCGTTAATCAATGCTTTCACTTGTCCAAAGGGGTTAAAATACAAGCCAAGTTTGGCTTTATTCGGAAGTTTTTCTTGTAGATATTTAACCGGTGAAGGAATTGCCAGTAATACCAAGCGCCGAACACCGATGGCGTGAGATTCATTGGCGATATGAGGCTGATCAAACAGTTTGATTGACACCGAGGTACCGTTATCTACGAGACCAGGATACGCCTTTATTTCAAAGCCAGCTCGTTTTTCAACGTATTCACGATCCAATCGGTCAAAAGACCATTCTTTCAGCCCTTTTTGCTCAATATCAGGTTTGGCAACAGCTTGAATGCTTTTTTGTACGTGTTTCTGTAAGCTTTGCTTTAACGCTTCAAGATCGCGTCCCTGTGCCACCAACTCACCTGTATCACTTCTCACTTTGAAATTCATTCTGAGGTGCTGGGGCAGTTCATCTACACGCCATTCTTCAACAGCAACGTCAACACCACTCATTTTCTTCAACTTCATTGATAGCGCATCGAGAAACGGGATTGGCTGACCATTTGCAGTCTCAGATGGCATATCGGACAGACAAGCATCAGCGTAATTAGGGGCAGGTACGAAATTACGTCTCAGACGTTTTGGCAGTTGTTTTATCAGAGTAACAATCAGCTCGTGTCTTAACCCTGGGATCAGCCAATCAAATCCAATATCGTGAATCTGATTAAGTAACGCTAGGGGGACATTAACGCTTACTCCGTCATCAATATCTTTGGGTTCAAAATGATAACTCAGTGGTAAGGTTAAATCTCCATGCCTCCAGACATCTGGATGGGCCGCAAGAGATACATTTGAAGCCCCATTGCGCTTTAACGCTTCACGCTCAAATCGCAGGCCATCAAGAATCGAAGTATCACATTTTGCAATCCATTTACGAAAAGAGGGTTCACTGCACACTTGCTGGGGAAGACGCTCTTGATAAAACGCGACCATTTCATCTTCATCAACCAGAATATCTCTTCGTCTTGATTTACTCTCAAGATCGGTTACCTCGTTGACCAATGCCTGATTGTCCGTCAACACTTGATGGTTTAGTTTTGTGTCACCATAGACAAGGGCATGCCGGATAAAGAGATCCCGACTCACCACCGAATCAATCTGACTGAAATTCACTCGGCGATTAACCACAACAGCTAATCCATAAAGAGTGACTTTCTCAAGTGCTATCACAGCACCTTGATTTTTGGACCAGGTGGGCTCTGAATAACTACGTTTCACCAAATGCTGCGCTAATGGCTCCAACCATTGTGGCTGGATCTTGGCTACCGTTCTCGCAAACAGACGACTGGTTTCAACCAATTCGGCCCCCATGATCCATTTTGCTTTTGTTTTGTGAAGGCCTGAACCCGGAAACACCAAAAAGCGACTATTTCGAGCGCCTAAGTAATCCGTCTCTTTATCTTTCATGCCAATATGAGAGAGCAATCCACAAGCAATGGGTTTGTGAATACTGTCATAATCAGTGTCTTTATTGGATAATCTGAGACCAACATCCACGACCGACTTTTTAAGCTGACTAACGATGTCTTGCCACTCGCGCATACGCAAATAGTTAATGAAATTTTGCTTGCACCACTTACGCAATTGGTTTTGGCTTAGCGCTTGTTGTTTATCCTTAAACACATTCCACAGATTAAATAATGAAATGAAGTCTGAATCTTTGTCCAAATAGGCCTCATGACAAGCATCTGCAGCTTGTCTTTTGTCGTGTGGGCGTTCCCGAGGATCTTGAATACTCAGTCCCGCAGTAATCACCATGACCTCTGCAACAGAATCATAATGTCCAGCCTCGATGATCATTCTGCCATAGCGAGGATCAATTGGCAGACGAGATAATTTACGCCCTATATCAGTCATCACCGCTTGGCCATGGGCGTTTCGTTTGTTGCCGATCGCACCAATTTCTTCGAGTAAACGAAACCCATCATTGATATTGCGTTGCTCTGGCGCTTGAACAAACGGAAACTGATCAATAGTGCCGAATTTCAGCGCTAACATTTGAAGGATGACCGACGCGAGATTGGTTCTGAGAATTTCCGGATCAGTAAATTCTGGGCGAGAGAGGTAATCATCTTCTGAATACAAACGAATACAAATACCTTCCTGAACACGCCCACAGCGACCACTTCGCTGCGCTGCTGAGGCTTGAGAAATAGGTTCAATCGGTAGTCTTTGTACCTTACTGCGCGCACTGTATCGCGATATTCTCACAAACCCAGTATCAATAACGTACTTTATTCCTGGCACAGTTAACGACGTTTCTGCAACGTTAGTGGACAACACAATACGCCGACCACTGTGGGGTTGGAATATTCTGCTTTGTTCGCCAGCAGAAAGGCGGGCATACAATGGGACAATTTCAGTATGTCGAAATGCTTGGCGACGCAACGCCTCTGCTGTATCTCTAATCTCTCGCTCACCACTCAAAAATACCAGAATATCACCCTGACCATAACTCGACAATTCTTCTACTGCAGCAATAATACCCTGAGTTTGATCCCGCTCCCCTTCCGGCAAATCTTCGATTGGACGGTATAAAATATCCACAGGGTATGTACGTCCACTGATCGATAGTATCGGAGCATTGTTAAAATGACGGGAAAAGCGCTCAGGATCGATAGTTGCTGACGTAATAATGACTTTCAAATCTGGACGTTTTGGGAGTAATTGATTGAGATATCCAAGAATAAAGTCGATATTGAGACTACGCTCGTGAGCTTCGTCAATGATAATTGTGTCGTACTGATTGAGGAAGCGATCCTGTTGGATCTCTGTCAGCAAAATGCCATCTGTCATTAACTTAATGTACGAGCGGTCGCTGACATGATCGGAAAAACGGACTTTGAAGCCAACGGCATCACCAATACTTGTATTCAACTCTTCTGCGATTCTCGTCGCAACACTGCGTGCAGCAAGCCTGCGCGGCTGGGTGTGTGCAATCATGCCAGCAACACCGCGTCCCAACTCTAAACATATTTTCGGTATTTGCGTTGTTTTTCCGGAGCCTGTCTCACCGGCAATAATCACAACTTGGTGTTTTTCAATCGCTTCAGCAATCGCTTGTTTCTCGGTGGTAACCGGCAAGTCTGGATATTCAATGTCAGGGACATTTTGTTGACGTTGATAACGTCGCTCGACGGACTGAACGACATCACACGTAAGCTGGTCGAGCTTGGCGACGCGTTGCTCTTTATCTTTGATGGTTTTAAGTTTAGAAAATTGACGCCTAAATTTGTGTTGGTCGCTGAGCATACAGCGACCAATCCACTGCTTGAAATCACCTTGTAGTTGGACGGTCTCTGACACGAAAGCCTCATTGCACTATTGAAAACAGCGAAATGATATCACAAAGTGATGAACTCAGAAGCAATCATTACCCTAACACGCACACTACCAGTCACTAGCCAACCGCTTTGTATCCCTCGTGCAACTGTACGTCGATTGCATGCAGTACATCACGGCGACTGATGGTCCCTATCAATTTTTTTAGGTCATCAACCACAGGATAAATTTTTGGCTTTTGCCCAGTCATCATCTGTGCGAGATCAATAATTGAATCAAACGGTCGAACCGTCAAAACATCTGTTCGCATGACGTCCTTCACTCTTGCAACTTGCTCACGGTAGTAACTTGAAGCCAACATCTTCTCCATACAGTCTCGTTCTGAGATAAAACCGACGACGCATCGGTTATGATCCACTACTGGACCGCCAGTCTGCTGCTTAGCGAGAAGCAATTCCACAGCCTGTGCTACTGACATTTCGACGTCAAATTCAACTGGATGTTGATTCATGTAATCAACGACTTTCAACGATTGCATAACCCCTCCTCGGAGACACTGCCCTCTCTCTTTCAATCATAGCCTCTAAAAACAAATACGGAAGTTTTTTTAAAAGCCTAAAGTAATATGGTTGTACGCAATTAACGATCAAGAATAAACACTCATTCTTTAGTCTAAGAACAATCGGAGCCAGGTGGCGCAAATCCATGATCTGCATGGCATAGTCGCTAACAGGCTGTTACACTAACCAAATAGATTTTTACTGTGAGTGATATCACATTGACAACAATATTCTGGCACGATTACGAAACCTGGGGAGCCAATCCAACCAAAGACCATCCGTCACAATTTGCTGGCATTAGAACCGATCTCGACTTAAATGTTGTTGGTGAACCTGTCATGCATTATTGTCAAATTCCGAGTGACTACTTACCGCACCCACAAGCGTGTTTGGTTACAGGGATAACCCCGCAACTGACGTTACGAGATGGGATTCCAGAAAGTGAATTTATGATGAAAATTCATCATGAGTTCTCTCAAGCCAACACTTGTGTAGCGGGCTACAACAGTATTCGTTTTGATGATGAAGTGACACGTCATAGTTTTTATCGTAATTTCATTGACCCATATGCAAGGGAGTGGCAAAACGGTAACTCGCGCTGGGATATTATCGATTTGGTGAGAGCATGTTATGCGCTGCGCCCAGACGGCATAGACTGGCCTATGAGAGAAGATGGCGCTCCAAGTTTTAAATTAGAGCACTTATCTACGGCCAATGATATTCACCATGCCGATGCCCATGATGCAATGTCCGATGTTTACGCAACAATTGGAATTGCAAAACTGATCAAAGAAAAACAGCCAAAACTGTATCAATTTGTGTTTGGTAAGCGAAGCAAGCATGCAGTCAACGAATTGATTGATTGTTTTAATCGAACCCCCCTAGTCCATATTTCATCTAAGTTGTCTGCTATGCAGGGATGTGCAACCTGGATTGTCCCAATTTGCCCACACCCAACCAACAAAAATAGTGTCATTGTATTGGATTTAGCTCGCGATCCTACACCGCTATTTGAACTTTCTCCTGAAATCCTTGCGGAAAAGCTGTATCAACCAAGCCATATGCTAACCGAAGGAGAGGAGCGACTTCCCATCAAGCAAATACATTTAAACAAGTGTCCTGTGCTTGCGCCAGCAAAAACACTGACAGAAGAACGAGCTGAAGCATTGGGCATTGATAGGCAAAAGTGTATTGAAAATCTGGACAAAATAAAAAAATTTAGGGGGTTGGAAGCGGTCTTGCATCACACATTTGAAATTTCTGAAGAGAAAAAGCCGCAACAGTCAGTGGACCCCGATTATGCGCTCTACACTGGCGGTTTTTTCAGTGACAGTGACCGCAATAAAATAGCCATGGTTCGCAATGAAAAGCCAGATATGTTGAACAGAACGTGGCAGTTTGATGACCCCAGACTTAACACGCTTTTGTTCCGCTTTAGAGCAAGAAACTTCCCTCACACATTGGATGCAGAAGAAATTCACAAATGGCAAGTACACAGGCAAGCTAAATTGTTTGATAACGCGATTGACTCAAGCATCAGTCTTGAAGAATTCATGCTACAGTTAAATACATTGGCAGAGTTACACTCGAATGATGCAAATAAAGTTGCCATTTTGCGTGCACTAGCGCAATATGCTAATCATCTTTAGGGGTTCAGGGTAACATAATGAAAGGTGCAACACTCGAAATTAGTGCAGACGGCGAAACGCTCTCGCTAGTGTTGATGCCTGAAGAATTTGAACTGCAAAACACGGAAAAATCCCTCTTACAGTTTATTGAATACTCTGAGCATCATGCGTTGTATGTCCACGAAGAAAAGTTAAGTGAACTCCTCGGATTATGCAATGCAGCTAGACTAGCAAAACAAGCAGAGCCGGTCGTCTTAAGCGTTGCTGAAAGACGGGATTTTTTGTGTGTTATATCGATTGCTGAGGAAGGAATGTCAGCCGAAGCAGAAATAACAGCGCCATTTGGAGGCAAGCTGCCAACAGTTGCTGATATTACCCGTCATCTTCAACAGCAAGGTGTCAAGCGCGGTATTAGTACAAAACAAATTAACTATCTAGTTAAGAAAGTCAAAGCACTAGCGCCTGGCGAACTCATTAATCATACCATTGCCCGCGGCCTGCCAGTCAAACACGGCCGCGACTCCTATCTCAACCCCCTAGTAGCGAATGCTCTGGACAGAATATTACGACCAAAAGTAACAGATGATGATATTGCCGATATGAGAGATCTCGGTGATATTATTACCGTTAAACAGGGAACTCCTATTCTAGAGCGTATAGCTCCAACAGAGGGAAGACCGGGCTATGACATTTTTAACACGGCTTTATTGCCAACTCCGGGTAAGTTATACGATTTGAAGCCTGGGGTTGGCACCGAGATAAGTGCAGAAAACCCAAATGTGCTCATAGCAACCCTCACAGGAATGCCAAAATTCAAAAATAATTCGATGTGGGTTGACGACGTTTTTATTTGCAAAGGCGTCAATGTGAGTACTGGTAATATTCGCTATGATGGCTCTGTTATTGTCAATGGTGATGTTGCTGAGAAAATGAAAGTCATATGTTCAGGTGACGTCACCATCAATGGTTTTGTTGAGTCAGCGCATATTGAGGCAGGTGGTGACATCATTATTACTCAAGGTGCCATGGGTAAAGTGGATGATAAACAAACTGAATACAGCACAACACTTGATGCAGATGGCTCCATTCACTTGGAGCATGGACAAGGTTTAAGAATCAGAGCGAAAGGCAACGTAACGGTTGGTAAGCAGTTGGCTTATAGTGATATTGTCACTGGCGGCTCAATTACGGTCGGTCAAATAGACAAGCCCAATGGTAATTTATTTGCCTGCAAAATCATCTGCGAACAATCCGTTAAAGCCGGTACTCTAGGTGCTGTCTCTGGCAGTCAACTTAGCATCGATTTTAGTGGTGGCTATAACCAAATCATTGATTTTCAAAGTAGCATTGATAATCTGTTCACTAACTTGGGAAAGACGTTGGCAGACCACATGAACACAATTAATGCCATCAGTGCAAAAAGGGTTCCGTCTGAAATTCAGCCCAAAGCAGATTTAGCCGTAGAAATTTACGAAAGTGAGCGACGACTTTACGCATTTCTTCGCCAGAAACTTGACGATGTCAAATCAAAGCGTGCAGAATTCATTTCCGACATTGGACTTGAAGCCAATAAAGTGTTGTACCCTGGCGTTACTGTAAAGCTCAACAATCGCTCTTGGCGCTCTGAAAAAGAATACAGTCGAGCACGTATCCATTACACCGATTACAAATGGCAATTTGACCCTCTAACATAACAACAAAAAGAGATTAGTAATATGCAGTTTTATGATATTCAAGCAAACTTATCGTCTGGTGAGACAATTTCCATGTCAACATATCGCGGTAAGGTTCTTCTCATTGTGAATACTGCGAGTTTCTGTGGTTTTACTCCACAATTTACTGAGCTTCAAGAGATGCACAGTAAATACAACGAGCAAGGGTTTCATGTCTTGGGTTTTCCCTGTAATCAATTCAGACAACAAGACCCGAAGTCTGATAATGAAATCACGCAGTTCTGCTCGTTAAACTATGGAGTGTCATTTCCACTCTTTGAAAAAGGTGACGTCAATGGCGCTAATGAACAGCCCATCTATCGTCACCTGAAACAGAAGGCACCAGGCGTATTTGGCACTTCAAGTATAAAATGGAATTTTACCAAGTTCCTTGTCGGTAGAGATGGTGAAGTCATCAAACGATATGCCCCATTCACCAAACCTAAAGATATTGAAAAAGATATTATGCGTGCGTTGATTGACTCGGAATAGCCCCCAGCTTTTCGAAGCAAGATTTAACCAATAAAAAAGCGATGAATGATAACAATCACTCATCGCTTTTTTTATCAACCCTAGAAAAAATCTGCATGATTGAAGATTATGTTCAATGAGCGATAGAACACTCAATAAACAAGCAATACTCAGCCATTAAAATAACTGGGTATGTAATTCCTCTACGACACGAGTGTCGTCTGATTCGTCAACCAATACACAAAAGTTGTTTTGGCTAGCGCCATGGCAAACCATTCTCAATCGGAAATCCTTTAGTACGGTCAACAGTGAGTTATCATAGTCTTCACGTTCAAACGAGCGATTGCCAATCACCGCAACCAACGATAGTCCCGTGTCCACGTTGACTTCGGCAAATTGTGATAAGTCGTTGATAATATCGTCTGTTAACATTTGGCTATTATCAAATGTCAGTGCCACACTAATTTCAGACGTTGTAATCAAATCAACACTCAGATTTTTATTTGCCAACAAGGTGAATACTTTTGCCAGAAAGCCTGTTGCATGCAACATGTTTGGACTTTTGAGGGTGACGAGTACCTGCTGTTTCCTCACAGCAATGGCGCGATAAGTGGGCTTATTCTCAACATTTTGATAAATCCAAGTACCACCATCTAAAGGTGCTTTGCTCGATCCAACAAACACTTTAATGTTTTTACGCATAGCAGGAATAAGAGTTGCAGGATGCAGAATCTTAGCGCCAAACGTTGCCATTTCGGCGGCTTCATCAAAACTGATTTCAGGAATAGGACGCGCATGTTCGGTGATTCGAGGGTCGGTGCTGTAGATACCAATCACATCCGTCCAAATTTGCAGCTCGTTTGCATTGATTGCTTCAGCAAGTAATGCTGCCGAGTAGTCGCTGCCACCTCGACCTAAGGTTGTAATATTACCCTCTGAGTCTGAGCCAATGAAACCTTGGGTCACAAAAACCGTCTCCGCCATTTCAGGTAGCCAAGTCTTTTTCACTTCATAGGCAATAGCTTCAATGTCAGGAACTGCGGCACTATAGTTTGCATCCGTTTTTAAGACTTGCGTTACGTCTGCGTTGACTGCACTGATACCTGATTGACGGAGCACCTCACTGAATAATAGTGAAGACATTCGTTCGCCATAGCTCAACAATTTGTCCTTCAACCAAGGTGATTCAAATAGTTCGCCGTCAGTCGCCACTTGTGCTAACTCGCTTAATAAAATGGCAAGTGCAGCTTGAATATCCTTCGGTGAACCAAGATGTTTAAGAATGGCATATTCAATATCCGCAATGTGTTGGAGAATTGCACTCCTCTCCGCTTCATCTACGTTTGTTTCATTTAAACGAACAAGGTAATTGGTAACTCCGGATGAAGCACTTACAACCACTACACGAGTATTAGGATGCGATTTAACAACGTTCGCACACCGTACCATGGCATCATAATCGGCCACGCTGGTACCACCGAACTTGGCGACAATATTATCTGACATTTCTATTCCTTGCTAATTGGGTAGCAAAGCCATCGGGCGGACGTCTATCCACCAGAAGCGCTCCACCACTGAGACAATTGATCTACAGTTAAGTGACAGTCCAAAGGATTCAACCTTTGCAACCGAGGTAAAAGCAGCCACGATCACTGATACCCCTCGGCACCAACCCCCTCAATAACCATCATCAACTCAATGGCATCTCTTGTTATCTACCTGGCAGGCGCACCTCTTCCGGCGTTTACTCCCTAATAAGAGCTCACGCGTTAGCCTCGGAATGTAAACAAATAACATATCTGTTTCAAGTTAAGAAACGCGTATTTTTATATGGATGTGATCTGACTTATTATTGATGGGGTAACTTAGCGTGTCAGCGAACCCTACCCTCTATCTTTTGCGAATAATGATATGAAAATATTTCCCTAACCACTGATATGGTTCAGTAACACCATACTGAAGCTCCATTTCAACCAACTCTTCATAGGTAATCTTGGCGTGATCTTTTTGCATATAGTCATGAATACAGCGAATGCCTGCAACATGCTCAAGCTGTCCCGGTAATGCCCTAACCCACTCCATTACGGTCTGAGGTGACAATGGACAGTTGGGGTTAAGTCTTACCGTATTTTTCCTTTTTAACCCTGAACGAACATAATCAAAGTTACCATAAAGCAAATTACTGTACACAGCCGCATCTTTGTTAAAGAAACTGAGGGACAAAATCCCACCATCCTCTACTCTATCAAACAAGTGGATGATGGCGCTGTGAGGATCAACCAGCCATTCCAGTACTGCATGACACACCACAACGTTAAACTGCTGCTGAACCTCATGGATTTCACCGTGTTGATATGTCACCGAAGGCTCAGAGATATGTTGTTTAGCAACCGCAATACTCTCTTTCGAAACGTCTAGCAATGTCACCTGATGCCCTAAGCTGGCTAGGTGCGCAGTCATAACCCCTGTGCCACCACCGGCATCAAGGATGGTTTGCGGTTGACTCGGCAAATACCGTGACAAGTGACGGCAAAGTAGCTCGTGCCTTAGCTTCCCTTTGGTCGTTCCATAAATATTTTTATGGAACTTGTGGGCAATATCATCAAAATTTTGATCTGCCATAGTCCTATCTTTTTACGCTGGATTATCAATATCTACGAATACGGTTTCAACACCAAGAGCTCGCTGTAACGCTTCCCCAAGCGCTTTAACACCGTAACGTTCAGTGGCATGGTGACCAGCCGCAAAAAATGCAATACCCATCTCGCGAGCCGTGTGTATGGTTTGCTCTGAAACCTCCCCCGTGATAAACGCATCAATTCCGCGCAGAGCCGCAAGTTCGATAAAGTTTTGACCTCCACCGGTACACCAGGCCACTGTCCTGATTTGCGTGTTTGGTTGCGCCTCTACGAGAGGTTGACGCCCCAAGTTATCGGCGATGGTTTGAGATAATGTTGATACTGAGAGTGGACTTTCAAATTCGCCATGAAGCAACACACTTGGCCCAGCTCCTAATTCAATTTCACCC
>CAXRGH010000067.1:0-6101 GCA_964230195.1 Alteromonadaceae bacterium
AAACAGGCCGACCAATACTGAACCCATGAAAAACTTTTATCTTAATAACGACTGGTACATATTCGGTACATAGAATTAAAAAACAAGGGACTTGATAGTGAATACAAACCTACGGGGCTAGGAAAGTTGGTCGGTGTGAGAGGATTTGAACCTCCGACCCCTGACACCCCATGACAGTGCGCTACCAGGCTGCGCTACACACCGACCGAGACCTGTAGAATAACCAATACCAGAAATAATGCAACGCCTTAGGTTTAAATTCCTTGCTAACTGCGCACAGATTAAACAATTTTTAGCGTTACTGAATATTTATTGTTGATTTGTAGGACCATCAGCATCAATACGGCTTGCAATTGCACCGTCTTGGCCACGGTATTTAGCGTCCGTTCTTGCGTTATAGGGTTTTTCCGCGTAATCCGACAACACCTCAAAGCTTAGAGCCCCTATTTTCATCTTGGGTTTAAGTCCTAACGGCAGCTTCCCACTGTTGAAGAACTCCAAAACAATGTTTCCTGACCAACCGGGATCAATGCGGTGGGCCGTTACATGCACCATCAACCCCAATCGAGCCAGTGATGAACGGCCATCAAGCCAACCCACAATATTTGCTGGAAGCGTAACAGATTCATGGGTGATGGCTAATGCTAGCTCTCCAGGATGAAGGATAAAGGTTTTATCATTCGCAATTTCAATTTCATCACTCATCACTGAATTCAGGGCAGCCTGAACTTCAGGTTTAGGACCGCTAAGATCAATGTAAGGGGCTTGGTGGGCTTCAAAAACACGAAACTTGTTTCCCAAACGCATATCTACCGTAACACCGCTGACCATGTCTTCACTCGGTGCTGGTGAAATCTCAATTTTTCCCTCAGCGATGTAGGCCTTAATATCCTTGTCACACAGTCTCATGAATTTCCCCTTTAAATGAATTCACAGCATTATTCACGGAGCGGGTACGATATTCAATTACTTTATTGACTTGCTTAGCAGAATATCACTGGTTCAGACGATTTCTTCTCTGTGTTCTGTATTGTCTTTGATATTAGTCGGTGCAATATGCGATGAGTTGAAGTAAAATCCTCGCCAATATTTTATATCGTGAGTTAGTGAAATCCTTATGGCATCAGAGCAACGTCAAATTTTGGTTACCAGCGCGCTTCCATACGCGAATGGCTCCATCCACCTTGGACACCTTTTAGAACATATACAAACCGATGTGTGGACTCGTTTCCAACGCATGCGAGGACATCAGTGTTACAGTGTATGCGCTGATGATGCCCACGGTACGCCTGTTATGTTGAAGGCTCAGGAATTGGGGATCACACCTGAAGAGATGGTGGCTCGTACGCGAGAGGAGCATCACCAAGATTTGATTGATTTTGGTATTTCATATGACAACTATTATGTTACCCACTCCCCAGAGAATCGTGAGCTGTCAGAACTCATCTACAACCGGTTAAATAGCGCTGGTTACATCAGCAAGCGCACCATCAACCAACTCTACGATCCAGAAAAAGGTATGTTCTTGCCGGATCGTTTTGTGAAAGGTACCTGCCCGAAATGTGGTGCTGAAGATCAATACGGCGATAGCTGTGACGTTTGTAGTGCAACCTATAGTCCAGCAGAGATGATCAATCCACGCTCTGCAGTGTCTGGTGCCACCCCGATTTTGAAAGACTCAGAACACTTTTTCTTTGACTTGCCTCAGTTCGAAAGCATGCTTCAAAACTGGCTGCAAAGTGGTGCTATCCAACAAGAGATGGCAAACAAGCTGCAAGAGTGGTTTGAGTCAGGTTTGCAGCAGTGGGACATCAGCCGTGATGCACCATATTTTGGGTTTGAGATCCCTGATGCCCCAGGTAAATATTTCTACGTTTGGGTAGATGCGCCTGTGGGCTACATGGCAAGTTTTAAAAACTTCTGTGATAACAACAATGTTGACTTTGATAGTTTCTGGAAGGCTGATTCAACGGCAGAGCTCTATCACTTTATTGGTAAGGATATTACTTACTTCCACTGCCTATTCTGGCCAGCCATGTTAGAAGGTGCAGGATTCCGTAAACCAACGGGTATCAATGTTCACGGTTTTGTGACCGTTAATGGTGCCAAGATGTCAAAGTCTAAGGGCACGTTCATCAAGGCACGTACCTATCTTGAGCATTTAAATCCTGAGTATTTGCGTTATTACTTTGCATCAAAACTCAGCGAAAGTGTCACCGACATTGATCTCAATTTTGAAGATTTTGGTCAGAAGGTGAATTCTGACCTTGTGGGTAAAGTTGTCAATATTGCCAGCCGTTGCGCAAGCTTTATTACCAAACGTTTTGACGGAAAATTGGTGGCGGCATATCAAGATGAAGAACAACTTGCCTTAATTAATGAATTCCAATCTGCCTCTGAGTCAATTGCTCAGAATATTGAAAATCGCCGTTACAATCGTGCTATTAAAGACATCATGACCCTGGCAGACAAAGCAAACCAATACATTGATGCAAAAGCACCTTGGGTTTCTATCAAAGATGAAAGCCTGTGGACACAAACCCATGAAGTCTGCTCATTAGGTATCAACCTATTCCGCATTTTGGTGACTTACTTGAAGCCAGTACTACCGACCATGGCGGAGCAGGCAGAGGCCTTCTTTAACGATACGCTAACATGGGATAGCGCACAAAGCGTCTTATGCGACCACGAAATCAATAAATTTAAGCCGCTTATGCAGCGAGTAGATATGGACAAAGTTGAAAAAATGGTAGAAGCATCAAAAGAAAACTTGGAAGCGACAGTGGCATTAGATCCTAATAGTCCACTTGCCAAAGATCCTATTGGAGAAACCATCAGTTTTGATGATTTTGCAAAAGTTGACTTACGTATTGCAAAAATTGTCTCCGCTGAGCATGTTGAAAAAGCGGACAAATTGCTCAAACTGCAACTCGATTTAGGCGGCGAAACACGCCAAGTGTTTGCAGGCATTAAATCGGCTTACCAGCCAGAACAACTCGAAGGCAAGCTAACGGTCATGGTTGCTAATTTAGCACCTCGTAAGATGCGATTTGGGATGTCTGAGGGCATGGTGCTTGCAGCAGGTCCAGGCGGTGATGAATTATGGATTTTAGAGCCACACGAAGGTGCTCAACCCGGTATGAAGGTCAAATAACCGCCATGGCCAACTAAAGAGCCCCTGAGGTTCTTTATTGAGAACACCCATAAAAAATCCACCACTCTTTTCGGAGTTGGTGGATTTTTACTTTATACCGCGACTGTTCTAAGACCCCAACAATCGCTAGCAAATTTTAAAAAGCCGCCTAGGCCTACAGGAGGTGGAGTAAACACTAGGCGGAACTAGGATGATAACCGTGTTATCTCGTCGTTAGATAAGTTATCGGCACACAGATGAATTTGATTAATTTTTAACCAACGCAAATATTCAAATCTAATTAAGTGACTGAACAGTCATTGAAAAATCCTAATATTTAGATTTCATTATGTTATCTGCAGTAAAGAATGACGGAAATAGCACGAACAACGCCAACAACAATTACCCCCAACCAAACACCTGAGTATTGTTAGTAAAAAACATATACATTGTATGGTTTTTGTAAACTTTGTGGGTTTTATGTACAATGCGCGTCCGTGAAAATTGAACTTGTCTGTTGAATAAGTTCAGCATGTTAATTGGGGTTGTATAACATGATAAAAAACACGCATGGAAATCTGCAAGTCATCGTTCCAAGATGCACTGGTATTTCACTATTCGTCGGGTCGCTGCTGACATTAATCAATCAATGGTCAGCCATTGTGGGTGAAGACGAGCTTCATGTGGCAAGTGCCCTATTTACCTACCTTGTTCCGTTTCTAGTATCCTTGTTTAGCAGCCTCATGAGTGAGCAAAGCATGAAACATGAACGTCACCTCCATGGGGAAGAAACGGCAAAGCTAGAACAATCCGCGGGCGAGACAAACGAAGTAATTGATATCGTCAAAACCAAAACACACACGCTCATCAATAATGCACAAAAGGTGAACAATGCATCTCATCAAAAAGTCCACTATGTGACCAATATTGTTGATGCCATGAGCCGCTCAATTGAACAACATGACCATATTTGCAATGATCTCTCACAATCAACGGCACGCATGGAAACGGTTTCTACAAACATCACAGACATTGCTAATCATACTCAGGTGTTACTCCATCATATTGAGTCAAACGTGGAGCATACGCTTAAGCTAGAACAACAAGTCCATACCTTTTTAGGTCAATTTGATCAGGTGCTGCAATTATCCGATGCCATCAGCAAGCTCTCCGAACAAATCAACCTATTGGCCTTGAATGCCTCTATTGAGGCCGCGCGTGCAGGTGAACATGGCAGGGGATTCGCGGTAGTAGCGCAAGAAGTGAAAGAGCTCGCAAACTCCTCAAAAGATAGCGCAGAAGCAATAGAAAGCATTTGTAAGGCATTGAATCAGCAACAGCAGGTTATTTCCTCTGGCTTTAATAACCTAGCAACGGAGCTGAGAAACTCGCTATCAGGTAGCACACAGGGGCAAGACAACCTCAATCAGCAACTCACCAATACCAAACACTTTCTTGATACTATCAATCAGAGCATCAGTGACGTGCAAGCCAATAGCGATGCTTCATCCAAAGCCTTTAAAGAACTTTTACTAAAAATATCTGAAATGGAAGTAGATGCTCAGAAAGCCATTAAAGGCTCCTCTGAAAATATTGGTATCGGTCAAACGATTATTGAGTCTCTAACCGCAGTGAAAAAGGAAGTCAAAGCTCAGTGACTGAAGTGGAATTAGGGACTTAACGTATAACAACCCCATGGGCGTTTGATTAGTTTGTCATTGAACGGTGCGGGTGAAGAGCTAGACAGTCTCAAGCTTAAAATGATGACTGGCTATATCAAACCCCTCTCTCAAGTAAAATTTGTGGGCTTTAAAACGCTGTACACTTGAGTCTAGGTGGATTTGGCCACAACCTTGGCCTCTCGCATAGGCCTTTAGCCATTCCATTACATGGTTACCCACGCCAGTGCCACGGCAATGCTGGTTGGTAACAAAGTCATCCACATAGAGATGCTTGCCCCAAGCGAGTTTCTCCGAAATGACAAAACCAACCACCGCTAAAATACGGTCGCCAGACTGAGCGTAAGCCAACTGATAACCGTGGTCTAATTGGCGGATGATTTGCTGATGAATCTCTTGATGATTAAACTGTGGACGCAGTTGCAATAACACGTCATAAATCGCCGCGTTTTCTGCCTCATTCGCCTCTGGCGCTAAAAGTTTAACTTCCACACTGAACTCCAATCATCACCGCCGCCACGGACTCACAATTAATTGTTGAATAGTGACGAATTACTCAGTCAATGTCCAATGAATTTGGCAGAAAAACCTCTATTTTTCTGCTATTTCAGATAGTTAACGCTATTTACGTTGGGCAAGGTATTCCGCACGCGGTACAAATTCCAATACCGTTGCGTTAATACAGTAGCGTCTTTGTCCACGAGGACCATCATTAAACACGTGGCCTAGATGGATATCAGAAACCACGGAACGGATCTCAACGCGCTTCATACCGTACCGATTATCCGCTTTTTCATACACGCTTCCTTTGATGGGGCGAGTAAAAGACAGCCATCCCGTACCTGAGTTGAACCTGTGCTTGGTGTCAAATAGTGGCATACCACTCACGGCGTCAATGAATACGCCGTCGCCAGTATTATTGAACAGCTCATATTGCTTACAAAAACGTGCATCTGTGCCCTCTTCAAAAGCAACGTTGAAGGCTTCACTATTGCCTAATTTGAAGTACCCTAACACTTTGTAAAAGTCTGCAGCACTAAGAGCACCACGGGTGCCATAAACTTCTTTGCCGTCTTCCATGAACAATAACGTTGGCGTAGCGCTGGTGTCCGTGGTGACAGTCAGGCCATCCAATTGGTCGTTATACCGCTTATGCATGGGGATAGTGCCCTGATAATCATTGGCCACAGCTTTCTTAAATTGCTCACAGTAGGGACAGTAGTTACGGTTATCAATCATGATAATGTGCTTGCCTGTTAATAGTAGCGTGTTATCAACATCCGACGTTG
>CAXRGH010000068.1:0-4489 GCA_964230195.1 Alteromonadaceae bacterium
GTGGTGTGTTGATATGATGTCCAAAGTAATGAGTAGGGTTTTTTGCCCATCTTTACGGTGTGTGTTTATTGTTCATTTTGTGGTCACGGTGTTAATTGCCTCGGTCGCGCTTGCAGCAGAGCCCATATTTTTCGGTCCAGATTTGATCCAGACCCATGCGGGGCAGGGCATTGAAATTTAAGCTGTGAAAAAAAATTCACTTTCGTGCGTTTTTGCTCTCGACATTCTGAAACAAACTTTGCTAATCACCCCCCACACGACGAGGTCGTGACAGTGCGGGTGTGGCGAAATTGGTAGACGCACCAGATTTAGGTTCTGGCGCCGCGAGGCGTGGGGGTTCAAGTCCCTCCACCCGCACCACTTACTTCAAGACATACCATTGATATTCCTTCGACTTTAACCATCGGAGGCAATCACCTTGTCACACATTCAGTACACAATCTGCCGTTCCGGCACTTATTATTACAATCGCCGTGTGCCATCTCACGCAGTGACAGCATATGGATCGTTCATTAGGCAAGCTTTGTCCAGCTGCCCAGATCAAGCAGCTGAATATGCGAAACGTCTGGGTTATGTACTTGAGGCATCATGGAGCAATACGACACGGATACAGCCTGTCAATGTTGCAACTATCATTGAAAGCTTCAAACCCAGGTCTGTTTTATTATCTGAAATGGCAGAAGAATACTTGGCCCTTCGAGAGATAGATCAGGTTCCGCCTCGTTCCGCACTTTCAACATTCATCTCTTTGGCTGGTGATAGAGATGTGGGGACTTACACTAGAGAAGATGCAAAGCTGTTTGTTCATCACTTACAATTGAGGGGAAATAAGACTTCTACCATTAGGCGTAGGATTAACAGCCTGTCTGCCATTCTCAATTATGCTTATGCTGAGTTGGATTTGGATAAACGTAATCCATTCACTCGATTGATCATTCGTCATGAGGGAAAAGATGCATCCAAGAGGGGAACGTTTACCCTTGAGCAGCTCAAAGATGGATACTACAAGGCAATAGCTTCAGGCAGTCAGGTAAAGTTGCTGATGCCCTTATTAGGTGAGACAGGCTGTAGACTGGCTGAGATTGTTGGTCTGGAATTGCAAGATATCGATATTGAGAATGATCTGATCCATATCCGACCCAACTCAATCAGAAGACTTAAGACCCCTAACAGCAAACGGACATTGCCCTTGGTTGGGTATGCCAAAGTGGCAATGAAGTTTGCACTCAAACAAGCAGACGAAAAGTACCTTTATCCGAGATACCTGAAAGACGGCACTTGTCGTGCTACACACGCCTCCGCAGCTTTAGGTAAATGGCTAAAGAAGGACTTTGGGCTTACTGCTCACAGCTTACGACACACGTTCAGAGACCGTCTTCGGGCCTCTGGATGCCCATTAGAGATGATTGATCAAATCGGTGGCTGGTCGTCTATTGGAACAATATCATCAAAGTATGGGCAAGGGTATGACTTGGATGCAGTGAGGGAGCAAATTCAAAGCACAAGTATCAGCTGTTTGTTGACCCAATAGCATGCCACCCTATCGTTATTGAAGACCAAACGTATCTTTTGAGGCTCTAATGACAAATACAACGCTGATAAACTACTCAACACGAGATTTTGCCAATAAGGAGCAGCTAGAACTATACTTGATCCGTCAAAAGGAGGCATTCACTCCAGAAGTTATCGAACTTTTCACTAAGGCTGGAATGTTGCGTCGTGTAGTCACACAAATCTGAAATAAGCAAGGTTCATTCAGGGTAGGCATAATATTCGAGTATCGTGACAAAGACGCCTTCGAAGCTTGTAAACCCTTGTTGGAAAAATATTATCTTCCAGCGGTGGCGGGTTTTACTACCAAAGTTTTTGGCAACCGTGGTGTGGTAGTTCACGAGTTTGTTGCAGAAGACTTTCATTAATGTCGATGTAGTATCGTCGCAATTAGCGACTTTCGAGTGTTTCCAGCAATGCAGTCAGTCGCTCCACAATTCCACTATCCTCGAAACTTTCAATAATACAGTCGTCGGTTTTCAAAAAGGGGAGTTTCTCCGATGTCCATATTTCAGCTTTAGGGGATAACTCTTTGGCGGTATCAAAAATTCCTAATGGTATACCAACCATGCCTTCCATCACTTCGGGTGCAGGGTTTGTTTTACAGCGAACATGACATTGGGTGCAAAAGTGAACTGTATTCAAATATCCGCTTCCGCCTTCAAACGAATACGACGCAGTTTCACCTGTGTCCTCAATTTCGGAAACAGAGTACAAACATCCAATCTGGTAGCTACCTGACAATTTACGACATTTCGTACAGTTGCACTGAATGATCAACATTGGATCTAGTTCTGTCTCAAACTTGTAATTCCCACAAATACAACTTCCAGAATGTTTCATAAAATTCTCCACGGTCACTGCCATACTTATAAATAGTCCAATTTTGGAAATAAAGCTATAGCCACCTCAGAGCCGATGGATGCAGTAAGCCGCTTTGTGCAGCTGCTTAGACTACAGTGTCGTAATAAGAAAACTAATTTACACTTGGAACCAACTATCAAAGGTGAGCTGAACAGCTTTCCTGAGAAGATAAATAAAACTTGAGAAACGTAGTTTAATTTATGTCGCCAAGCTCAGAGAGTCTTGAAATGAATTCAGCAGTTTTTTCTGAGTTTCTAAGCACTCTTTCCAAGGACTTCTTAGTTATCCCAAGACTTTTTGCTTTTTGAAATATCTCTCGGGCAATTTCTTCATTTCCATCCCGCAACTTTGACAAAGCATAAAAAGCCAGCATTTCGGCTGGAATATCAACTGCATCAATCTGCGGTTCAACTAACTTATCAATCTTATCGAATTCATCCTGAAGATAATACATCGGCACAAGCCGCTTTGTTAAATTCCATCCGTTATCATTCGGTTGTAATCGCAAGGCTTTTTCAAAATACTCAGTACCCTGTTTGAGATCACCACATTCTACCCAGATTGATCCACTTACGACATAAGTATCTACTGTCGCCCCTAAGTCAGCAGCCTTTCTGGCAAATCGTTTTGAGGTTTCGCAATCTTTCGATCCAACCCTGAACTCCACAAGCGCTCTGAGATTGAACGCTGTTACATCATTATTTTCGGCAACATCTAATTCAGCAAGTTCAAGAAGTTCAGCTCGGTCTTTTTCTAGATCAGTTGATTTACCAACCGCCATTTTCAGAAATAGATTCCAACCCTTGATGTTGTAAAGAACGGGAGAATTTTCGCCGAGCTGTTCCTCGAGTTGCTTTATAATGTTACTGTGGTTTTCATACGCATCTGGTGTGAATTTAAACCATTCATCTCTTGAGTTGAGAAACAGCGTTAATCGTTCGGAGTTGCCATATTTAGCTGCCCAGCTTTTTGCTTCGGATCCCGCCACAGCGTTAATTTGTAAATGTGCAAGTATTTTATCACCAATTCTGTCTTGAACCTCGAATATTTCTTCGGGAACAAAATCAACAGTGTCTGTCCAAACCACCTTATTCAGAGACAGATCCGTCAGCTGCATCTGTATGCGAGACTGGTTCAGCACTGATTGAATTGAACCACGGATAATAAAATCCGCATTATACAGTTGCTGTATTGATAGGTCTGTCAGTTTCTTTGTTTTTGCGACCGTACTAGTGCTACTCGAAAGTACGCTTAAACCATTATATCTCGAGAGACTTGAAATCATACTTTCCGTAATGGCTGTGCTCAGATTTGCGCCATCATCAGAAGGTGTAAGGTTTTCGAACGGATAGACAAGCATGGTGGGTAAAGAAGAGTCTATCGAGTTAATTGGTAAGTCGGACTCACCATCAATTTTATTATTTTGAAAAAGTGTCCCAGTGACGATTGATGTAATTATTACTGAAATACAGACAACTGCGCTGAGCGCTAAGTATCTGTGTATCTTTGAGACTTTTTTAATCTTTCTCTTGTGATTTGGCTCCAACAATAGATCAAAGGCATGAAATTCGTTTTGTTTAACCTTTTGAACTCCAAGATCGTTGAATTCATATTTGGTCTTACCTCTTACAAAATCATGTATAGCCTTGGAAATAGTGATGCCACCCGTCTGGGCCAAAGCTTCGAGACGAGCGGCTATATTGACCCCATCACCAAGTAGATTTTCTTTCTCTTTAACTACATCACCAGAATTAATCCCAATGCGAAACTCTAGCTTCATCGAGCCATCTTCAGCCAAATTTTTTTCTTTGACCGACTTTTGAAATTCAACAGCGCATTCAACAGCTGACACCGCACTGGTAAACTCTGCAAGAAAAGAGTCTCCCCCCGTGTTAAACAAACGACCCTTATGTTTAGCAAACAATTCAGTGAGGATTTTTTCACAAGCTCTGAGGCTTTTTATTGTTCCGCTTTCGTCAGCTTCCATGTGTTTGCTGTAGCCGACTACATCGGTAGCGAAGATAACTGCGATCTTACGGTCGATCTCTTCTTCTGACATTAGACTATCCAAATA
>CAXRGH010000069.1:0-33563 GCA_964230195.1 Alteromonadaceae bacterium
TATCATCTAAAAATGCAAAGCGAATGCCGTAATCATACTCCTGAACCCAATCAACAAAACCTTCGCGTAAAACTAGATCTTCTTTATACGGAAACCCGCCGTTTACTTGAGTTAATTGCACATACGCAATGGACACACCGAGAAATAAGCAAACAGCAGCTAATATAAGATTTCTATAATATGTAAACTTGGACATGGACGAATGCCTAACGCCCCAATAATAGGAGCAAAAATGCTAGGCTAAACTTTGCGACGAAGGAGCGCAAGCCTAGCGTTATTGGTTTGTTATATACCCGATTTATAGCCCTTTCTGCCAGCGCTTCGGATATATTCCTCTAAATACAATATCTTTATATTCTTCTCGATTCAGATGACCGTTTTTAAGTTTAGTGCGGTAATACATCGCACCGATTAACACGCAAAATATGTATAGGCTCAACAGCAGGCACAAGAAACATAGGGCAAAGACCGTCCAAATTGTACTAGATTCGTAACTTCGCAATGGAGTATTAACATCTAATCCAAACCAAGCAGCGATCATAAACCATAGGTTGTATGAAACTACGCCACCCAAGATACAACCAGCCGCCCCGACTTTTGCAGATTGTGCATAAAAGTATGGTTTCAAATTTAATTGGCTTTTAATTGCTCGGATGAACATGGTGATGACCTAGGGTATATAACAGTGTTTTAGTGAGACCTTACAAGGTAGGCTACCTTGCAAGCTTGATGAAGACAACAGTTTAGTGAAAGTCCGCTACTCGCTCATTAGAGCCCCATGGTAACTGATAAGTTTTATTGGCTCAAACTAGTAAACAACTAACTGTGGTAACGTCTCTTTCTGAAAAAACGCTCGCATTTAAACAGTAAAAAGTTCATTCAGATTGATATCATAAAAACATAAAAAGCCCCGCGATTTGGGAAGCTTAATGTTGTTCAGAAGAAAAAATAACCTCTGATAATGTCACCTGTAGTTAGGTATTATGTGAGCGTCTTATCACCATTATAGAGGGCGCGTGATAATTCAACATGCCATAAAGACTGCAAACGTGACCTTTGTAGACTAACGCGCTTTAACATCAGGAAAGCGTAAGTACATCTCCATATTAATTCTTTGATACTTAACGTTTGCAGCCGTTAGGTTTATACCAAAATTTCTTGTCTTTCTGGCTGTTGTTAATCCGAGTTATTAACATCACCCAAGGGTCTTCATCTTTATCTTTGGTTTCAGTGAACCAAACAGCACCATCACCTATCATGACCCCCTTGTATGTTGCACTTAACTCCTCAGAGGTTGAGCAAATAACGGTATGCCTAACCCTTTCATTAATTACCGCATCGTAATGCGCTACAAAATCAGCATTATTATTAAGTTGCAAAACCTCTTTTCCATCTAACCCCCTGACTTTCATCGGATAAGCAATTAATTTGGCCAATTCCTTACTGTTGTTAGTTTTAATATAAAGCTGAACTTTACCGAAAAAATCATTGATTGCAGCATCACTCGAAATCCCTGAAGCGGAAAACCTAGCTGACAATTTATTTGCAATGCTAGTTGGCTCAGTTTCAGCCATAGAACTGATAGCCATGATTAGAGAGACTAGAAGTATCAAGTATTTCATTTTAAATATTCCTTACTACAAACAACTAATTTTTACCTGATAACGCTCAACGCCTTGCCTGGTAGGCCCCTAAGACACTGCACGATTTTAAACTACCAAAACTGAGGGATTCTATGAACTTATTTGACGTCCGAAAGTCGCTCATTAGAGACCTCAGGGGCTTAGCTAAATTAATGACGGCCAACAATAGCGCAACGCAAATAAAAAAGCGACCTAACAGGTCGCTTCATCAAAATATCATTAATCACTCGTTTATGATCGTCGGTATTCTTTAGTTCCGTTCACAGGGTAAACGCCTAGTGAACATCATGGCCTGCTATTCAATGTTTTCAGCGTCTGAAGTTTCTTCCGATGATTGCGTAGCTACATCATCATTTACCGTTTGGCTGCTATCGGCTCCGTTTTTATCACCTTCGTCACCGTTTGCATTTAACGTCTCTTGAGCAGTTTCTTGAGTGATGGCTGGTGCCGTATTATCTGTTGTTGACGGTATGACTGGTGTATTCACTGCAGATTCAGTTGTTTGCATACTACTGGCTTTCACGGCGGTATCGCTGATAGTCTCTTTGAGTACTGTGATTTGAGATTCTAACGTTTGAATTGTTTGATTCAGTATCTCTATCTCGTTTTTCAATTTAGCGTTCTCTGAGGCGGCATCTGCTTGAGCTTGCTCATTGTCTGACAAGGTCCCTGAGAGAGCACTGACTTTATTGCTCAGTGTTGTAACCGCTTCAACAATGGATGCCGTTTGTTGGGCATAGGTTTGATTTCGGTGGTCAGAACCGTTTAATGCTTGGGAAATGCGATAAAGTTGATTTTCACGTTGTAATAAAAATTGTTCGTAATTTGAACTACGTAACGTTTTCAGTTGCTGTCTCGCGGCAAGTAATACATTGAGACGATCCAATTGAAATTGAGTTGACGCGACAGCGTCATCAATAAGACCCATTTCTCTTGGTGTTGTTTTTATGGTTACTGTCGCTGTATCGCGAGCTTGGGTTAATTGCCTGAAAACACTGGGGAGCAGTTTGTCAGCACTGTTGCGGTCCAAGGTACTTATTTTCTTGTTGATGCTCGACAATTTAATGTGGAGCATAGTATCAACTTCCAGCTTTTTAAGATTTGCGACGAGGGCAGGTTGCTCGCGTACCGCTCGGTTTTCGTCACCACTTGCGATTTTCACGACGAGACGGTCAATCTGCTCGTTTAACTTGGCGTATTCTCTCGAATAGTACTTTGATGCATTGATACTTTTTAAGTAATTCCGCAACGCAAAGGCGTCTCCAAGAATTGTATTGGCTCTCGTGCGAATCAACTGGGCTTCTTCGAACGCGGCAGTTGCTTTTTTGACGAGTTGGCTCACTTCATCTTTGGTATCTTTTGCTTTTTCTTCGTCTGACTGAAATACGGATAGCATTGAAAAATCACCATTCACTGCATCTGTGTGTTCTTCAATAGCCTCGGCTAAATAGCTCTTTGCTCGCTTTAATGCACGGGGAGCGAAGTAGTTCAAATCCTTATTTTTATCATCATTGACTCGGCCTTGTAAGTCATCAATGATAACTTTTGCTTCATCGAGATATTGAAATGCAAGGGATGGCTTATTCGTTTCTTGCTTCGAGGTGGCTGGTTCGCTTGACTTCGGCGTGCTAGAGCAAGCTGAAAGTACAGAGGCTACTGAAATAAGTGTGATTAACGTCGTTTTTTTCATGATCTTTCCATTATACTACTGGGCGTCCCTACTCGTATTATCAGCATATACCTGAGTAGGAAACCTGTCTATTATTCAGTTGTTTCAATCTATTAATTTAAGCTTTCGCCTTAATAACTGCTCGCAGTGGAGCAGGGTAACCTTCAATGGTCAGGTTGTGATTGTTTGGATCAAGAAAATCGACAAGCGATTGCCCCTGCATCCAATCTGTTTTTCGTTGTTCATTAATGGAGGTTTGGTTGATATCAACTACCTCAATGTCTGAGAATCCACATCGCTTCATCCATTGGCATAGTGCAGCAGTACTCGGAATAAACCATACATTTCGCATCTGTGCATAACGCTCACCCGGCACTAGCACAGTGCGCTCATCGCCCTCTACCACTAAAGTCTCGAGTATGAGTTCTCCGCCTTTGGTCATAGTGCTGCGGATACTTGTCAGAAAATCAATCGGACTACGTCTGTGGTATAAAACTCCCATACAAAAGACAGTGTCAAATGCCTTTAGCGCAGGGATGTCCTCACCGCCCACGGGAATAAGGTGAATTCTTGGATCTGGGTTGAAATGTTTAATGGCTTGAAACTGCATTAAAAACAGTTGAGTAGGATCAACACCAACAACAATGTCCGGGTTTTGCGCAAGCATACGCCACATGTGATAGCCGCTACCACACCCGATATCCAACACCCGTTTACCCTCCATTGATGTGAGGTGTGAAACAACGCGATCCCACTTCCAGTCAGAGCGCCATTCAGTATCAATATCGACACCATGAATATGAAACGGACCTTTTCGCCAAGGGCGAAACTGTTGCAGTAAACCCGCAATTTGTTTCTGAGTATATTCATTCACTGCTGGATCTGCGCTAAAGGATACTTCTGTTTCCAAATTCACGTTTGTTGCTTCAATCGACGGCAGTTTTGTCAGTAATTTTTGCCACTTATCAAAGTCACCATGCTTTTGTTCTTTTAACCAAACAGCGAGTTGAGCCGGTAGCGTCTCAAGCCAGGACGAAAGGGGAGTATCGGCAATCGTTTTATAAAATGCATTAAACCACGGATTCATTAAAACTACTTTCCCTTAATCGCAAACATGGACGAGAAGTTAAAACATTTGTACCACAATTCCGCGTGCTCAAAACCACAGTGTTGAAAACGCTCCATATGGGTTTCCAATGTGTCAATTAACATGACATTTTCGAGCGCGGAACGCTTTTGACTGATTTCTAATTCACTGTACCCATTGTGTCGTTTGAACTCATGGTGTAAGTCAATCAGTAACTCATGGGTTTGCTGGTGACTATGTTTTAGTTTTTCGGAAATAATTAACACACCGCCGGGTTGCAATGCATCATACAAGGATTGCACAACGGCTTGACGTTCTTCAGGTGCAATGAATTGTAACGTGAAATTCATGATGACGACGGATGCGTTGGTGATATTGATGTCTTGTAATTTACCGAGAATCACTTCAACTGGGACATCTGATTTAATGGATTGAATATTCAATTTGCATCGTTCAACCATTGAAGGTGAGTTGTCAACGGCAACGATGTGACAATCAGCATGATTAATATAACGCCGTGCCGAGAGCGTTGCGGCGCCCAATGAACAGCCCAGGTCGTAGACGTTAGTGTCTTTCTGAGCAAAACGTCCGGCAAGCTGTCCCACACCATCAACAATTGTCTCATACCCTGGCACTGAACGCTGAATCATATCGGGAAATACCTGCGCAACCATTTCGTCAAAACGAAAATCTTGTAAGTTGTCGTGAGGCTGAGAGTAAATGACGTCTTTCTTAGTCAAGACTATGTTCCTGTGTGTTCAGTCAATTTGTGGATAGTAACAAAAAAGACGAAAACATGCATCTGTCGAGCATTGAACGACTGAGGGTTAAGCAAGGCTTTTCAAACGCTGTTTATAACCATTTTAACGTTAATATTCCTAGTGGTTTGATTTGTAGTAGTTTAATTTGTTGTGGATACGTTAGTTTATTGTTAACTTGATGTTTCGCTGTAATATCCCAACATGATGATATTAGAAAGGAATTATTCATGACCACTTCTGTCTATCCAGTCTCAGATAAACTCGCTTCTTCAGCCCACGTAGATAATCAAACATATTTAGCGTTATATCAGCAATCAGTGACAGAACCGGAGAGTTTCTGGCATTCACAAGCTCAACGAATCGACTGGTTTAGCCCTCATCACACAGTGAGTGATGTTTCCTATAGAAAAGATGATGTCAGCATCGCGTGGTACAAAGGGGCAACCTTAAATGCAAGTGTTAACTGTATTGACAGGCATCTCGCGAAAAAAGCCAATCAGACAGCCATCATTTGGGAAGGTGATGAGCCCCATCAAGCGGAGCACATTAGCTATCAAACATTGCATGATGAAGTGTGTCGCCTTGCCAATGTGCTCAAATCACTGAATGTGAGAAAAGGGGATAGAGTCATTATTTACATGCCAATGATTCCGGAAGCAACTTATGCCATGTTGGCGTGTGCGAGAATTGGCGCGGTTCACTCTGTCATTTTTGGTGGGTTCTCTCCAAATGCAATCGCTGACCGAATTGAAGATTGTGATGCGAAAGTTGTTCTTACTGCCAACGTGGGTAAACGTGGGGGGAAAGTCATTCCGTTAAAAGCTAATGTTAATGAAGCCTTGCAAATGCCACAGGCAAGTCGGATTGAGCACGTATTGGTATTTCCGGTTACTGATGAATTAATTGAGTGGGATGAAACTCGTGATCAGTGCTGGAAGACACGGACAGAGAATGCCAGATCAACATGTGAACCAGCGATAATGGATGCCGAAGATCCGCTGTTTATCTTATATACATCAGGCTCAACCGGAAAACCGAAAGGACTTGTACATACGACCGGCGGTTATATGGTTTACGCCGCTTTGACCCATGAAGTCATTTTTGATTATCAAGCCGATGATATTTACTGGTGTGCGGCTGACGTCGGTTGGATCACAGGGCACACTTATATTGTTTATGGACCACTTGCCAATGGGGCGACAACCCTTATGTTTGAGGGCGTACCGAATTATCCTAGTGTTTCTCGTGTTGGGGAGATAGTTGATAAACACAAAGTCAATATATTGTACACGGCACCTACTGCCATCCGAGCGCTAATGGCTCACGGAGATGCTCCGGTCGCTACTTCTGAGCGCACATCGTTACGAGTATTGGGTAGTGTGGGTGAACCCATTAATCCAGAAGCATGGAGTTGGTATTATCAAAAAGTGGGTAATAGTCAATGTCCGATTATGGATACTTGGTGGCAGACCGAGACTGGTGGTGTGCTTATTACCCCATTACCGGGTGCAACTGCATTAAAGCCAGGGTCTGCAACTCGTCCATTTTTTGGTGTTATTCCACAATTGGTGGACGGTGAGGGAAATGTACTGGAAGGTGAGGGGGAGGGGAATCTCGTGATAACTCACTCATGGCCGGGACAAGCTCGCACAGTGTGGGGGGATCATGAGCGATTCATATCAACCTACTTCAGTACATTTGAGAATAAATATTTCAGTGGTGATGGTGCACGCCGCGATGGTGATGGGTACTACTGGATAACTGGGCGAGTTGATGATGTACTGAATGTTTCTGGTCACCGTTTAGGTACGGCAGAAATTGAAAGTGCATTGGTAGCACATCCCTCAATTGCTGAAGCGGCTGTGGTTGGTTACCCCCATGATGTCAAAGGGCAGGGGATCTATGTTTATTTGCTACCAAATGAGGGGGTCAGCGCAAGCGATGCACTGACTCAAGACGTGCGAGCCTGGGTTGCCAAGCAACTCAGTCCGATTGCCAAGCCCGATGCTGTTCAGTGGACGCAGGGTCTGCCCAAAACCCGCTCAGGCAAAATTATGCGTCGTATTCTGCGGAAAATCGCGGCTAACGAGTACGAAACACTTGGTGATACGTCGACACTAGCAGATCCAAATGTTGTGCCGTTGTTAATTGACGGCAGATTGAATCGATAATGATAAGGAGTCTAGCGGCTCCTTTTTATACCGGATAAAAAATATTTAATAAAATCAGCAAAATTCTTGTGCTGTCTTATACTCAAGTATGAAGGACGGAATTTAATTGATTCTTATCAGTGTTAGCGTCGTATTCAGCACGTTATACCGATAGTTAATGGAAGGAATAATCATGGCAAAATTTTTGATCGCAGATGATCATCCACTGTTCAGAGATGCTCTCATAGCAGCACTTCATACTCATTTTGAAGATCTTAGAGTGGTTGAGTCAGACTCACTGGAATCTACGCTATCGCAGATAGAAGCTCATGAGGACATTGATTTATGCTTGCTTGATCTGCATATGCCAGGAAGCGGTGGTTTATATGGACTTATTCGTCTTGTTGAAGATTTTCCCAAAGTGCCCGTGGTGGTGATTTCAGCGAGTGATGGTGCCAATGTGGTATCACAGGTGATGCGATTTGGAGCGAGAGCATTTGTTCCTAAATCATCGTCATCAAGAGAGATTTCATTAGCGATTAAACATGCACTGACTGGCGGCTACTGGCTGCCAGATGGCATCCCGGAAAGTGCATTATCCGCTTCGGAAGAAGACGTTTCGGTTGCCGATAAAGTAGCAACCTTAACGCCAAAACAACACAGCGTACTGCAGTTATTGCAAGCGGGTTTACTCAACAAGCAGATTGCTGGTGAACTGCATATCACAGAAGCGACCGTGAAAGCGCATATTGGCGCTATTTTTAGGAAGTTAAACGTGAATACGCGAACTCAAGCGGTATTGCTAGCTGAGAAGTTACAACTATCGCCTGAATAGTCAATGGTGTGATTATTGCCGACAATTGGCATTGATTGGTGAGCGTTCACAACAAAATTCAGCGATCGTGACTTCAATGTCATGATTGCTTTGATATTAATAATACTCCCAAGTTATGCGCACCTTTTGGTGCGCGTTTTTTATTCTACGAGTCGAATCTCGGTTTTTGACAAGTGTATTTTCTTATCTTTGTATAAAGCACCCAACGCTTTCTTGTAGGCGCCTTTACTTACACCAAACTGTGCTTTTATAGCGTCTGGCTCGCTTTTGTCTGTCAACCATAAAACACCCTCGTTGTCCTTCAACGCTTGAAGGATTTGTTGATAGAGGGATGCTCTACTCGTGTCATTATGAAACTGCAAGCAAGTATCAATTTTGCCATCGGCTCTGATGGTTTTAATAAACCCTTGAAGGGAATCGCCTACTTGAATAGTGCCAAACACATCATTCTTGTGGAGTAAGCCAAGATGCGTATGATTTATTACAACTTTGAAGCCCATGGGAGAGCGTCCAGCAATCAGCAAACTGACGGATTGACCTTCTTGTAATCCATGAGAAGTTTCATGCAGGAAATGGCGAAGTTTTGAGGAGGCTACCAGTCGGTCTGTTTGACGATCGGCATAGACATAAACGACGTAGCTATATCCCGCTTCCATCGGCCTGTCCTGTTGGTTGTGGGGAACAAGTATGTCTTTGTCCATGCCCCAATCTAAGAAAGCCCCAGCATTCGCTGTATCAACAACTTTAAGGCTTGCACATTCACCAGCATAGACTTTTGGCTTTTCGAAACTTGCGACAAAATTTCCGTCACCATCCGTGTAGACTAAGACATCAAGCCAGTCGCCAATGCTTGGTGCTGAATCATAGCTACTACTCGGCAACAGAACTTGATGTTGTTCTGTGCCCAAATAAAGGCCAAACGGCGTCTCTTTAATGACTTGAAGACGATTGATTTTTCCCAGTTGCAGCATAATTTTCTCAGGCACAGATGAATAGGCTCATAGTGTAAACGATATTGAAGCGCACGCTAACTTATTTTCGTGATAGAACAAGGGAATTCTTATTTTTCTTTGTCATGTCATCTAAGCGAGCCCATGAAATCTGGAGTCAAAGGGCCCGTTTGCTTTTCACAAACAAGGGTTTGCGGTATATTACGAACCTCTACGGCATAACCATAAGGATCAGCATGTCTCGCCCTGCAACAGCGTTAATCAATTTGAATGCGATTAAAAATAACTATCGTTATGCGAAAGCGTTGGGGAATGGAGCGAACACTGTGATGGTCATCAAGGCGAATGCTTACGGCCACGGAGCGATTGAAATAGCAGCTCACATGGACGCTGAAGTTGATATGTTTGGTGTTGCCTCCATTGATGAAGCTCAGAGCCTACGAGAATCTGGTATTGTCGCTCCAATTCTATTGATGGAAGGCTGTTTTGATGGCTCGGAATGGCCCATAGCAAGCAAGCTTAATTTAGATGTTGTTGTTCATTCGATGCAACAATGGCAAGAATTATCAGTGCAAGACACGGCTTTTTCGGTTTGGTTGAAAGTCGATACTGGCATGCACCGATTGGGCTTTACCATCCATGAAGCTGAGGCGCTTATATCAGAAATGCAGTCCCATGATAGTGTTGAGCGCCTGACATTAATGACGCATTTAGCAGATGCGGACACCCCAGACAGTCCAGTTACCCAGCAGCAACTCAAACTTTTTGATGACTTGGCTCGCAAATATGCGTTACCAACCAGTATTGCTAATTCGGCAGGTCTTTTATTTTGGCCAGACTCAAGAAGCCAATGGAATCGGCCAGGACTCATGCTGTACGGTACTGGTTTTAGTGCTAATGATTCACTTCCAGTAGAACTATCACCTGTCATGTCTCTTGTCTCGAAGGTCATTGCTATTCGCTCCATTGAGGCTGGAGAGGCGGTTGGTTATAACTGTCAATGGACAGCATCGCGAGCTTCTCGAATTGCAACGGTTGCGATCGGTTATGGTGATGGTTACCCGAGGAGTGCGCACAATGCCACTCCGGTTGTTATTAACGGAAAAGAACTGCCCTTGGTTGGGCGAGTATCCATGGATATGATTACCGTTGATGTGACGGATGTTCCTGACGTGGCAATCGGTGATTCTGTTGAGTTGTGGGGCAATCAATTGTCGGTCGCTCGGGTCGCCGAACATTGCAACAGTAACAGTTATGAAATGCTAACGCGGCTTGCGGAACGTGTTAAAAAAGTTTTTGTGACGAAATAGCGTACTCGCTCTTTTGCTTGTTTATTGAGCAGTATGCTGGCTTTTTTTACCAAAACGGCGAAAAGCCCGGCAGCTTGCTGCGCGGGAGTGTGTCAACGTGACTATTTGTACTATCGTTTTCGGTACACTATTCGCTGCGGGCATGAGCAAAAGACACAGGCATTGCGGCTTTTTCTGCTAACATATCGTTGACGTAACCTAATCCTTTTGATTCAACAATGGCTTCCAGCTCTGATTTTTTTGCGTCCAATAGGCTGATCCCTTCAACAAGCATGTCATAGGCTGCCCAGGTATTATCTTTCTGTTTTCTCAATTTAAAAGCCAATTGAATGTTCGGTTTTCCAGTTTCTAATATGGTGGCTTTTACAACAGCCACTTTCCGTGAATTGACATTGGAGGGTGGATGATAAATCACCTTCTGTCCGGTATATTGGGTGAATACTCCGGCGTAAATAGTGATAAGGTACTGCTTAAAATTGTTAATGAATATTTTGAGCTGTTCATCGTTCAATTGTTTCTTTTGGGGATCTTTTTCTAGGCGTAAGGTTCGAAGTGTTTTACCAAGGGCTTTAAGGGCCGCATATTGATAGTCAACATAAGGTAAAAGCTCGTCCCTAACAATGTCTTTGTAGTGTTCTTTGTTTTTCTTCAGAGCAGGGAGGTTTGATTTAACTCGCTCGAATGTTTTATTACCAACGGATTCAATCAGCTTATGGGGATTGCGTTCATCAATTACACTTGAACAAACGGCTTGGAAAGAGGTGATAAAACAACACAAAGAAAACATGACAATGTAACGAGAGATAAAGGTGATCATGGCGCCCAGTTGCTGGTAGTTAAATAAATATCAGGGCGTTAGTATCAGTAAATTCAACTGAAAGTGCAACCTTTGGTGCTTGGAAACGTTGGTACTAAAAAAGAGAATAATGTTTTAATTGTGCGGATTTATCAGGTAAGGGGTTTTAATTGTGATGAAAACCGAAAAGTTTTTGAACGTGACTCAAGGTATTAAAGTCCTTTCTTTTTGTGCTGCATTGGTTGTTTTTCAGGGCTGTGGCGGCGGAACTGACTCGGCCTCTGACCTGGTTGACGATGATCAGTCTTCACCGCCACAAGTCATTAATGTTCCTGTTGCAGGAACGGTAGGAATTACGGGTGAACAAACGATAGGCAGTGTGTTAACCGTCAACCCGGATTTAAGTGATGAAAATGGATTGGGGGAATTGAGTTATCAGTGGCAGTTGAATGGTTCGGACATCGATGGAGAGAACCTATTGACACTGACCATCCCAGATATCGCCGCTGATGGAGTGATTGCAGTAACCGTTACCTTTGTTGATGGCGATGGCTTTTCAGAATCTGTCACCAGTCAACCCATTAACATTATCCAACTCCCCTCGGTGGTACAAAAAAACAATGTGTTACTGATCGTCGGTGATGACATGGGGCTAGATACTTTGTCACTTTACCCGTATTCCACCGATGTCCCTCCAACCCCAAATTTGAATGCATTAGCAGCGAATGGTGTTATTTTTGATAATGTATGGGCAACGCCTGTATGCACAACAACCCGCGGATCATTAATGACGGGTATGTACGGTGTCCATAGCGGCGTTGCAGAAAACTCATCTATCATGGATACCGAACTTGATTTATTACCCAAAGCACTGAAAGCGTCTCTTGGCACTGATGCTGTTAATACGGCTATTTTTGGGAAATGGCATCTCGCTGGTAACAACGGAGATTTGGCGCATCCTCAACTCAGTGGATTTGATCGATTTGTCGGAAATATGAAGGGAAGTGTGGGAAATTATAATCAATGGCAACAAGTAATAGATGGTATTGAAACGACACAAACAGACTACCATACCAGTGTGATCACCGATGCTGCTATTGAGTGGATAAGTCAACAAACCAACGCGTGGTTTGCTTATGTTGCCTATGCATCTCCCCATACACCTTTTCATCTTCCACCGTCTGAACTGCATTCATACGATGATTTGTCGGGAAGTGATGCCGATATCGAGGCACAACCACGGCAGTATTTTAATGCCATGTTAGAGAGTATGGACACCGAGATCGGGCGATTACTCAACGGAATGTCAGATGAGCAGTTAGCCAATACAACAGTGATTTTTATGGGAGATAATGGCACGGGGAATCAGGTGTCTGATAAAACGGTTTTTCCTAATCGTCATGTTAAAGGCACTTTATATGAGGGAGGTATTCGAGTGCCCATGGTAGTCAGTGGCGCTAACGTCTCCCTTGCCAATAGCCGAGTGGATGCGTTGGTTAATTCAACGGACATATACAGTACAGTACTATCATTGATGGGATCACAACATGATGTGCCACAGACCAGCATTAATTTTGCGCCACTTTTAAACTCCAACGATATTATTCACGAGCGCACGTTCAACTACAGCGAGACAGTCAGTGATAGATTTACTGGGTACACAGTGTCTGATGGAATATACAAACTGATTGTCAGTGATGAAGGGGAACGTCAGTTGTACCATATCGCTAATGATTTTGATGAAGACAATAATTTGACTGGAGATTCGGCGTTGGCTGATATCGAAAATACCCTTGTTAGCTATGGTGAAAACTTACGCGCCCTAACGTTAGTAGATTGACGATTGTAATGACTTTGTAAATGAACTATCCCTCTCAGTATTCAGCTTGATAGGATAATCAAAAAATTAAGAGCCTCATCAACCATGTATAAACTTTCATTGTGTGCAGTCCTTGCCGTTGGTCTATTTTCAAGCTTAAGTGAGGCAAAGCAGTCTGGCGTTGCCATTGCCAATAAACCTAACGTTATTTATATTCTGGCCGATGACCTTGGCTACGGTGATATCAAAAGTTTTAATCCTGAGAGCCGCCTGAATACCAAGCATATTGATCGTTTGGCGTCTGAGGGGATTCGATTTACCGACATGCATACGAATTCTTCGGTCTGCACACCAACTCGCTATGGGCTATTAACGGGGCGGTACGCTTGGCGTTCGCCACTGAAAAGAGGCGTAGTCAACGGTCACGATACAGCCTTGATTTCTGACGATACACCGACAATAGGTAAATTCCTGCAACAACACGCGTATAACACCGCACTCGTCGGGAAGTGGCATTTGGGTATGGATTGGTCATGGAAAAAAGGTAAAAAGCCTTCACCTGATGGGCGCTGGGTCGACTTTCAAAAACCCATCGCTAATGGTCCAGTTACGCGAGGTTTTGACACTTACTTTGGTATATCTGCATCTTTGAATATGGCGCCACATGTCTATATTGAGCAGGATCGTGTTATTAATAACGAACTCACATTTTTAGCTGACAAAAAAGCCATCAAAAAAGCGGGATTGGTGAGCGCAAAACCCGGTTGGCGTGACAGCCAGTTTATTCAATCAGAGGTGATGGGGACGTTGTTTGACAAATCAATTGAATGGATTGGACAGCGAGCAAAGGAGAAATCTCCCTTCTTCTTATATTTACCACTGAATGCACCTCACTCGCCCATTGTTCCTATTGAGCCTTTCAAAGATAAGAGCAAGTTGTCACCTCATGGCGACTTTACATTAGAGATGGATCATCATGTTGGTCGCTTGATGGCCGCCCTCAAAACTTTAAATATTGATGACAATACAATAGTCATATTTACTGCTGATAATGGTGTGTCGCCAATGGCGAAGTTAGCACCAATGCAGGTTAAAGGGCATTACTCGAGTGGTTTGTATCGTGGTCTCAAGGGCTCTTTGTATGAGGGAGGACATCGGGTGCCTTTCATCGTGCGTTGGCCGTCCGTTATCAAAGCAGGGCAGGTGTCTGATTTCCACATTTCCATTACCGATTTTTACGCCACTATGGCAGATATTCTGGGCCAACCATTAAGTCAAAATGAAGCACCAGACAGCGTCAGTTTTTATCCTGAATTACGTGGTGAACGCCGAAACGATTTAGCCCGAGGTGGTGTTGTCTACCATTCTGACGCAGGTTTTTACAGTATTCGCCACGGACAATGGAAGTTGATTTTGCATGAGGGAGCGGGAAGTCGACGTAATAATCCCAAGGATACTCCCATCAAAAATCCAGCAGAAATGCAGTTGTTTGACATGGAAAGCGATCCTGCTGAGACTGTTAACCTCTATCAATCTCACCCTGAAAAAGTGAACGAGTTAATGGCTTTGTTATCGGACTTGATAAAACGTGGGCGCACTCGTCAAGGACAGACAATGAATAACGATGCTCCTTATGGCAGCAAACCATGGGTGGGAATAGAAGCGCTAAAATTGTCTAGAGACGATTTGAATATGACTTCTCAATGATGCCGAACTATTCGGCTTTTTGAGGCTGTTTAAGACTCTTGAGTAGCAAAGAGTATGCTTTATTGATGGCTTTCATTCGGCTCTCCGCTTCGCCAACCACCTGCTCCCCCAGGTGGTGAAGACGGTCGGGGTGAAACTTGATGACAAGCCGTCGATAGGCTCTTTTGAGTTCTGCCTCGGTGAACCCAGAGTTCAATCCGAATATCGTTAATGCGTGTTGAGGAATTTGAGCGCTAGCCCTTTGCTTTATTGTTTCGCGGCTTGATGTTTTGTATTCGGCATATTGGGAACTCTTGAGTCCTGTGATGGACTCTGCTTTGGTGATGAACAGTCTGTGCGCATCGCTTACTATGCCAGTGTGGCATGCAATGTTGACCAACATGTCTATCAGGTGTCGCCTTAGATTGCGTTGAGTGCTGGTTGCCTGCGTGAATTCGTTGAGATAATGGGCAAAACTGAGTGGAGCATGCCTCACTTCTTCAACATGATGAAAAGCCATGATCAATTCATTTTTTGCAGGTTTGAAATGTGCTATTAGAAAGCGTTTAAAGTAGTCTGCAGCGTACTTTTCAATTTTAATGTGTTGTTTTGTGAATAAACTGAAAATAGCGGCAACGAGTTGCATGAGTAGCTGACGCTCTGTCGGCGCTTGAGGCGGCGCTTTGCTAACATTCGCTGTCTGTTTGGCACTGGCTTGGCTGCCGTGATCGAGTATATGTTCAATCAAAGATACCATCACGTCTTTATCTTTTGTGAGGTGTATTGTACCTGTTTCGCCGATCAGGGTTTGCTGATTAAAATTCGCTTTTCCAAGTTTCACATCTAATTCTTCGATGTGGTATTGCTTATTATGAAGTGTCAGTTCACCATTTGCTTGTATTTTACAACCGAGATAATCGATACACCCATTATGTTCTAGCTGTGTAAGATATTGATTTAACCTTTTTTTATACGATTTAGTACTCAGGTAATCGTAAGCCACCAACAGCTTTTGCTCATCTTGTTTTACCCGATAGCCAAAGGTGAATGCTTTGGTGTCATCACAAATAACCTGAATCTCCGGCTGGCCATGATAAGCAGAGTCGTCAGTCACTTTGGCTAGGGTGATATGCTTAATTTCGCCAAAGTGCTTGACCTGGTTACCGTACTCAAAGCGATTGGGGAAGACACGCAGTCCATTAACGTATAGCGGGCGATCAAATTTTATTTGCTTTGCGTTAACATGGCGCATTCATCAGTATCCATCCAATAGGCTTAGCTGTGAGTATGACACAAAATAGTTCTAGTGCTTTAGTTTTAGATTTTGGAATCTCACTAAATTATTTTTAGCGCTCTTCTATACTGAAGATAACTGAAAAAAGTGAGTAAAAGGATTTCGTTGGTGAAAGGTGTTCTTTTCTTTCTGGTCAATAGTATCTCGATGTGTTCGATTGTGATGAGTGTCGTTTTAGTGTATTCGGTAAAAGCATTGGCAACTTCAGTGGACACGGTGAAACTCTATCAAAATATTGAACCATCGCTCTGTATTGTATTGGCACTTGATGCTTCGAAGCGAAGACTCGGTATGGGAAGTGGTTTCGTTTTGAATGCCCAAGGACATGTTGTGACTAATGCTCATGTGTTGGGACAAGCCCATTCGGTTGTTGTTGAATGCAATGGTGAGAAGGCATCAGTTATCGGTATTGCAACCAGCGCAGATAGCCAAGATGTTGTGATTTTAGATACCACGCTTCGAGCCCCTAATCCAATTAAATCGCTTGGTAAATCTCGACCAAAAACGGGGACATTGGTGTTTGTTTTGGGTAATCCCCACGGCTTGTCATCGACCATAACACCGGGAATTGTCAGCGGATATCGAGAATTCGAAGGTCATCCGTTTGTTCAGCTGTCGGCTGCCATTAATCCTGGCAACAGTGGTGGTCCAGTGGTTGATCAGCAAGGTCGTGTGATTGGTATTGCAACACTGAAACTACTGAATGCTGAAGGCATTGGCTTTGCCGTACCTTCAAGCGCTATCCGTGCCGTCGAATGGCATTCTGTGGATAAAGTGCTTGGCGATTCGTCGGCAAATCATAACATTACCTCCGACCAAAGTATGGTTGCAAATGATATTAAATTTAGGGATATTGCTTTCGGAACACGGTGTAAAGAGTTGCAATTGAACGACTATTTGTTGGCACATGTTTCTATTGATGACAATTCTAACCAGCTGCTATCGGGGGTTTCCCAATCACTGATGGGGATCGAAACCGATGTTTATTATCGTTGTAAAAATGGCGTGTTTGTTGAAGGGATTTATGGATTGATGCCGAATCAGTTAGATTCGGTACTCGCGGCATTGACGACAAAATACGGGAAGGGAACTCAGCAAAAACGTAGCTTGGTCTCTCGAGATTATCGATGGCAACCAACCCGTGGATATGAAATTAAGTTATCAGTGAGTCGTAATAATTTTGTGTTGAAATATACACATCTAAATATGATTAAGCTCATTGAACGCACACAACAGATGGCAGCCATTGCGAGCGGTGAATTATAAAGTGAGGGGATTGAGTGAGTCATTCCGATTTTTTAACACAATTAAGAGACGTCAGTGACTTTTTCTGTGGCTCTCAACAGCAGGTTAATTTTAATCAGAACGTCCAATACTATTTCAAGTCTTATTCTGCCTACGAATCAAAGGTTGATACGTTAACTAACAAAATACAGCAAATTTGTAAGCAGATGGATGAGGTCAAGAACCCTCAAACACGCGAGCAGCTGTCGGCTCAAATCAACCACCTAGACGAATCCAAGTTGAAATTAGCACAAGAGATTGACGCTGAACAAGCAGAGCGTAGAACCCTTTACGATAGTATCTGTGACAAAGTTGTGGCGCTTTGTGTGGGGCATGATAAGCACACTACGGAGCAACAAATGAAAGCTGTGCTGGGTTTTTTGTTGATGTTAACACCAAACAATAACCTCACTATTCCCTCTGAAAATTTGAAAAGGAAACCTCTATATAGGGCGGTAATCGCGCTCCTATTGCTGAAAGAACTGGCAGAAAATCATCCGAGTGAGCTGGAGCAATTGCTCGCGTTTAACAACACACCGAAGGACTTTTATTCTGACCAGTTTAAAACCGATATTGTAAAGCCTACGGTAATGGCTGCGATCATGTTAGATACTGGATTGTGGCACCAAGACGCCCTTAACATTTTTACTGACGACAATAATGTCATCGATGAATTTAAACCGCTTTCAGTGGAAGACAGAAAGCGGTTGTTGAAAGTGAACTACAAGCAAACTCAACGTTTTATTTTTCAAGGGGTTCTTGGTGCTCAAGCAGGCTCTGATCATGCGAAAAATGGACTGGTAAAAGCGTATATGTCAGGCATTATTGACCAAACTAGTCACGTTGGTTCCTTGATGAAAGTCGCCCAGTTATACAGTGGATTTTTATTACCGACAAAGCGAAATTATCAATATACCGTGTTTCCCATGACGCTATTTATCCTTAAAAAGCGCGTCGAGCCTGACGGGTTTATGGCGAACTGTTTGGATATATTGCTCAATAAAATTGGAATGTATCCATTGGGATATGGCGTGTGTTTTGTCAAAGTGAATGAGGAAGCAACGAACCAAAGTGTTGAACTAAGGGAACAGCAAGCAGATGTTGAGGCTGAACAACAGGTTGCTGAAATAAGCGAGCAAACAAGCTCTCCGTCCTCTCCCACCTTGAAACGGGGAGTAGTCTGTGATTTTGCATCGGGTAATAGTACATCCGCAACCGTCATGTTAGTGGAGGATGGAAGATTCAATGACGAAGTTGAGATGGTAACATCGGAATATAATTTGTTTCTCCCTTCTGCACGTGAAACCTTTTTTCCTAACGTAGAAAGCAGCCTGCTTCAGGCTCATCGCATTGCGCAAGATGAGTTTAATAAAGAAAATCAAAAGATTTGGGTTGAATACTGTTTTCGTTAGCGTTATTTTTTGAGACTTTCAATGGGGCGAGAGTAGCCGCCACACCAACTGCTCAATGATAAGGCAAACCATGCAGGAAAATGAATTGACAAAGCGGCATTTAATGGTTGCTCAGAACGCCTCAGGCAGAAGCCTTAACGTACCTATTTATCATTTCAAAGGCCGTCAGCCTGGTCCAAAGGTCTATATACAAAGTTCGATTCATGGCAGTGAAGTTCAAGGTAATGTGGTTATTTACCACTTAATCCAGATGCTGAGCCAGTTGCCCATTGCCGGCGAAGTGACCTTAGTACCAAACTGCAACCCCGTTGGAACAAACATCAAAGCTGGGGAGTATACGCTGGGTCGATTCGACCCAGTGAACGGGACCAATTGGAATCGAGGTTATTATTATTCTGATGACGATGTTGACCATTTTGTTGACGGAATTAAGTCCGATTTATCAACTCATCATATCAAACAGAAATTCAAACAGTTCATTGCCGAAAAAATTGAAGAAAAATTGTCTCAACCATGGGGGTTAGGTTTGGCGCAACAACTGAACCTGAAGTTGCAAGCCATTGCATCTCAGTCCGATTTGGTCATTGATCTCCATAATGGACCCGTCGCGTGTCGGCATTTATACATACCCGAATACGCGCAAGATGCGCTGAGCTATTTCAATATTCCACACACGATTGTTATTCCAAATCATTTTGCAGGCGCGCTTGATGAAGCAACATTTTGCCCTTGGTGGCGTTTGGCGGACAAGTTGCACGAACGTGATAACACAGCCCATTCATTTGAGGTTGAAGGGGTTACGGTTGAGTTTGGCAGCCAAGAAATTATTGATTTTGATGAAGGGAAAATAGACAGTAATAATATCCTCAACTATTTGGCACACCGAGGGGTATTACCAGGGAAAGTAGGGCAACCTAATGCAATGGAACGATACAAAGTTCCTCTTAGCCGATATAAAACCTTATTTACTAAGAAGGGGGGAATGGTCGATTACCGAGTAAAACCTGGCGAACATGTCAAAAAGGGACAGGTGATGGCTAAAGTGTTAAATATTGATGAATTAGATAATGACAGGGGGGTTGAAGAGATCCTTGCCCCTTGCGATCTCATTGCTATTCTTCATTTCCCCAGCGCATCGGTATTGAGCGGTACTCAGTTATACAAATGCTTTACTCTTCCAGAACAAGTATCCTAATCCCTTCAAGCGATTGCGTGCAGCGAGTTGTTGCTTAGAAGGTGGACATAAACCCTCAGAAAACCCTACAATGCGGTTTTACGTCATACTGGATATACTAATGTTGAGCACTGCAACCCGTCGCTTCTTTCAATTGGAAACCCATCAAACTCATTGGCTAAGGGAAGTTTTAGCTGGCATGAGTACTTTTGCTGCAATGTCATACATATTGATCGTGAATCCCAGCATTCTTGGTATGAGCGGTATGCCGGTAGAGGGCCTTATTACTGTGACTGCCCTCGCTGCGGCCATTGGCACACTACTGATGGGACTGATGACTAATTATCCAATTGCGATGGCTCCGGGGATGGGGCTAAATGCATTTTTCGCCATCACCATCTGTTTGACTCGTGAAGTGCCTTGGCAGGGCGCATTGGGCATCGTGTTTTGGAACGGTGTGTTGTTTGTGGCGTTATCCTTAAGTGGTTTTCGAGAGCGGGTGGCACATGCTATTCCTGATGCATTGAAAATCGGTGTCCAATGTGGAATAGGCTTGTTTATTGCTTTTATTGGGCTTAAAAACGCTGGGATTATCGTCGATCATCCGGTAACTCTCGTGAGTTTGGGCGACTTATCTCATGGACCAACAGGTCTTGCTGTTGTTGGTATTGTCTTAACCATGATCCTGCATCTTCGAGGCGTTCCCGCTAGTATGCTATTGTCGGTAGCCCTGTTGACGGTAGCGGGGGTCTTCATTGCAACTGGTGATGGTTTTGTTACGCAACTACCTGACGCCATTGTTGGAATGCCCGAATCGATATCGGCAACCTTCATGGCGATGGATGTTATGTATCCAGTGACCCATTTTTCTGCGACTTGGGATCTTGTACTGGCGTTATTATTCGTCAACATGTTTGACACTATCGGCACGCTGTTAGGAGTTTCAAAGAAAGCAGAACTGCTGGACTCAGACAATAAGCTACCAAAGATGGGGAGGGCCATGACGGCAGATGCCTGTGCCAGTGTTGTTGGAGCGGGATTAGGTACATCGCCTGTGACCTCGTACGTAGAGTCAGCTACTGGTGTTGCTGCTGGCGGGCGTACTGGACTTACCGCCGTTGTCGTCGCGGTGTGTTTTGTACTTTCCTTGTTTTTTACACCTTTGATGAAGGCAGTACCGTTATTGGCGACTACCCCAGCGCTTGTGATGGTTGGAGTGTTAATGATGGACGGTTTCAGAACATTAGATATGGATGATGGTATTGCCCTAACGACAGCGACTGTAACAATGCTTGCTATGCCGCTCACTTTCAGTATCAGTGAAGGTATTGCCCTTGGCTTCATTGTCTATGTTGGATTAATGGTTGGGCTGGGGCGATACAAACACATTAGCCGCTTGACGTATCTGTTAACCTTCGTATTTATCGCTCGCTATGCATTGGCGTCCTACTAAATGTGACTGACATAGTTATCGAGATAATTGAGATAATTGAGAGAAAGCAGGAGTTAAGTTATTCATGATTACATTAGAAAAAGATAAGGGCGCAGAAGAAATATTTATTCACGCGTCTTCTGATGATCTACGAGAGTTCGCAAAAAGTCTTTGGGCACTATCGGAAAAAGCTGATATCAAGGGAAGTCACAAAACACAATTGACGACAAAAGATGGACTTAATGCCACCTTGCGCGGTGAGCCTCGCAAGCATAGTGTGATCAAAAAACTCAGCATCATTTGTACTGCTGACTCGTAAGAAAGATTTTCTTTAACGAGCGTCATAGCTTTGCAGAGCACAATAACACTGCAAAGATTCTGGGGAGTATTTTTGCAGCTAATTGCGTGAGGTTTTGGCTTTAATTCGCTTTTTATTGACGGACTCGTCGTTCTTTTGAGCGTGTATTGTAAGCCACAGACGCACTGAAAAGCCTGCTGTGACGTTGGCCAGTCTTGAAGAATGATAGCGTCACTCATAAAAAAGCCCGATAGCGAACTATCGGGCTAAACGTGTTGGAAGCACACAAGTAACATTAAAACTAGTATTCAGTACGCCCAATATTGCTCACATCGATGGGCGAGAACCCCTCTACAGCGTCGGTGATTTCCGCAACCTCGGATAGAGTAAACTCAAAATCTTGGTCTTTCTTCTTGATGACCTTATTGTCATGAAATACCAGTGTTTTTGCATTATTTACAACCCCTTGATTTTTAGCTCGACTGCTCAGTTTAGTGGTTGGGTTATAGACAATATTATTGTAAAAATAACTGGGACCCCGGAATAATTCTTTGTCAGTTTTGTAATCTAACCATTTAATGAATTCAGGGTATTTTGCATACGGGGTACGGTTCACTTTATTTCCACCAAAACGCCCCTTCACTTTATTCCAATGAGTGATGTAGAAACCATGCATAGGTTGAGTTCCTTGGATGTAAGCTTCAACACTGTCAACAATAAGGTTGTTGTGGGTTTTGTTACCTGAACCCCCATTGACCATGACAGCTGCTCGGTCAGCTTTGAGACCGACTCGATTGAAGATGTTTCTAGTAATTTCTACACCGGTTGTATAGTTATCTGGATAGACACCAATGGTTGGAATGTCGTGGAAATAATTTTCTTTAATGACGATGCCGCGGCGATGAGGCTGTAACCCCGAAAATACATAGAGTGAGCCACCATCAAAATGGTGGTAGCTAGGTAAATGGTGGATCTCGTTACCCGAGATCGTAATATCGTTAGCGTTTCTCACACGAATGGCGAAGTGAGTACCATGGTGGATATTGTTGTTGATAATGTGCTGACCCACACCATCAACCATGACACCCGGTTGTTGTGACTTTTCACGCCACCCCATGTCATAAATTTCGTTATTAAATACAGTATTGTTGGCAGGAGCTAATGTTTGACGGTTGCCGCCGGCGACATGCACGCCAAAAGCGCCGGTACCATAAATTTCGTTGTTAATGACATGGTTATTATTCCCCTCAATTGAAACGCCTCCGAGACTAAAGTGGGCAATTTTACTGTTTTTTACCATGGTATGAGTTGTGTTCTTAAAGACGAGTCCGTGGTCACGGCCGACTTCAAATTCAATTCCATCAAATTGAATGTGTCCGCTGTTTTGTACTTTAATCATGGGCCCATCAAGGGTCACAAGCGTGATTTTTCGGTTGCTAAAATGCTCGTCAGTGACTAAGTACAATAAGCCTTTGTCATTATCAATGTAGTATTCACCTGCCTGGTCGAGCTCTTCCGGAATATTGGTGAAGTAGAAGTGAGGGAGGCGAACCGACTCACCTACACCAAGACCGTTGATCTCTGGATATTTCAATGTAATGGTCTTGTTCTTGGTATCCACGGATTCTATTTGGTTAAACGTCCATTCCCATGTTGAACTCAATACACCATCAATGAACACATCGTTTGGCTTGTTCCAGTATTTAGGGCGATCAAACGCGACTTTGAAAGTGCCACCCTTGCCAAATGGTTTATGTTTTGCCTTGTCACCTGGGTCAGTAACAGATAGGTAGCTAACATCGCCAGGAAGGCGGGTTTTATCAATGATCTTTTGAACCTTCTTTTCATAACCACGCAATGCTCTATCTTCTCTCAAATAATGCTTGTATACCATGTACGGGCTGTGTTCATCAGCATTTGGCCATCGTGCAAGCGGCATGCGTTTATCGTCAATAATCAACGACATTGGCGCTGTTTTAGGCTGAGGTTTGTAGATCGACCAACCAATCCTGCTCGGTGATGTGAAGTTTGAGATGCCTTTTGCTTTTAGGTCAGCAACGACAATGTGATCAGCTGCGCTTTTATTGACAAGCCGACTGCGGAACGTTTCATCTTTTAGCGCTGTGAAATCAGTTGGTTTAAGGTTGAAACCGCCAAAGAACCGAACCTTAGCACCTGGCGCATTTTTATAGGTAATTGGTGCATCTTTTGTTCCACCATCTGCTTTCCAAAATAAAACAGATTCATTGATTGCGTAGTCACCCTCAGCAAATACTACGTTGATGGGTTTACCCTTATGTTTATTTTTTATTTGTCGTACTTTATTACGAGCAGCAGCAATAGAGTTAAGGGGATCATCTATTGTGCCTGAGGCTTTTTCAGTCCCTGACGGCGAAACGTGCATGGTTACTGCGTTTTTGGCCATTACCGAAGTAGAAAGCATAACGAAAAGAGCGCAGATAATAACAAGTGAACGATACAACATAGATAACCTTGTAGATTGTTAACAATTTGAGGGAAGCATAATCTCAAGTGGCAAAAATATCAAGAAAATGTTAGCAAAATGTTGCCATTGAGGGGTTTTGTCTTTAGCAGTTGTACAACAAATAAAAAACTTTCGGAATGTCTTGCGCATCCACTATGGCAATGTATAATACGCCCACTTCATAGCGTAATTAATTGCGCTGACAAGGTTTCAGACGCGGGATGGAGCAGCCTGGTAGCTCGTTGGGCTCATAACCCAAAGGTCGTCGGTTCAAATCCGGCTCCCGCAACCAAATTAAGACCCTTGGTGGCTTTTCATCAAGGGTTTTTTAGTTTTAGGTTACTGAAATAAAGGAATATAGCCCACCGGTCATGAAGCACGGTGGGATTTGTAGCCTCGTTTTATCCGAGGTTTTTTGTTATCTGGAGCCAAAGAAAACATGCTCCAACGAATACCCAATCGACCATTGGAGAAAGTATGTCGAAGTTAGAGCAAAGCCTTAACGATATGTTAACCGCGCCTGTCGAAGCGCTGGGGTTCGAATTTGTTGGTTTAGAATTCATACGTGCAGGAAAGTTTTCCACATTGCGCGTGTACATTGATAGCCCTGAGGGGATCAGTGTTGACGATTGTGCTGACGTTAGTCATCAAGTGAGTTCCGTACTCGATGTAGAAGATCCGATATCGAGCAACTACAATCTAGAGGTTTCGTCACCTGGTATGGATCGCCCGTTGTTCAAAGAAGCACATTATCAGGCGATTATTGGTGAAGATGTGTCATTGCGATTACGGATCCCTCAAGACGGACGCAGAAATTTTAAAGGACAATTAACCGGCTGTGAAAACGGTAGTATTCAGGTCACCGTTGACGGTCAATCTTTCAACTTAATGCTAAATAACGTAGAAAAAGGAAATTTGGTACCGAACTTTGAAACGAGTTCGCCTAAGGCCAAAAAATAAGGGGGAGCAGAGTATGAGTAAAGAAATTCTATTGGTTGCGGAAGCAGTCTCAAATGAAAAGCAAGTACCTAGAGAGAAAATCTTTGAAGCGCTTGAGTTTGCACTCGCCAGTGCAACAAAGAAGAAGAATGAAGGCGAAATTGAAGTTCGCGTAGAAATCGATCGTGTCACTGGTGATTTTGATACGTTCCGCCGTTGGTTAGTGGTTGAAGATGACCAAGAGCAAGAAAATCCGTATGCAGAAATTACGCTTTCAGCTGCTCAAATCGATGAGCCAAACATTCAGTTAGGTGAATATGTTGAAGAACAGATTGAGTCTGTCACTTTTGACCGTATTACAACGCAAACAGCGAAACAAGTGATTGTTCAGAAAGTGAGAGAAGCTGAACGTGCTCAAATCCTAGCTGAGTACGAAGATAAAGTGGGAGAGTTGGTTACTGGTGTGGTTAAGAAAGTTAACCGTGACAACATCATTATTGATTTAGGTAACAATGCGGAAGGTGTGATTTTCCGTGATGACATGCTACCCCGTGAAACTTTCCGTCCAGGTGACAGAGTTAGAGGCCTTCTTTTTGCGATTCGTCCGGAAGCTCGAGGTGCACAATTGTTCATTAGCCGTGCCCACCCAGACATGTTAGTTGAATTATTCCGAATTGAAGTACCAGAGATTGCGGAAGAGGTTTTAGAAATTAAAGCAGCGGCTCGTGATCCAGGCTCTCGTGCAAAAATTGCAGTGAAAACCAATGATAGACGTTTAGACCCGGTTGGCGCGTGTGTTGGTATGCGTGGCTCGCGTGTTCAGGCGGTTTCATCAGAGCTCGGTGGTGAGCGTGTTGATATCGTGCTTTGGGATGAAAATTCAGCACAGTTTGTCATCAACGCGATGGCGCCAGCTGAAGTTGCCTCCATCGTTGTAGACGAAGATAAAGGAACTATGGACGTTGCTGTAGAACAAGATAATCTAGCGCAAGCTATTGGTCGAAATGGTCAAAATGTAAGATTAGCCAGTCAGTTAACCGAGTGGGAACTGAATGTGATGACCGTAGAAGATATGAACTCTAAACACGAAGAAGAAAATGCGGAAGTGTTGAACAGCTTTGTTACCCAATTGGACATTGATGAGGACTTTGCTGCCTTGCTAGTTGAGGAAGGCTTCAGTTCAATTGAAGAGATTGCATACGTTCCAACCCAAGAGTTGTTAGATGTCGAAGGATTAGACGAAGATTTGGTAGACGAGTTACGTAATCGTGCGAAAGCAGCATTGACAACGGCAGCCTTGGCAACGGAAGAAAGTCTTGAAAACTCTGAGCCGACAGAAGCATTATTGAATCTTGAAGGTATGGATCGTCACCTCGCATTTGTACTAGCAAGCAAAGGTGTGAATGACCTTGAACTACTTGCAGAGCAAGGCGTTGATGATTTAGAAGATATTGAAGAATTAAACGAAGAGCAAGCGGGCAAGTTGATTATGGCTGCTCGAAACATTGTTTGGTTCAACGAAGAATAACGATTAACTAGAAGGAAGTATATAAATGGCAGAAGTTTCCATTGAAAAACTCGCTACGGATATTGGTACGTCGGTTGATCGTTTGATTAAACAACTTGCTGATGCTGGTATAAAAAAATCACCGTCGGACGCCGTTACTGAAGAAGAGAAAAAGGCGTTACTTGAATTTCTTCAGAAACAACATGGTGGCAGTGAGAGTTCTGAACCGAAGCGAATGACACTACAACGTAAGACAACGAGTACGTTAAGTGTGTCAGGCAAATCAAAAGGCGTTAAAGTGGAAGTGCGTAAAAAGCGTACCTACGTGAAACGTGATGATGTTGAAGAGCAAAGACGCGCTGAAGAAGAACGTAAAGCAGCTGAAGAAGCAGCACGTTTGGAAGCAGAACGCAAAGCGGCAGCAGAAGCAGAAGCTCGCGCAAAAGCGAAAGCAGAGGCAGATGCTAAAGCAAAAGCGGATGCGGAAGCACGTCGTAAAGCGAAGGCTGAGGCTGAGTCTCGAGCAAAAGCTGAAGCGGAAAACAAACCGCAATTGACAGAAGAAGAATTTAAAGCACGCGAAGAATCGAAAGCTGAAGCAGAAAAATTACGTCAACAGCAGGAAGAAGAAGCTCGCCGTAAACTCGAAGCTGAGGCTGCAAGAGCGGCAGAGGAAGCGAAGCGCTTAGCAGAGGAAAACGAGCGTCGTTGGAAGCAAGAGGAAGAAGCTCGCAAGCGTAACGAAGAGACCGGTGACTTCCACATCACTAGTAACCGTTATGCTCAACAAGCAGAAGACGAACTTGACATGCGTGATGAACGTCAGCCTCGTCGTCGTAAATCAAAACGTAAAAATGCAGGTGATAACTTAAAACACAAGTTTAATAAACCAGCTCAACCTGTTGAGCGCGTTGTTAAGCTAGGTGAAACCATCACAGTATCAGAGCTTGCAAGCCGCATGGCAATCAAAGCAACTGAAGTCATCAAGAGTATGATGAAAATGGGCGAAATGGTCACCCTTAACCAAGTGTTGGACCAAGATACTGCGATTCTTGTTATTGAAGAAATGGGTCGTAAATACGAGTTGGTCAATGACAATGCGCTTGAGGATGAGTTACTCGCAGGTTTTGATTACGATGATAAATCAAATCGTGCACCAGTTGTTACCATCATGGGACACGTTGACCACGGTAAGACATCATTGCTTGACTATATTCGTCGTGCCAAAGTTGCTGACGGAGAGGCTGGCGGTATTACACAGCATATCGGCGCCTACAGTGTTGCTACAGACAACGGACGTGTGACTTTCCTTGACACCCCTGGTCACGCGGCGTTTACCGCAATGCGTGCTCGTGGTGCAACTGCAACAGATATCGTTGTGCTTGTTGTTGCTGCCGACGATGGTGTTATGCCTCAGACTAAAGAAGCGATTCAACACGCTCGTGCAGCGCAGGTTCCGTTGATAGTTGCTGTGAACAAAATGGACAAAGAAGCCGCTGATCCAGACCGAGTTAAAACTGAGCTTTCTCAAATGGAAGTTATTTCTGAAGAGTGGGGCGGTGAGCATCAATTCGTCTATGTATCTGCGAAGGCAGGTACGGGCGTTGACGAACTATTAGATTCAATCTTACTTCAGTCTGAGGTATTGGACCTTCAAGCATCTCCGAAAGGACCTGCAAAAGGCTTAGTGATAGAGTCTCGCCTCGATAAAGGGCGTGGTCCAGTAGCATCCATCTTGGTTCAAGAAGGCGAATTGAGCGCCGGCGACATTATCTTGTGTGGTGTTGAATACGGTCGTGTTCGTGCAATGAAAGATGAAAATGGTCATGAAGTCAAAATCGCTGGACCATCGACGCCAGTTGAGATTTTAGGTCTTTCGGGTGTACCGATTGCTGGTGAAGATGCACTAGTGGTGAAAGATGAGCGTAAAGCACGTGAAATCGCAACGAAACGTTCCATTAAACAACGTGAATTGAAATTGTCTAAACAACAGAAAGCGAAGCTTGAAAACATGTTTGCTAACATGGAAGCAGGTGACGTTAGTGAGCTTAATGTTGTACTTAAAGCAGATGTTCAAGGTTCTGTGGAAGCAATCAGTGAATCATTACTGAAGCTGTCTACGGAAGAGGTTAAAGTCAATATCGTGGGTAGTGGTGTTGGTGGTATAACCGAAACTGATGCGTCACTCGCAGCTGCTTCTGGAGCAATTGTTGTTGGCTTTAACGTTCGTGCTGATGCAAGCGCGCGTAAAGTGGTTGAAGCGGAAGAGATTGACTTGCGTTACTACAGCGTTATCTATGACTTGATTGACGAAGTTAAGCAAGCGATGAGCGGTATGCTAGCGCCAGAATTTAAGCAGGAAATCATTGGTCTTGCTGAGGTTCGTGATGTGTTTAAATCGCCGAAACTTGGAGCTATCGCTGGTTGTATGGTAACGGAAGGCGTGGTCAAGCGTAGTAATCCAATTCGTGTATTGCGTGACAATGTTGTGATCTATGAAGGTGAGCTTGAGTCATTGCGCCGCTTCAAAGATGACGTACAAGAAGTCCGCAACAACATGGAGTGTGGCATCGGCGTTAAGAATTACAACGATGTAAAAGTTGGTGACCAAATCGAAGTATTCGAAGTGGTTGAAGTTGCTCGTCAAATATAATGAACGAATAACTTGTATTGATTTAAACGGAGGCGCTTAGCCTCCGTTTCTGCTTAGTGTAAACACTGAGAGAGGTAATTATGGCAAGAGAATTTTCAAGAACTGACCGAGTCAGTCAACAGATCCACCAAGAAGTTGCAGTCATATTGCAACAAGAATTGAAACACCGAGAGCCTCGTCTCGGCATGATCACTGTCTCAGGGGTTTCTGTTTCACGTGATCTAGCGTATGCAAAAGTTTTTGTGACTTTCTTTGAGCAAGACGACGAGAAAATAAAACAACAAATGGCGTTATTATTGGAAAATAGCAAGTTTGTTCGTGGTTTGTTAGGACGCAGAGTCAAAATGCGCGCGGTTCCGGAAATCCGTTTCCAATTAGACGGTTCAATTACCGAGGGTATGCGTATTTCAAACTTGGTCACAGAGGTTGTAAATAACGACAAATCTAAAGCTAAAGCATCTGGACGTGATGCTGATAGCGACGAATCACCATGGCCAAGTGAGGACTAAGTTGTGGCGAGGAAGCGTAAAGGACGGAACATCAATGGCATTGTATTGTTAGACAAGGCTTTAGGTGGGTCGTCTAATCATGTTCTTCAGCAAGTTCGTCGTCTATACGGAGCGGCTAAAGCAGGACATACCGGTGCTCTTGATCCGTTAGCATCAGGGATGTTGCCCGTTTGCTTGGGGGAAGCCACTAAGTTTTCACAGTTTCTGTTAGATGCAGACAAGCAGTACGATGTTACCGCCAAGCTGGGGATCAGAACCACAACCTCCGATGCTGATGGTGAGGTGGTATCAACCGCAGAAGTGACGTCAACACAAGCTGAGATCAGAGCAGCCATTGAACAGTTTGTTGGGAATATTCAACAAGTGCCGTCTATGTATTCTGCGTTAAAACATCAAGGTAAGCCTTTGTATCACTATGCGCGGCAGGGTATCGAAATTGAAAGACCGGCACGCGACATTTGTATTTACAGTATAACGATTCATGATATTACTTCGGATGAAGTGACGATGAGTGTGCATTGTAGCAAAGGCACTTACATTCGTTCTTTAGTTGATGATATTGGTCAAGTACTCGGTTGTGGCGCTTATGTCACCCGACTACACAGAACCCATGTAGCAGACTACCCAAATGATCGTATGATGACGATAGAAGCATTGCAGTCGCTACTTCCAGAAGATAATGGATCTGAAGCTAGTGATCATGAAAAGTATCAAGCACTGGATGCGAAGTTGTTACCAATGGACACAGCTGTTGCAAGCTTACCAAGCGTCAACATTTCTGCTGAAGCTAGAACTAAGTTTTGTTGTGGTAACCCAGTGCCTGCTGTTATGAGTGAAAATGGCTTGGTACGAGTGTATGAAGATACGTGCTTTTTAGGTGTTGCCGACTTCATTGATGGACAAGTACATCCAAAGCGAGTTGTTGTTTACAGTGATTAGTACGTTTTTACACTTGATTATCCTGTCCGCTGGTGTAAACTACGCGCCGTTCCGTCTAGCTGAATTAGTGATTGGTTAGGCGAAAGTAAAATCTATATTGGAGAAATATTATGTCACTAACTAAACAAGAAACCGCAAATATCGTTGCTGAATACGCAGTTAAAGAAGGCGACACTGGTTCACCAGAAGTACAAGTTGCTTTGCTGACTCATAACATCAACAAGCTTCAGTCTCACTTTGCTGACAACAAAAAAGATCACCACTCACGTCGTGGTTTGTTACGCATGGTAAGCAGCCGCCGTAAGCTTCTTGATTACCTTAAAGGTAAAAACGTTGAGCGTTACAAGTCGCTAATCCAGCGTTTAGGTCTTCGTCGCTAAGACAAAGATTCTCAGAAAAAGCATCCAATTTGGATGCTTTTTTAGTATCTAGCTCCCGAGTTTTTAAAAAACCATAAAATATTTGACTGTTATATAATATTCACTGTTTTTCACAGTGCACACAGTCTATACTATGGCTCGCAATAAAAAGCGTAAGTAGATAAAGAAAAAGGAAAATTAAGTGACTCCTATTACAAAAACATTCCAGTACGGTAAACACACCGTTACTCTTGAGACGGGCGTAATTGCTCGTCAAGCCAGTGCTGCTGTTATGGCAAGCATGGATGACACAACTGTATTTGTTAGTGTTGTGGGTAAAAAAGAAGCAAAAGCTGGTCAAGACTTCTTCCCCCTCACCGTAAATTACCAAGAAAAAGCCTATGCCGCAGGTCGTATCCCGGGCGGTTACTTCAAGCGTGAAGCGCGTCCTTCAGAACACGAAACATTGATTGCTCGTTTGATTGACCGTCCAATTCGTCCATTATTCCCAGAAGGTTTCAAGAACGAAGTTCAAGTCGTTATCAATGTTGTTTCGGCAAATCCTGAAATCCCAACTGATGTGATTTCAATGATTGGTACGTCAGCAGCACTTGCGATATCGGGTATCCCATTCAACGGCCCTGTTGGTGCAGCACGTGTTGGTTACATTGATGGCCAGTACGTTTTGAATACATTAGCCTCAGAGATGGAGCAAAGCCAGCTTGACCTCGTTGTTGCCGGTACTGAAAGTGCGGTACTTATGGTTGAATCTGAAGCTGAAGTGCTTTCGGAAGATGTTATGCTAGGTGCTGTTATGTTCGGTCATGAACAGTCACAAGCGGTTGTTCAAGGCGTAGCCGAATTTGCTGAAATGGTGGGTACATCATCATGGGATTGGGCGCCAGAAGCTGAAAATACGGCGTTAAAAGCTAAGGTTGCAGAGCTTGCACTCGAGGGTATGACTGCAGCGTATCAAATTTCTGACAAGCTTGAACGTAAAGACGCAGTTACCGACGTGACGGTAAAAGCGAAAGACGCCATTCTTGCTACTGATGAAGAGCAAGATGAAGCTGAAGTACTGGACTTACTGCATGACCTTGAAAGTGAGGTTGTACGTTCTCGCATTTTGGCGGGTGAGCCTCGTATCGACGGTCGTGATCCTGAATCAATCCGTGGTCTGCACGTAGCAACGGGTTTGTTACCGCGCGCTCACGGTTCTGCATTGTTCACGCGTGGTGAAACTCAGGCTATGGTTGTTGCAACTATGGGTACTGAACGTGATGCTCAGATGATTGATGAGCTGAGCGGTACCAAAAATAGTCGTTTCATGCTTCACTATAACTTCCCTCCATACTGTGTTGGTGAGACGGGAATGATTGGCTCGCCAAAACGTCGTGAAATTGGTCACGGTCGTCTTGCTAAGCGTGGTATTCAAGCGGTAATGCCAAGTGAAGAAGAATTCCCGTACGTTGTACGTGTGGGAATTCTTCTTCAATGGCATCAGTATGTGGTACTTCATTTGCACTTATGGATGCTGGTGTTCCAATCAAAGCATCTGTTGCCGGCATCGCGATGGGTCTAGTGAAAAGTGATGAAAACTTTGTTGTATTATCAGATATCTTGGGTGATGAAGATCACTTAGGTGATATGGACTTTAAAGTGGCTGGTACACAAGAGGGTATCACAGCACTTCAAATGGATATCAAGATTGAAGGTATCACCAAAGAAATCATGCAAGTTGCGTTAAAGCAGGCGAAAGAAGCACGTTTGCACATATTGCAAGTGATGGACCAAGCAATTCAAGGTCCTCGTGAAGAAATGTCTGAATTTGCTCCGCGTATCTACACGTTGAAGATTGACCAAGACAAGATCCGTGAAGTGATTGGTAAGGGTGGCGCAACCATTCGCTCTATCACTGAAGCATCAGATACCAACATTGAAATTGAAGATGACGGTACCATCAAAATCTTTGCAACCGAGCGTGCAAAGGCACAAATTGCAATCGATAAGATTGAAGCTGTGACTGCCGAAGTTGAAGTAGGAAAGACCTATCACGGTAAAGTGATGCGTATTGTTGATTTTGGTGCGTTTGTTGAAGTACTTCCAGGCAAAGAGGGTCTAGTGCATATTTCACAGATCGCTCACGAGCGTGTAAATAAGGTGACTGACCACTTGTCTGAAGGTCAAATGGTTGACGTGAAAGTTATGGAAATTGATCGTCAAAACCGTGTTCGTCTTTCAATGAAAGAGTTGATTGAACGTCCAGCACCAGAGTCTAGCGACGAATAATTAATGAAATAATCTTTATTCATTACATTGACAAGCCGAGTGAGAGAATTAAGAGTATTCTCCACTCGGTTTTTTTATGCCTGCAATACGACGCATTAAATTGCGATAAAAAGGTGAACTCAAGGCGTTTTGGGGCTAGCAGAAGTGCCGATGTTTCGTGTAAACTTACGGGCTTTGTATAATCAAAACGCGACAACGGTTGTTGTAGAGGAAGTTATGGATCTTGAAGCCATTATTGAACAGGCCAAGCAGCAGATTGCTGAATCAACGGATTTAGCCGCAC
>CAXRGH010000070.1:0-10041 GCA_964230195.1 Alteromonadaceae bacterium
TATACTGACACGTATCTTATGTCGACAACCACCAAAAAGGAACGTCGGTCTCAACCAGAGAACGTTCTCAATTATTGACGTGCCAGGAGCATAAAATGTCAGTCTCAGAACCATTACGCATTCTTGCAAACACGTTAATCGTTCAGAAGCAAACAATCAGTGCAGCAGAGTCATGCACTGGCGGCGGTATTGCTTATGCGTTCACGTCAATGGATGGCAGTTCACAATGGTTTCAACAATCATGGGTGACCTACTCGAATGAGAGTAAAACACAAGCGCTGGGTGTTAGTCATTCATTAATCAGCGCTCACGGCGCAGTCTCTTGTGAGGTGGTCGAAGCGATGGCTGCTGGCGCGTGCGAACGTTCGGGGGCTGATTGGGGAGTAGCGACTAGTGGTATTGCAGGGCCGGGGGGAGGTACTGCTGAAAAACCCGTTGGAACGGTATGGTTTGCCGTGGCATGTCGTGAAACGCAAGCCGTGAAATCTTGCCATCAGTTATTTTCGGGTAGTAGAGAGGCTGTGCGTGAGCAAGCCATTACCTATGCCATTGAATTAGCCAATAGTATGGTCAGCAAAGCAAAGTAATTCACCTATACTGACACGAGGGTTACATCTTATCTAACCTTACCTGCGTATCAAGCCGAAGAATATAATTGTAATGAAATGGTCGAATCGTTCTGTATTAATTCTTATTATTGCTGTATCCCTTGGCATATTGCCTGGCTGTTCTGGGCCTCCACCTGAAGTATTGGCCCATCAACTGGTGAAACGGGGCGGATTGACCTATCACTCCGAAAGCACTCAACCCTTTACTGGTTTCTCGTTGGCCCATCATTACAATGGCGTCATGCATTGGCGAATCGAGTACAAAGACGGTTTACTCAATGGTGTTTACGAAGTGTTCCATGACAACGGGCAGCAGAAGACAATCGGGGAATCTGAGCTGGGTTATTTCATTGGTGAATACAAAGAGTTCTATCCCTCGGGTCAGCTTAAGACCATAACTTCATATCAAGATGGTTTGCTCCACGGTCAGCAGATTGAGTACTTTGATAACGGTCAAATACATGTGAAAAGTCATTATTTTCAAGATCAATACCATGGCGATTACCATCAATATTTTGGCAACGGCTCATTGTATCTTGCTAAACACTTTTCTTACGGCAAAGAGAATGGTGCTTACACAGAATATTGGTTTAACGGGAATTTGCGATTGATATCGACCCAGCGTGATGGGCAATGGCATGGCGAGTACAAAAGCTACTTTGAGTCTGGTCAGTTACAGGAATATTCTGAGCGCGCTAACGGCGAGCTTAATGGGGTTCTAAACCGGTATTATAAGAACGGACAGCTACGAGAAAACGCGGTTTATCAGAATGGGGAATTGAACGGATATCTCCGTCAGTACCGTTACAATGGCGCATTAGAACGTGAAGGAGAATTTCGTCAAAACGTTGAGCAGGGGCTTCATAAAACCTTCTATGAATCCGGCAACATTGCGAATGAAATTCATTACCGAAATGGTAAACAGCACGGGCCTTATAAAGTCTATCGTGAAACGAATGGCAAAGTCGTGGATGAAGGGTTTTTTAATGATGGTTTAATGGATGGCCGCCGAAAAATGTACTACCAAGACGGCAAACTCGAGTTTGACGCATATTACAAAATGGGGCAGTTGCACGGCGAAGCAACCGAATACCAGACTGACGGCAAAGCATTCAAATCATATTACGTGAACGGTCAGCGCGTCATTCAATAGTGGCTGTTCGCTGATCTTGAACAGCACTTTTCTGTCACCAACCAGAAGTGTTCGCTTGACTTTCCTCAGTCCTATACAGGCTACTTTTCTGTTCCTAATGCCTGAATAGCGGTCAGTGCGATTGTGAAAACAATATCGTCCACGAGCGCACCCCGACTAAGGTCATTCACCGGCTTATTCATACCTTGCAACATTGGACCGATACAGACTAAATCAACACTGCGTTGTACCGCTTTATAGGTGGTGTTACCGGTATTTAGGTCTGGGAATATAAACACGGTTGCATTACCTGCAACAGGGCTGTTTGGGGCTTTTTTCTTGGCAACACTATCAATTAACGCAGCGTCATATTGTAGCGGACCATCAATCAACAGATCTGGCCGTTTTTGTTGCGCGATTGCGGTGGCTTGTTTTACCTTTTCAACGTCTGAACCTGCTCCCGAGGTTCCAGTGCTGTAGCTGATCATAGCGACTCTAGGCTCAATTCCAAACATAGCTGCTGAATCTGCCGATTGAATCGCAATATCCGCTAATTGTTCGGCGTTAGGATCAGGGTTGATAGCGCAATCACCATAGACCAAGACTTGTTCGGGTAGCAACATGAAGAAAATCGATGACACCAATGATGAAGATGGTGCTGTTTTTACAAGTTGAAGCGCAGGACGAATGGTATTTGCTGTGGTATTCACAGCGCCTGATACTAGGCCGTCAACATCACCTGCTTGTAACATCATGGTACCTAGCATCACGTTGTCGAGCAATTGCTCTTGTGCAATCACATCCGTCATACCCTTGTGTTTACGTAGCTCTACCAAACCATCAATGTAGCGTGAACGAATGGTTTCGGGTGAAATGATTTCAACACCGTCACTGAGTTGAATCCCTTGTTGTTCAGCCACTCGATGAACCGACTCGGGATCGCCCAGTAGAATAGGGGTGGCAATACCACGCTCAGCGCATAATGCTGCCGCTTTAACCGTGCGCGGCTCATCTCCCTCAGGCAGCACAATACGCTTATTGGCGGCTTTTGCTTTACGTGTTAATTGATAGCGGAATGCAGCGGGTGACAAACGCGCTTTTCTTCCCGCATCACGCGTTAGGCTACTCAACCATTCATCAGAAAGGCTATCCGCGGTGTGGTGCATAACGCGCTCTATCCGTTGTTCATCATCATATGGCACTTCAACGTCAAATTGTTGAAGTTTCAATGCTGTTTGCCATGTGTTTTGTTGAATACTTAACACTGGGAGACCCGTATTAAATGCTTGTTCACATAATTTTAGTACGCTGTCTTCTGGTTGATATCCGCCGGTCAGCAAAATAGCGCCAAGCTTGACACCACTTAACGCAGCTAAACAGGCAGCAATGAGAACATCACTGCGATCACCAGACATCACCACCAATGCACCGGGTACCAGCGCATTATCAATATTATCCACTTGACGAGCACAGAAGTGCACACTGCGGATGCGGCGATGTTGATAATCGCCATGGTTGATGAATTTGGCATCAAGATGTTTGCTCATGTCCATCACACGAGGTGCAACTAGCTCGTAGTTCCAGTTCACTTGCCCAAGCAGATTAAAACGCTTTGAGAATATTGCCAGGGAATCAAAGGTACCAGAGTCAGTCGCCGCTGCAGTGTTACCGACGTTGAGTAAATATTGAATGTTACCCTGCTCGTCAATGGGTGCGCCGACTTTGTTAAGAATGGTGCCAATGACCTTTTTACGTTTGTGGCCTCCGAAAGCATCGGCTGCAATTTCCAGTTTCTCGTTTAGACTGTCAGGCGTCTCGTTAGCAGGCGATGCCACAAAAACAACATCGGCATCCAGTGCTCTCGATATCTCCACGTTAAGTCTGTCAGCATAAGGGTGTCGGTGAGTTGTGACTAATCCTTCAATCACGGAAACCGCAGAATCTGAAACCTGTTCCTCGAAGTCAGCGATGATTTTTTCAAGCAGCACATCGGTGTTGTCGCTACTCATCATTTTGACCACCCAGCGATCGTCTAACGGAGCGTTGGTAGCCACTTGGGTATAATGTCTAATCACAGAAACAGCGGCGTCGGGTTCAGTAAAATCTCCCCGAGGTTGGCTGACAGGTTTGAAGAAATGTGATTTTACCGCGCGTTGTTCCAGACAGCGCACTAATCCCATGCTAACGCTAGTGAGTCCCACTGAACGTCCAACGGGTATGAGCATAATACGTCTCGGCATAATCAAATCTCCTTGGGCTACTTTGCAAGTTTGAGGGCGTCTTTCGCAATCACCCATTCTTCGTTGGTAGGGATAACATAGACAGGGAGTGGCAGTGTGTTGATGTTGCCAATTTCACCAAATCGTGCCTTGCGATTTTCTTCTTCTGACACTTTGATCCCAAGGTGTTCAAAATAACTCAGTACATTGGCACGAATGTAATCTGAATTTTCACCAATACCGCCGGTGAAAACAATGGCATCCAGTTTTCCGGTAATCGCCATATAACTACCGATGTATTTTGCTAGTCGATAACAAAATACGTCCAATGCCAACTGTGCATGTTTGTTACCGTTGATGGCTTGTTCTTCCAACGTTCTGCAGTCATTACTCAATTGAGAAATTCCCAATAAGCCTGACTGTTTATTCAATAACGTATCCACTTCCTCGGCAGTATAACCACATTGATTGATCAATACTGCAGGAAGGCTCGGATCGATATCACCACAGCGGGTACCCATTACAAGTCCCTCAAGGGGAGTGAAACCGAGGCTAGTATCAATCGCCCTTCCATTCTTGATTGCAGTAATGCTGCAACCATTGCCAAGATGCGCAGTAATCATATTGCACTGTGTAATAGATTTTGACACAAGATTTGCAGCGCGCTGACTGACAAATAAATGGCTCGAACCGTGGAACCCGTATCGTCGAATGCCATGTTGCTTATAAAGCTTGTAAGGGATTGCGTATATAAATGCTTTCTGCGGGAGTGATTGAAAAAATGCGGTATCAAACACGGCAATTTGTGGTAATTCAGGAAAGGCTTCTTGCGCACATTCAATGCCTGCGAGATTGGCAGGGTTATGCAACGGTGCCATATGAGCAGTATCCTCAATAGCCTGTTTGACTTCGTCTGTGATTAATACTGAACGTGTGAATGCTTCACCACCGTGTACCACTCGGTGCCCGACAGCCACAGGGCTACAATTACGCTCTTTAATGATTGACTGGATTACCCCAAGTGCAGATTTGTGGTCGGCATTTTCGGGTAAATCGGCTTCATATTTATTGCCACCTGATTTGTATTTAATTCTGGCATCATGATTTCCTAAATTTTCAGCAAGCCCAGACAAGGTGGCGTCGCCATTAGTGGCATCAATAATGGCAAACTTAATTGACGAGCTACCACAGTTTAAGACAATAATAGGTTGGTTCATGATCACATTATCCACAGAAAATAGTAGACGTTATTGTATGAAAGTAATTACGAGATTGCTCTCAATTCACGCAAAAAATTTGTAGAAATTTGGAATTTTCTTAGGGGCTTATGTGTTATTTGAAATCAATGTTTTATTACTGTTAATAAAGTACATTCGGGGCTCAAAACTGATAACAATATGATTACAAATAAGATTCATCATGTTTGTCTTATTTAGACAATTGCAATGTGATAATCTTGTTATGAACTGTTGGTCAATGCCCCTTCACCCTCAGTGCTCTCTGACTTGCGCTTCAATTTTCCAAATAAAACATAAAAAAAGTTGTAACTGTAAATTTGTACAGTATAATCCCTGTAAATCATTTCCGAATTCCTAACACATAGGGGCCAGTAATGGACGATAATAAACAACGCGCGCTAACCGCTGCACTTGGACAAATTGATAAGCAGTTTGGTAAAGGAACCATCATGCGCTTGGGTGATAGCCAAGCAATGGACATTGATTCTATTTCAACCGGATCATTGAGTATTGATATTGCCTTGGGGATAGGTGGTTTACCGTGTGGCAGAATCGTTGAAATTTATGGGCCAGAATCTTCTGGTAAAACAACATTGACATTGCAAGTCATCGCTGAGGCTCAGAAGGTTGGAAAAACCTGTGCGTTTGTTGATGCTGAACACGCCTTGGATCCAGTCTATGCCGCAAAGTTAGGTGTTAACGTTGATGATCTTCTTGTTTCACAGCCAGACACAGGTGAGCAAGCCCTTGAAATTTGTGACATGTTGGTGCGTTCTGGCGCTGTTGACGTAGTGATTGTTGACTCGGTCGCGGCACTAACTCCAAAGGCAGAAATTGAAGGTGATATGGGAGATTCTCACGTTGGTCTTCAAGCACGTTTGATGTCTCAAGCGTTGAGAAAGCTCACTGGTAATATCAAACGCTCAAACACCTTGTGTATTTTCATTAACCAAATCCGGATGAAGATTGGTGTCATGTTTGGTAACCCAGAGACTACCACTGGTGGTAACGCCTTAAAATTCTATTCTTCAGTTCGTTTGGATATCCGCCGTATTGGTGCCATCAAGGACGGTGATGAAGTGGTTGGGAATGAAACCCGCGTGAAAGTTGTCAAGAACAAGGTGGCACCGCCATTCAAGCAAGCCGAATTCCAAATTCTGTATGGTGCCGGGATCAGTAAGCAAGCTGAGTTGATTGATTTGGGTGTTCAGCACAAGCTCGTAGATAAAGCTGGTGCATGGTATAGCTGTAATGGTGAGCGAATTGGTCAAGGTAAAGCAAATGCGGTTAAGTATTTAAAAGAAAATACTGAACTTGCTCATGAGCTCGAGACTAAACTACGCGACATGTTGTTGTGTAAGAAAGCAAAAGCAGATGATGCAGAAGAAGCTGAAGTGTAGTTAAACAGCATGTTCTAGAATTGAAAGCCAGTCGCATGACTGGCTTTTTTGTTTTTTGGTTACCGAATACCTTTCACTCGCAGTTCTCTATTTCAAATTTTCTCTCGTAAACGGTATGAAAACTGTATTTGTTTTATGGTTCGGGCTTATGGCGGATAAGACAATTTCTCATGGTCATGGTGTCACTGGTCCCTAAAGTAGCGAAAAGTCTCATGAATATTTGTTTTTTGTAACAGAGGTCAACGCCAGGAGAGTTGATATAAAGTCTAACGTCGCCCACATCGCCCTAAGGGGGGGCTTTTGCGAACAAAAACACAGAAATAATCAGTTGTTTGATAGCCGTTACTTTCTTTCCTGATAAGTTTGACAGGTCTTATTTCTTGTCCTAAATAATTAATACTTAAGTCTAAATATAAATACTTCAGTCCGTGTTTAAGACCGAATCAAGGAAGCTCAAATGCACTCACAAGCCCCTGTTAATTATTCATCTCGTCATTTTGTAAAAACAAACCTCGCACTAGCTATATCGTTGGCATTCAGCCCTTCTGTATTTGCTGCTGAAACATCCAGCCTAGTGGACTCCAACTTAGACAGCGCAACGAACGGTGCAACCTATTCAGGAGTTGATGGATTTGGTGGTGGTACTGTTAACGTAAATCAAGGCAAAACCTTACTGAATTGGTCAACATTGGGTATTGCTAATGGTGAGAGCTTGTCTTTCCTAAACAGTGGTGGACAGGCTGGCACCGTGGTGCTTAACCGAGTGACTGGCGGCGACAGTTCTTTGTTTGCAGGTCAACTGAATACAAATCGCGTTGAATCGCTGATTTTTGTGAACGCGAGCGGCATTAATATTGGTGGAACCTTCAACAATACGGGCGCATTGAACAGTAATTTAATGTTCTCAACCAAAGACATCAGTAACCTTGATGGCTATGATTTGACGAGCAATAACTTTGGACTGACGATTGGGGCGGGTAGCGGATCGGGATTAAGTATCGCCAGTATCCGAGCCACGGTAAATGACGATAAGCGATTAAATATTGTGTCCGACGGTGATGTGACCATTACCAACTCAGGTTCGGGCACGGACACTTTGGGTGCTAACAACCTGACAATCACAGCGGATGGCGCGGTAGTCGGCGACTCCGGAACAATAGCTGCAGACGGTGAGATCTCCATTAGTGCAGGAGGAAATGTTACTTTTACCTCGGCAAAAGCAGCGCCGGTCTTTGTTGAGACCGCGGGCGATGTGTCTATTACTCAATCCACTGGAGATTTGCAGATTGGCCAAGTGAAAGGCGCAAACATTACCTTGAGTGCAGACGGTAATATGGTCGCGTCATCGGCTAACCAAGTCGGGCAGAATACAACGCTTGATGGTAACTATCACCTTGAGTCAGATGGCAATCTGACTTTCTCAGCGGCAAACGCGACTGAAATTGGCTCAAACTCAGCGGGTGGTGGAATTACTATAAAGAGCAGTGGCGGTACGGTGCAAACCAGTGGCTCAGATGCGGGTAATGTCTATCTTGAATTAGATGGCAGCGTCAATCTAGGTAATGTGACCAATGGTGGCGAGTTGTCTATTCAGAAAATGAGCGGGGCTGCTACAGCCGCCGTAACGCAGACTGGAACGTTAACCCTCAACAATACCAGTAGTCCAACAGAGCTTGATTTCACAGGCGTTGATGTCAGTAACCTGAGTGTTAGTAAGTCGGGTACCGATCTTCTTATCAAAGCAAACGATGTGACCCTGGCTTCTGCAGTGGTGGTTGATGCTACTGATACTGTTACCATTGATTCAACTGGCACCATTACAGGCACGGGCGCTAATGATGTTACTGCAAATAAACTCATTATTCAGGGGGATACTAGTTCAACAGGGACTATCAACACCACCATTAACGAACTTGAATTGAGTCAGGCTAACGCTATTGATTTATCTAATACCGGCGATTTGATCGTTGGCATCAGTAATATTTCTGGTAACTCTTCAATTACCGTGACGGGAGCTACTGAGAACATTGATATCAACAGCGCATTGACCGTAGGAAGTGGTGGTAATTTATCACTTACCTCTGGTGGCAATGCTGGCTCAGTTAATATCAATAGTGCGGTTTCAGGTGATGGTCAACTGGATATTACGTCCGATAACGTGGACGTCAATGCAGCCGTAACAACGGCGACCACCACGGTCGAAACCTTAACAGCAGATGCCGATATACAAGTTGGTGGAGCGTCAGCAGGTGACCTATATCTTGATGATGTCAGTGTTTCTAACCTAGTCTCCGATTCTTCCAGTGCACGTAGCATCACGATTGGTGAAACCGGAACAACGGGTAATGTGACGTTGGGCGCAGCCATCACAAATAGTAATTTAAGTCTGACCCTCAACGCAGGGGATGTTGTGGGTGGAACAACAGCATTTGCCTCAGCTGACGCTACCACTAAGGTGACGGCTGATACACTGACAGTGAACACCACAGGCGCCGCGCAGGTCACCGCAACAACCAATGTCAATCAACTCAATGTGAATACCCAAGGTACGGTATTAGTGATTGAAGACGACAATCTCACGGTGGGCGATGTTCATACAACGGATGCAACCGGTAATGCCATCAATATTGATGTCACTGCGGGTACCTTAACATCGGCAACGGATACTAGTTTAACTGTTGGTGCCGGTGGCGAAATCGGTGTTGCAGCAGATGGTGCCGTCAGTCTCAATACGACCGGTACTGTCAGCTTTAATCGCGCTAATGTGAATGGTGACCTGACGTTGGATGGCGGTAATGGCACCATAGGATTTAACACATTAGCACCCTCAGGCGCTGATAACATTACCGTTTCAGCGAATAATATCAATATGGGAGGGAATGCCATCACAGGTGATGGCGTGATTACCTTGTCTGCTGACAATCAGTTAGACATTGGTGCATCCCTAACGAGTAATGACAATGACATCATACTGAAGGGGCAGTCTGCCGGTATCAGTTTTGACGTGGGGGCAGCTGCCACTGGCGACGTGCATATTTCACAAGCTGAAATTGATTTCTTACAAGCGGGCACGGGGACCATTCGTATCGGCTCAAGTGACGCTGGCGACGTTGCTATTGATGCTGCTGACTTTGCAACCACAAGTACCTCGGCAGGTGTTAACGTAACCTCGTCCGGTACAGTCAGTTTGGGTAACAATGTCAACGTTGGTGGTACGCTTGATATTGATGCTGCAAACATTAGCACTACAAGTGCACAAGTGATCACCGCAACGGATGTCAATTTGGTCACTTCGGGTGATACCATACTATCAGGCGCAAACCTGCTGGCGGGCACAGTAACTGCGAGCGTTGGTGGGAATTTTACGCTTAATCAAGATGTTGCACAGGCAACGACCCTCGGAGTCGTCACTGTGGATGGCGATTGGAACGTTGACAGTGATGC
>CAXRGH010000071.1:0-20806 GCA_964230195.1 Alteromonadaceae bacterium
CTAAAAGTCAGGTAACTTTTGTTTATGAGGATGACAAACCAGTTTCAATAGATACCGTTGTTCTGTCAACACAACACTGCGATTCTGTTTCTACTGCTGACCTCAAAGAAGCGGTAATGGAAGAAATCATCAAACCCGTACTACCTAGCAGTCTGTTATCAAAAGACACTCAATTCTTTATCAACCCAACAGGCCGTTTCGTGATTGGTGGACCTATGGGTGACTGCGGATTAACCGGGCGTAAAATTATTGTCGATACATACGGAGGAATGGCTCGTCACGGTGGAGGCGCCTTTTCAGGAAAAGATCCATCAAAAGTTGACCGCTCAGCGGCCTATGCAGGACGATATGTTGCGAAAAACATTGTCGCGGCTGGATTAGCTGAACGTTGTGAAATTCAAGTGTCTTATGCCATTGGTGTTGCCGAGCCAACGTCAATAAGTGTTGATACATTTGGAACTGGAAAAGTCAGCGAAGCATCTCTCGTTCAATTGATCAAACGACATTTCGATCTCCGTCCTTATGGCCTCATCAAAATGTTAGATTTGGAGCGTCCAATCTACCAACCCACAGCGGCATACGGCCACTTTGGTAGAGTCGAGTTTCCATGGGAAAATACAGATATCGCTGAAACTTTAAAACTCGATATTTAAATTCAAGCAGAATGAATCATTAAAGGCGCCATACGGCGCCTTTTTCAACATTCAACTTAACAAAAATCTATTGCATCTGATCGTTGATTACACACTTTCTATTCAACTTCACTGGCAAAATCGTCGGATACTGCGGCGCTTTGAAAAGTAAATTATATACAGCGAAAAAAGAACTACAGTTTCTTCCAACGAAAATGCCTTTATTCAGTGTAAAGTGCCTCTCATACAAAGAAAAAACCAAATCTTCAATTGATCATGCATTATATTTGTTAGTAATGGTTGTCTCAAATTTGGTATCTTAGCTGTTCTGATTAGACGGTTATATAATGATGTTCATCTCGTAAATAAGGAGTTCTATTGTGCAATTTAAAAGTGGTGTCGTTTTTGTGGCTTTCCTCTTCACCGTCGTTTTGGTGAGTTCCTGTTCGCAATCGCCAACGGGACGAAGTCAACTAAAGCTTTATTCTTCGAAGCAAATGGATAGTATGGGAGTGAATGCCTTCTCAGAATTGAAACAAAATACACCGATAACCGGTAACTCAATTTATAACGCCGAGGTCAATTGTATAGCCACGGCGATGACACCTCACATCCCAAATTCTCATGCCGCTAATCAATGGGAGTATGTTGTTTTTGATGATCCTCAAATAAATGCTTTCGCATTACCAGGAGGAAAAGTTGGGGTTTACGCGGGTTTGATTGAACTTGCCCAGAATTCAGCACAACTTGCAGCCGTGATTGGGCATGAAATTGGACATGTCATTGCCGAACACAGTAATGAGCGGCTATCTGGCGATACAATGATTGCCCAAGGACTCAAACTTGCCTCAGAGCTACTAAACCAAAATGAGGTTTCTAATAGTGATTCGATTATGGCGGGATTAGGTCTAGGTGCGCAAATGGGATTAAAGCTACCTTTCAGCCGAACTCACGAATCAGAAGCAGATATTATTGGACTTGAGCTCATGGCAAAAGCAGGTTTTGATCCTCGTCAAGCAATCGTTTTATGGCAACTGATGGACAACCAAAATGGGGGAAATCGACAACCTGAATTTCTTTCAACTCACCCAAGCCCATCAACTCGAATAGAAAACATGAGTCAGTACATGCCGATAGCGCTAAAAATATACGAGAAAAACCCATTAAAAGCTTACTGCGGGTAATTTAGCCGATCTAATTTAGTTACACTTAGTGACAGACAAGGGGCAACTATTCAGTTTAAATTCAGTCTGCTACTGCATACTGTCAATGTACTTCATTTTATAAGGAATCATATATGTACTCAATTCGCTCTATCTTAAACGTTGCAGCAATTTCATCGGCGCTTGTTATCTCGGGTTGTGCCAGCACGAATGCAGAAAAAGGTGCCACCATCGGAGCGGTTCTTGGTGCAATTGCCGGCAAAGGCACAGGTGACCATGACAAGAGTCGTTATGTATGGGGAGCTGCCCTCGGAGCTATCGCCGGTGGCGCCATTGGTGGTTACATGGATAAACAGGAGCTTGAATTTAGGAAAGAGCTCGCTGACAGTGGTGTTAACGTGGTAAGAGATGGAAACTCTATTTACCTGCAAATGCCTGGCGATATCACTTTTAATACAAATAGTTCGAGAATCTCGACGGAATTCTATCCTGTTTTAGATGATGTTGCGGTCATCTTAAAAAAATACAATAAAACGCTCCTGCAAATCGAAGGACACACCGATAACACAGGTGGCCATCAGTTAAATCAGACTTTATCGGAAGCAAGAGCTAACAGCGTAAAAAATTATTTATCACAGCAACAAGTTTTCATTGATCGAATGAGAACCTTAGGATTTGGAGAAACGTCTCCTATCGTCAGTAATTCAACGGTGGAAGGTAGAGCTCAAAATCGCAGAGTCGAGCTAAGAATAATCCCTAATCAAAAACGCAATAACAATCGGATATAACCAAGCGCAGCGCCAACTCGGACAAACGTTAGGTTGGCGCATCTATCCTTAAACATGCTATTATTCTCGCCACGTAATTTTATCGGAAACACACGCAATATCCCCCATGAGAATACCACGCATATTTGTTGATGCTCCGTTGTGTGTTGACCAGTCGATTAATCTATCTGGCGATGCGGTCAACCATTTAGTGAATGTTCTACGGCTGAAATCTGGTCACCCCATTGTGCTTTTCAACGGTGATAACCACGAGTATTCAGCAGTATTAACTGATGTTAGCAAACGGTCTGCTGTTGCTTTGGTTGATGCTTGTCTTGCTATTTCAACAGAGTCACCACTCCAAATCCACCTGGGTCAAGGTATCTCACGCGGTGATCGTATGGAATTTGTGTTGCAAAAGTCGGTAGAGCTTGGTGTTACAGAAATCACTCCGTTAATCACAGAGCGTTGCGGTGTTAAACTATCTACAGAACGCTGGCAGAAAAAACATCAACAATGGTTAAAAATCATCATTGGGGCTTGTGAACAGTCTGGTAGAAATACCCTTCCAGTGCTTCATCAACCTGAATTGTTTGAAAATTGGATCAAGCATAGTACTCAGAAAACACGAGTCACCTTGCATCCAAGAGCAGAAAAACGGTTGAGTGAGATTGCGCCAACCCCGTATGGATACAGATTACTGATTGGTCCAGAGGGAGGGCTGACGGACAAAGAAATTTATCAAACTCAAGAATATGGCTATATCGAGAGCCTTCTTGGTCCCAGAGTATTAAGAACAGAAACGGCTGCATTGACTGCGCTATCGATATTACAGGGACAATTTGGTGACTTATAATTGTACCAATCTCAATTGAATTCGTGGTGACCGCAGTGGAGCTTTTTAAAAAGGACAATTAATTTTGACTATCAAACTCGGTATTGTGATGGACCCTATCCATCACATCAATATCCAAAAAGACACAAGTTTTGTCATGTTGCTCGAAGCTCAAAAGCGAGGTTATGAGCTTTTCTATATAGAAATGTCAGACCTTTTTTTAGAGAACGGGCAACCAATGGCAATGATGAGTGAATTAACTGTTTTTGATGATGAACAAAAATGGTTTGAATGCACCTCTTCATCACCAAAGAACTTAGCCACTCTCGATGTTATTCTGATGCGCAAAGATCCACCCGTTGATAATGAATTTATCTATGCGACTCACATGTTTGAATTAGCCGAACAATGCGGTACATTGGTGGTCAACAAAGCGCAAAGTTTGCGTGATTTCAATGAAAAATTATTTACTGCATGGTTTCCAGAATTAACGCCCCCAACATTAGTCACTCGTAATAAAGCGCAAATAAAAGCGTTCCACGCGCAATATCAAGATATTATTTGTAAACCATTAGATGGCATGGGCGGAGCGTCTATATTTAGAGTAAAGGCTGATGGCAACAATCTCGGGGTTGTGAGCGAAATATTGACAGACCACGGGCAACGTTATGCAATGTTCCAAAGTTATCTTCCAGCAATCAAAGAGGGTGACAAACGTATCTTGATTGTCAATGGAGAAGTAATACCCTATTGCCTTGCTCGCTTGCCCACTGGAAATGAAGTGCGAGGCAATCTTGCCGCTGGCGGTACTGGGCGCCCTCAACCAATTTCGGAGAGTGATCGTGAAATCGCAGAGAAAATTGCACCAACATTAGTTGAAAAAGGTCTACTCTTTGTAGGTCTCGACGTGATTGGTGATCGAGTCACTGAAATAAACGTAACCAGTCCCACATGCGTTCAAGAAATTACCAAAGCCTACGGAATCGACATCGTCGGTAAATTGTTCAATGCGATTGAACAAAAATTAGAAGAGCGAGAAAAATAAATTACCAATGAATAGCTTACAGAACCACTTTTTAATCGCCATGCCTAGCCTAGACGACCCCTACTTTAAGCGCTCGGTTACCTACATTTGTGAACATGATGAAAAAGGAGCAATGGGCATAGTGGTTAACCGCCCATCGAATCTAACGTTAAAAGAAGTCCTTAATCAAGTTGATGACGCTATCGAGGTCAGTGCGGAAAAGTCAGACTTTAGGGTTGTTTTAGGTGGCCCAATGGCACCTGACAGAGGTTTTATTCTTCATTCTCCACAAACCGGTTGGAGCGGTAGCATTGAGGTTACCGACGAAGTGACAGTAACGACATCAAAAGATATCCTTTCAGTGCTTGGAAATGATCAATCACCGGAAAATATCCTAGTAGCACTTGGATATGCAGGCTGGGAAGCCGGGCAGCTCGAAGAAGAGTTGAAAGACAATGCTTGGTTAGCTGTGGAGGCTGATCCGACGCTCATGTTTCGTACCCCGATAGGAAACCGCTGGGAAACTGCCCTCAATACCCTTGGCATCAAAATACATCAATTACCGCAAACTGGCGGATGTGCATAAATTTCACAATTTGACTTGAAAGTCTTTTTTTCATCCTCATGTAATAAGTGTGGCGCCTGATAACAGGGTCACACTTTAATTAGAGTCGCCATCAATTGGGGCTCAAATACAAATATTGCTTAAATAGGATATTAGATTATGAGAAATTTAGACTTATCAACACTACACCGTTCATTCATTGGATTTGACCACTTAGCATCCATGATTGATGCCGCATCACGCAACGAAAAACAAACCAGTTACCCACCCTATAATATTGAACTCATCGCCGAGGACAAATACGTTATTACGATGGCGATTGCTGGATTTTCTGAAGAAGACGTCAACATACAAGTATTAGAAAATACATTATTAGTCACTGGCGACAAGTCAGAAGGTAAAAGTGATAATAAACGCCATTTCCTTCACAAAGGTATCTCCGAACGCAACTTTGAGAGAAAATTTCAATTAGGCGATCACGTTAATGTATTAGGAGCTGAGATGAACAACGGTTTGCTCCATGTATCCCTCGAGCGCGTTGTGCCGGAAGCCAAAAAACCTCGTACCATTAGCATCAACAAAACTTTAACCCAGTAATATCAGCAAACGCTACAGCTACAGGCGCTTTGTACACAGTACAGAGCGCCTTTTTATTGGCCTAATAATCAACATTAATCTTTGAACTGTGCCGAGGTTATATACTCGCCAAACGTCTCACACCAAACAACAACCGTATTAAATTTTGATATATCAATACCACTCGGTACATTGACCATGAAATTATCAAAAGTTTTCACGTCCGATACATAACGCATGTGTTGACGATGCTCTAAAAATGCTTGCTCTGTCTCTATGTAATAAGGCGATAAGTAAATTTTATAATCCGGACCAGGTGCTAACTTACCATCGAGTGCAATGACATCTCTACTAAGATACACATCGCCTTCCCCCCAATGAAAGCGATCGCTTCCTAATCGGTCTCGATCAAACTGACCAATGAATAAACTGCCTTCTATCTTCTTTTGAATCTCTTGTGTTGATGGTGCATCCGGTGCAATAAGGATAGGTAATAAATAGATTCCAACAGCAAAACCAATACCGCCTATGGATAGGTGAGAGAGAGTTAAAAGTGCAAAAGTAAAATGTTTCAATGGAAGTTTCCTCGTTCTTTAGATAACTATTCTCCAAGAGACCTACCTTTTTTAAAGTTTATGACAAGATATTTTGATGTTCCGCTAAAGTTTAAGTTAACTCGACCAAAAAAGGATATCAGCGTACAATACTGAATTATTTTTTTGCCATTGGATCACTATGTCTTACCCTCCATGCCCACGCTGCGACTCCGAATACGTTTACCAAGATCAAAATTTATTGACGTGCCCTGAATGCGGTTACGAATGGGATCCGAATGAAGTTGAAGATGACATCAAAGTAAACGATGCAAACGGTACGCGATTAGCTGCAGGTGATAAAGTCACCTTCATAAAGGATCTAAAAGTGAAAGGGAGCTCTCAGGTATTAAAAATTGGGACTAAAGCTGAAATTAGGCGGATCGTAGAGGGTAAAGATCATCAACTGGATTGCAAAGTCGTTGGTGCTGGGGACATGATGATTACCGCACAATACGTCAAAAAGGCATAAGGTTGTCAGGTTTTTAAGATAAAAAAAAAGACCCAACGGGTCTTTTTTTTTACATACTTTATCTTACTTCTTCTTAGCTTTTGGATTCGGTAAATCGGTGATGCTTCCTTCAAAGATTTCCGCCGCAAGACCAATAGATTCATTCAACGTTGGATGCGCATGAATCGTCAAACCTACGTCCTCTGCATCAGCCCCCATTTCAACTGCTAAGCCAATTTCACCTAGCATCTCACCAGCATTGATACCAACCATGGCTCCGCCTAGAACACGGCCCGAGTCTTTATCAAAAATCAGCTTAGTCTGACCTTCGGTGCGGCCAGACGCAATAGCGCGACCAGAAGCTGCCCATGGGAATGTAGCCGCTTCATAATTAACACCCTGCTCTTTTGCTTCTTTCTCTGTAAGACCTACCCAAGCGATTTCTGGGTCAGTGTAAGCAACAGAAGGAATACACTTAGGATCGAAATAATGTTTCTTGCCAGAAATAACTTCAGCTGCAACATGACCTTCGTGAACTGCTTTGTGAGCAAGCATAGGTTGACCAACCAAGTCACCAATCGCGTAGATATTCGCTACATTTGTTCGCATCTGCTTATCAACATTAATGAATCCACGCTCATCAACTGCTACACCAGCTTTTTCAGCATCCAATTTGTTTCCGTTCGGACGACGACCAACAGCCACCAATACTTTATCGTATCTTACTGGCTCAGCAGGCGCCTGCTTACCTTCAAATGACACATAGAGACCATCGTCTTTCGCTTCTACTGCAGTCACTTTGGTCTCGAGCATAACGTTGAACTTGTCTTTCACGTATTTTTGATAGACCTTGATGATGTCTTTGTCTGCTGCTGGAACCAGTTGGTCAAGGAATTCAACCACATCAATTTGAGAGCCTAATGCACGATATACCGTGCCCATCTCCAAGCCGATAATACCACCACCCAATACAAGCATTTTCTCTGGAATATCAGCAAGCTCTAATGCACCAGTTGAATCGATAACGCGAGGATCGTCGTTAGGTATAAAAGGTAAGCTTACAGGCTCAGAACCAGCAGCAATGATCGCATTATCAAAATTAATGCTGGTAACGTCTTTAGAACCTTCCACAACAAGTGTGTTTGCACCAGTAAATTTAGCAGTGCCCTGAACGTGTTTTACCTTACGCATTTTAGACATACCAGAAAGACCTTTCGTCAACTGGCCAACAACACTGTCTTTCCAACTACGGATTTTATCCAAGTCAATTTGAGGCTCGCCAAAAGAGACACCGTGTGATGCCATATCTTTTGAATCATCGATCACTTTTGCAACATGCAGAAGTGCTTTTGATGGTATACAGCCCACGTTCAAGCAAACACCACCTAGTGTTGCACGGCTATCAACCAAAACAGTTTCGATACCTAAATCAGCAGCACGGAATGCTGCGGAGTAGCCACCAGGACCGGCACCAATGACTACTAGTTGAGTTTTCAATTCGCTCATGAAGAGACCTCAGTTATGTATTTATTATGGACGTCTTCAAATCATTCTAAACGCCACTCATTTAATTCGTCTTAGTTTATCAGAATAAACCAAGCTAAACGTCATTGGGCGCATATTGCGCCCAGTCATATTACATCAAGATTTGGCGAAGATCAGTGAGACAGTTACCAATGTGAACTGCAAACTTAGCCGCCAATGCTCCATCGATCACACGGTGATCATACGATAATGACAATGGTAACATTAACCTAGGTTCAAAGTCTTTACCATTCCATTTGGGCTTCATATCACTCTTCGATACGCCAAGGATCGCTACATCAGGCGCGTTGACGATTGGCGTAAACGCTGTTCCGCCGATACCACCAAGGCTTGAGATAGTGAAACAGCTGCCCTGCATGTCAGCAGCTTTCAACTTACCATCACGTGCTTTCTTACTGATTTCCATCAATTCACGTGAGAGCTCAATGATACCTTTCTGATCAACATCTCGCACGACAGGCACAACGAGACCATTAGGCGTATCTACAGCAATACCTATGTGGAAGTATTTCTTCATGATCAGGCTTTCACCTGATTCAGACAACGAAGAGTTGAATGTCGGGTAGGCCTTCAGTGCATCAGCAACGGCTTTCATCATGAACACAAGTGGCGTGATTTTAACACCAAGTTTGCGCTTTTCTGCGATCACATTTTGTTGCTTACGGAACGCTTCAAGTTCAGTTATATCCGCTTCTTCAAACTGAGTAACATGAGGAATCGTGACCCAGTTACGATGCAAGTTAGGTCCAGATATTTTTTGAATACGTGTTAATGCAACTTCCTCTACCTCACCGAACTTGCTGAAATCCACTTTTGGTTGAGCAAGCACTTGCAAGCCGCCTTGACCAGATGTCTGTGTATTCGTTGCTTTCGGACGAGATAGTTCATGCTTAACAAAAGCTTGAACGTCTTCTTTCAAGATACGGCCTTTGCGTCCACTACCTTTAACCAGGCTCAAGTCAACACCGAACTCACGGGCTAATCTGCGGATCGATGGCGAAGCATGAACTGCACCATTTGACTTTATTTCACCGGCAGATGGATGATGTGGAACTGGCGCAGCTTTTTGCTCAGTCGGTACTGCCTTAGCAACTTCAGGCTCTGCTGGGGCAGCCACCGGTGCTGCAGGTGCTTGAGCAACTTCACCAGAAGTGACTTCAAGTGTAATAACAAGAGTGCCTTGAGATGCCTTATCTCCAACCTTCAAGTTTACTGATTTAACAGTACCTGCTTTTGGAGAAGGAACATCCATCGTCGCTTTATCAGTCTCTAATGTGATAAGGCCGGCTTCTTCTTCGATTTCTTCACCTTCAGAAACCAACACGTCAATAACATCAACGTCTGTATCACCACCAATGTCTGGAACCGTAACATCAATAACTGATGTTGTCGCTGTCGTTGGTGCCGGAGCTGATTCAGCTACCGGTGCTGGCGCAGCAGGAGCGGCTGCAACATTAGCAGCGCCTGTTTCAAGCACAAGCACTAAACTACCTTGCGATACTTTGTCGCCAACTTGCAATTTAACTTCTTTTACAGTGCCAGCCTCAGGTGAAGGTACATCCATTGTGGCCTTATCAGTTTCTAAAGTTACTAAACCGGTTTCCGGTTCAACTTCATCACCTGGACTAACCAATATTTCGATGACTTCAACATTTTCTTCGCCACCAATATCGGGCACAGAAACCTCAATAACTTGAGTCGATGAAACGACTGCTGGCGCCTCTGCAGCTGGCTCAACAGCGGGTGCTGCATCGACTGGAGCTGGAGCTGGAGCTTCGGCAACAGTCTCAGATTCAGCCACTGCGGCAGCTTCTGTTATCTTAACAATTAGAGCGTCTTGGCTTACTTTATCACCAACGTTAACTAATATCTCAGATACAGTACCTGCGAACGGCGCTGGGATATCCATACTTGCCTTGTCAGTCTCAACAGTGATTAAAGCATCTTCTGCTTCTACGCTATCACCAACTGCAACGCAAACCTCAATAATTTCAACTTCTTCGCCGCCTACATCTGGGACGAGTACATCTTTAACATTTGACATTGTCATCACTCCAGTATTAAGCGTAAAGTGGATTTATCTTATCGGCATCAATACCAAATTTCGCAATTGCGTCAGCAACCACTTTCATTTTGATATCACCAGATTTCGCCAATTCGTGAAGCGTTGCCACAACAATGTAGTGAGCATTAACTTCAAAGTGACGACGAAGGTTCTCTCGGCTATCTGAACGACCAAAGCCATCAGTACCGAGCACTTTATAACTTCCGGGAACATAAGCACGTACCTGGTCACCGTACGACTTGATATAGTCTGTTGCAGTGATCGTAGGGCCGTTATTACTTTCTGATAAAACCTCAGTAATGTAAGGGACTTTTTGCTCTGACTCAGGGTGAAGCATATTATAACGCTCACAGTCCAGTCCATCGCGTGCTAACTCGTTAAACGAAGTCGCACTGAATACGTCAGACGTTACACCATAATCTTCAGCTAGGATGCGAGCCGCTTCTTGAACTTGAATAAGAATAGTGCCAGAACCAAGCAACTTAGCTTTCAGTTTAGATTTCGCTTCACCTACGGTCTCAAGTTTGTATAGTCCTTTAACGATTCCATCAGCAACATCTTCTGGCATAGCAGGTTGTGCATAGTTCTCGTTCATTACTGTGATGTAATAGAAAACATTTTCTTGATTTGCATACATACGACGCATACCGTCTTGTACGATTACCGCAACTTCGTAACCGAAGGTTGGGTCATAAGTAACACAGTTAGGAATAGTACCGTAATGTGAGTGGCTGTGACCGTCTTGGTGCTGAAGTCCCTCACCATTTAGCGTAGTTCGGCCTGCGGTACCACCAATCAAGAAACCACGAGCCTGACTATCACCTGCAGCCCATGCCATATCACCAATACGCTGGAAACCAAACATAGAGTAATAAATGTAGACTGGAACCATCGGAAGATCGTTGGTTGAGTAGGACGTTGCTGCCGCCAACCAAGACGCCATTGAACCTAATTCATTGATACCTTCTTGAAGTACTTGACCTGATTTTGCTTCACGGTAGTAAGCTACTTGATCAGCGTCTTGTGGTTCATATTGCTGACCGACATGTGAGTAAATACCCACCTGACGGAATAAGCCTTCCATACCAAAGGTACGTGCTTCATCTGGGATGATTGGCACTACGCGCTTACCCATTTTTTTATCTTTCAACATTGCAGTCAGTACGCGTACGAATGTCATTGTTGTTGAGATTTCACGTCCATTTGAGCCTTTAGTGATGGCATCAAAAGCAGATAATTCCGGAATCTCTAAGTTTTCTGTGCTATTTGGTAGCCTAGCTGGTAAGTAGCCATGCAATGCTTCACGACGCTCGCGCAAGTACTTCATCTCAGGGCTTGTTTCTTCAAACTTGTAATAAGGAAGAGAATCAAGTTGATCATCGCTTACTGGGATATTAAAACGATCACGATACTGACGTAATGACTCAACATCCATTTTCTTAACACCGTGTGCGATGTTTTTACCTTCACCGGCATCACCAAGGCCATAGCCTTTAACCGTCTTAGCAAGAATAACCTGAGGGCGACCTTTAGTTTCAACTGCTTTCTTGTAGGCAGCGTAAACCTTTATTGGATCGTGACCACCACGGTTCAAACGCCAGATATCTTCATCTGACATATTAGCAACCATCTCTTTCAACTCTGGATATTTACCGAAGAAGTTCTCGCGAGTGTATGAACCACCTTTCGCTTTGAAGTTCTGGTACTCACCATCAACTGTTTCCGTCATCAGGTCTAATAACTTACCTGACGCATCACGGGCCAACAATGGATCCCAATAACGCCCCCAAACCACTTTAATTGCTTCCCAGCCAGCACCTCGGAATGTACCTTCAAGCTCTTGAATGATCTTACCGTTACCACGGACAGGTCCATCTAGTCGCTGAAGGTTACAGTTGATGACGAACGTTAAATTATCGAGGTTTTCACGTGACGCCAAGCCAATAGCACCTAAGCTTTCTGGCTCATCAACTTCACCATCCCCCATGAAACACCAAACTCGTTGGTCAGAACAATCCTTGATCCCACGGTCTGTAAGATACTTAAGGAAGCGCGCGGTATAAATTGCTTGCATCGGCCCCAAACCCATTGAAACAGTCGGGAATTGCCAAAAATCAGGCATAAGCTTTGGATGGGGATAAGAGGAAAGGCCGTCGCTGTCCGACTCTTGACGGAAAGAATCAAGCTGTTCTTCAGTCAAACGCCCTTCAACAAAAGCTCTAGAATAAATACCAGGAGAAACGTGGCCTTGAATGAATAAAAAGTCGCCACCGTCTTTGTCGTTCGCTGCTTTGAAGAAGTGATTGAAGCCAACATCATATAGCATTGCAGAGGATGCGAAACTTGCAATGTGACCGCCAAGTTCAAGATTCTTCTTTGATGCTCTAAGAACCATAACAAGTGCGTTCCAACGAATGGCATTTCGTATTTTCGCTTCAAGTGCTTGATCTCCTGGCATCGTCGGTTCTTGACCAGCCGGGATTGTGTTCATGTACGCCGTTGTTGCATCAAACGGCAAATGAACACCATTTCTACGCATTTTTTCAATCAGGCTCTCAATGATAAAATGGGCACGATCGCCCCCTTCTTCTACCATCACCGCTTCAAGGGCATCTAACCACTCTTGAGTTTCTTGCGGATCGACATCGGTATGCATCATTTCAGACATGCTGCTTTCCTTTGTTATTGATTAATTGTAAATTTTTCATCAAATTTCATAAACTTGATGCTGTAAGTTGTTCCAAACGACTTTACGTTTAGGTGCATCAGATTCTTCTGATCGCACGCTGCATTACGGAATCTTGTCTATTAATATTCAACAAGGTTTCCTCAATGAATGCTAAGTGCTCGTTACTAGCACTTCGCGCTAATTCTGGATCACTGTTTAAAATAGCTTCGACAATCGACCTGCGCTGCTGATTGATCTTTTCAGCCGCTGTCAAATCTTTCGCGAGTACCGAAAGGTTGCGTCGTATATTGTCTTCCATTAAGCCTTTCAAGCTTCTAACGACTTGCATCAAAACAATATTTTTTGATGCCTCACACACTGCCATGTAAAAATTCACCAGTGCATTACTTTGCGACGCTAAATCACTCTTCGCTTCAGTCACACGATGAAATGCAGTTTCAACAAGGCGTTTATCTTCGTCTGTACTTCTCAGCGCGGCATAATAAGCTGCCATCCCTTCAAGCGCATGACGAAACTCCAGCAAATCAAATTGCGATTCCGAATGTTGACTGATCAGATTCAACAAAGGATCAGTCATTAACGGCGATAGTTTCTCCTGCACATAGGTTCCACCGCCTTGCTTTCGATACACCAAGCCTTTCGCTTCGAGCTTTTGTATTGCCTCTCTCAAAGATGGTCGAGAAACGGCAAAACGCTCCGCCAACTCACGCTCTGAGGGCAACTTTTCACCAGCCAAAAACTGGCCTTTGAGCAATAACTCTTCGAGTTGCTGTACAATGACGTCCGACAGTTTTTGTGGCCGAATTTTTTGCATCGAGTCCTCTTACGGTAAATTGGTCTTACCAATTAGGCCGCCATTCTATAAAAAATTGGAGAGGTGGTAAACCTAAAATCGCACGTAAATGCGAATAAGCGAGTCAATATATCAGGAAAAAGATGAAAATATCCTTATTTTATTGACTAAACGGGTGTGGTCAGACCAAAAAAAAAGCTACAGAATGTAGCCGTTTTTAATAAAGCATTGACTTGCTTGATGTCATTTACGCGAGACCACCAGAAAGCGTTAGAATAGCGACCGTCACAACAATCAAGGCGACACTTCTTCGACAAAGATGAGTGTGTGCTGCGATAATATCAACAGTAATCTCTCCGCTATCGTCTCCGGGCACATTATCCATTGATTTACTTGCCACAACTGAAAGGAATGTTTTCGTTTCGAGGTCATAAACAAAAATATTTTCTAGCCATGCCGATAGACCTCGAGAGAAATTGCCAACAACCAAGTAAGCCAAACCGGCGGCTCGGACAGGCACTAGCTCAACGATATGCAGTACTTGATTTAAAATTGAAGTTATTGATTCGTCTTGTTCAGTAGTTTCAGTGAATAACTTAATGGTTGTATACAACAAAACACCGATGCTTCCAAAAAGCGCAAATAGAAATAGCACGGCAAAAAAATTCCGATAGTTCAAGTAAATTAACTGAAGCCCGACACTACTAATATTTGGTTCCCCTAGTTGTTCACTGTGATGAACTGCACCATCATTGTCAGATTTACTCAGGGATTTCATTAATTGCTTGTAATGACTTTTATTATCTGCGTCCTGTAGACAGGCGAATAGTACGACTGTGGAAACAATGAAAGTGATAGCCGGGCCGGTAAACTCCAACAAGATCCACAAACCCAAAATGGGCATCAAAATAGTGATAGCCGCATAAAACGCTGGCTCTTTAATAAAGCGCTTCACATTTTCATCCATATATGAAAAATAGTGTTGGAATCCTTTTTGATGTGTCCAAAACTTGGACCAACTGCCTCTCTGTTGAGCGATTAATGCTAACAACATGCTTAGTAACGTCATATACAATCCTTACAGACTTTTTCTAAATCGTATCCAATCAAACGCAACGCCGGGATCAGATTTTCGGTTTGGTGCGATATCACTATGCCCAACGATACTGGGTATTGAAATTTTTGGATATTCCACCATCAGTGTTTTTGTTAAACGAATTAACGCATCATATTGAGCATCCGTATAGGGTATTCGATCACTCCCCTCAAGTTCGATACCAATGGAATAATCATTACAGTTTGTGATGCCTTGATAACTTGACCTACCTGCATGCCAAGCTCTATCCAGAAAGCTTACATATTGCTTTACTCTTCCGCTACGAGTGATTAAACAATGTGCAGACACTTCCAAACCCACTAGCCCCTTAAAATAAGGATCGTGAGAACAATCAAGCTTTCCCACAAACAGATCACTAATATAATCAGTCTGACTATCCGCATTGAACTGATTTGGCGGTAATGAGATATTGTGTATGACAAGCAAACGAATCTCTTCACATGGACGCTGATTGAAATGCGGCGAGATAATCGTGTCTGCGTCCGAGAGCCATCCATTAATGATCAACAATGAGTGATCCTTATCTCCAATATTTTACTTAAAATTATTATAGGCTTAATATCAACAGGATAGATAGCAAAATTTCAGTCAAAATCACAGTGGAGCAATGAATGGACGAAAATAATCACCGGCCTCAACAGGGCTTACCCAAGCGGATGGCATTACTGGCATGGGTCACTTTATTTGTCGTGTTTTTTCTGTTTTTTGATGAGCAAATCGAAAACCGATTCAATCCCAACCAAACTCCCGAAGTAATCCATGTTGGCGATACGATTGAACTGAAACTCAAACAAAATAGGAGCGGCCACTATGTGGTCAACGGGACCATTAATGGCCAACCAGTTGTTTATCTGCTGGACACCGGTGCAACAACAGTAACAATACCAGGGCATCTTGCCGATAGACTCAACCTAGTACCAGGCTACCCACAAACCGTATCCACCGCCAATGGGAATAGAACCGTTTATCGCACAACGGCAGAGATACTAACCATTGACAAAATAATGCTATATAATGTGGCGGCAAATCTTAATGATGGCATGACCGGTGATTATATATTGTTGGGTATGAGTGCCCTCAAACAACTTGATTTTAAACAAAGTGATGGATGGCTATACTTGTCGCAATCCAATTAAAAGGAACCCCATGACAACCGCAGTACCTGTTTCAGATATTCAACAATCCGTATCACTCGCACTTTCTGAAGATCTGGGAGGTTTGTCTCCTAGTGAAGGCGATATAACCGCAAATCTGATCCCGTTGGATCATCAAGCGTCAGCCAAGGTGATAACAAGAGAAGACTGTATTGTTTGTGGTCAGGACTGGGTGAACCAAGTGTTTGAACAAGTTGACCCGTCAATCTCGATAGACTGGCTAGTCAATGACGGCGATTCAGTAAAAGCAAATGCCACTTTGTTTAAACTTCAAGGAAGTGCAAGGAGTATTCTCACTGGAGAAAGAGCAGCTTTGAATTTTCTCCAAACATTGTCTGCTACTGCTACCGTAACTGCTAAAGGAGTCTCTGTACTTGCCGACTCAAATACCCAATTATTAGATACACGAAAAACTATTCCTGGTCTTCGTACCGCGCAAAAATATGCGGTGACATGTGGCGGTGGAAAAAATCACCGAGTAGGGTTGTTTGATGCATTTCTCATTAAAGAAAATCATATTGCTGCCTGTGGAGGGATCAATAATGCGGTGGCGCAGGCGAAAAGACATCGCCCCGACAGACCTGTTGAAGTTGAAGTGGAATCGATTGATGAATTAAAAGAGGCTATAGAAGCAGGAGCCGATATCGCCATGCTGGATAATTTTTCGATTGACGCCATCAAAGCAGCTGTCAGCCTCAATGAAAAAAGAGTGAAATTAGAAGTTTCTGGTAACGTTACCGTTGATCGGCTAACCACACTCGCTGACTTGGGTGTCGACTTCATTTCCTCCGGCGCTTTAACAAAAAACGTACAGGCCATCGACCTCTCACTGCGTATCATTGATTAGTTGAATGCTCCTCGCGGGGCATTATTTTCCCATACCAAGTAACTGCAATAAATACTTTAAAATTTCTCAGCACCGCTATACTGCTCGCCGTTTTATCGCAACGCAAATCGAATCGCGACTTAAAATAAAAATGGCAGAGGTATGACCTACTGCACATTCTCGCTCGCGGCCTCGTTTGCTAATTCATGCGTTATTACCGTGAAATAAGAATGTTCAAAACTGACATTTCGTGCAAGTCAGTAAACAATGATTTTCCTAACGCTATCTCTCGCTGATACACGATACTAATTTCACGAAACACAAAGTATTTATAACTATTTATTAGGATCTGTGTTTATGAATTTTCTCTCAACATCTTGTTGCCGCTGTGGTACTGAGAAACGTTCTCATGACGTGAATATCTCGCGCCAAGTAGGATTTACTCTCATTGAGCTCATGGTGGTGATCACCATTATTGTCATTCTGGCTACAATTTCGACAATGGGATATTCAAAGATTACGAAAGATGCACAAACTCGTGCAATGCAAACTAAAGCAAGACAAGTCAGAGACCTTATCAATCAATGCTTTATTGAGAATAGCGCAAGCGATTGCAGCTCTAGTGAACAAATTAATAATGTCACAGCAATATCAACAGAACGCCAGTTTGGTGTTTCGGTTACACGCGATAATAAAAATCTAGCCTACACAATAACGGTGAGTCCGATGACGAGTTCTAAAGAAGTTATTAAAAATGTCAAACATACGGGAACAGTAGAAAACGACCGATTAACTTGGAAACCACGTTAACTCGTCATCGTTCGCAACGCCGAAAAAATCAAGATTAATTTTCAAGTGAGCAGTTTCACACAATCAAAAACTACTAACGTACAATAAGGTAAATCTCAAATGACAACTAATATTTCATTTCATTCTTCACAAAAGCAAGTTGCCAATAACCGCCGTTCTTCTGGTTTCACCATTGTGGAGCTTATGGTGGTTACAGCAATCATTGGCATATTGAGTACACTTTCAATCAGTGGATATCAACAATATACTCAAAATGCTCAAATTACTGAACTACGCGTTAAGGCAAATGCTCTCAAGAAGCAAGTTGAACTCTGCGTTAATATGGGGCGTAGAGAAAAACACTGCGAGAGTGGTGGAACGGGCCAGTTTGCGCCACCAACAGCAATAGCAGTAACCGACAATACTATTGGTGAGGGTGTAGCCTTCACTGCAGCAGCGGGTAGCGGTGAGGATGCAACTCCCGCGAGATACACGATTACTATCACGGCCGCGAATCTATCAAGGCTAAGAACCTCTGTTGGAGCTGATGTCACATTTCTTCTCACGGGCGAGATGGATTTGAACAATGGCAATTTCATCTGGACATCAAACTGCACCCCGGTACAAATTGCGGAACTGTGCCAATAATGTTTAGCCCAAATAAGTCGTATGTATGGAGTGGTCGAGCGCAATCGGGTCATATCGTTGAAGGAGTGTATAAAGCGAGTCAGGTTGCCTCAGTGGAAATTTGGTTGCGGCAACAAGGGATTACTCCCCTCACAGTATCGATCGACAAGAACGCAAAAATACACCAACAAAAATGGCGTATTGCCAAGAAGGATATTTCAACGTTTACCAGTCAAATGGCGACGACGCTGAATACTGGACTTGATATCATGGTTGCCCTTTCGCTAGTTTATAAAAGTACGCCAAACCCTCGTTTAAAAAGTGTAATTGATGGAGTACTACAAGAAATTAGTGAGGGCAGCAATTTATCAGATGCTCTACGAATATATCCAAACTGTTTTGATAATGTTTATTGCGAACTGATTGCCAGTGGAGAATCTTCAGGTACATTAGAGCTGATGTTCGAGCGCCTCGCTAATTTCCTAGAAAAAAGACAAGCTTTGCACTCTAAAGTCAAAAAGGCGACCTATTACCCTGTGATTGTACTTTTCGTGTCGACCGTTGTCACCGCTATATTGATTGGGTTTGTGTTGCCGAAATTTCAATCTATTTATGAGTCAATGAACACAGAACTCCCCTATTACACGCAAGTTGTCATGACAGTTTCATCCTACATCGCGCACTACGGCTTGGTCGCACTCTTTATTACTATCGTTTTGGTTTGGGGTTTTATGCGATGGGTGATATCAAACGAGAGAGCACATCTCTGGTGGACGAAACAACAACTTAAATTACCGATTATCGGTAATATTTTTAAACAGGCTGCAACCATTCGGTTTTGTCAAACCTTATCAACTACCTATGCGGCTGGTACTCCACTTTTACAGGCCGTGAAAGCCTCGGGAGCTGCAACGGGTAATGTGGTGTTTAAACATGAAATATCCAGAATTGAGCAGTTTATTCAACATGGGCACACGCTCTCTTATTCATTTTCAAAAATTTCACTTTTTTCAGAATTAACCAAACAAATGATAAAGATCGGAGAGGAAACTGGTACGCTGGGAAAAATGTTAGATAAAGTCGCTCAAATTGGCGAGCAAGAATTAGACGATACCATCGGCGGAATTTCGGCAACTATAGAACCCATTATGATTAGCCTTCTTGCAATTCTCATTGGAGGACTCATTATTGCGATGTATCTACCCATCTTCAATATGGGAAATATGATATAAATAACGATGAAAACATGAGAGACTTATAGTTGTTGAACATAACTGGAAATGCTGCCGAGGAATAATACTGCCATGAACATCGTGGATCTCTTGCTACTTGAATCCCCCATTCTCTCATCAGTACTAATATTTATTTTGGGTGCATGTATTGGCAGCTTTTTGAATGTCGTTATCTATAGACTGCCGATTATGCTGCAACGTAACTGGGAAAATGAATGTTTAGCCGCTTCAGGGAACCCTGAAATAGAGCACAAGACGTTGAACCTTTTTCTTCCACATTCTCACTGTCCTGCATGCAATACACCCATTAAACCATGGCACAACCTTCCGATTATTGGTTGGATTTTGGTTGGCGGAAAATGTGCTCACTGTAAAACTTCAATAAGTTATAGGTACCCACTGATCGAGTTAGCCGTTGGACTTCTGACTTTGTATTTAGTAGTTGGACAGGCCGACATTCTCGTTGGTGTATTCTATTGTTTAATCACTTGGTGGCTCGTAGCCCTTATTATGATTGATTATGACACCTACTTACTTCCCGACCAATTAACGTTATCCCTCCTGTGGCTTGGTCTGGGAGCCAGTATCATGGGTGTTAGCATTAGTCCCCACGACGCTATTATTGGTGCGATGGTTGGATATCTGTCACTTTGGTCTGTCTATTGGCTATTTAAACTCATCACGGGCAAAGAAGGGATGGGGTATGGTGACTTTAAATTGTTGGCTGCGTTAGGGAGTCTAGTTGGAGCAAAGCACATTTTAACCCTGATAATCATTGCCTCAGTTACGGGAGTTCTGCTCACCGTTTTTCAATCCCGCGGTAAGGTCAATCCAGATAAGATGATCCCTTTTGGACCATTTCTAGGCATTTCCGGATGGATAGTGCTCTTATGGGGTGATGAAATTCAAAGAACCTATTGGGCCTGGCTAGGATATTAATATGAGCAAGCTCATTATTGGTCTCACAGGTGGAATAGGTAGCGGGAAATCAAGCGTTTCTGAAGACTTTGAAAAGCTTGGAATTACTGTTGTAGATGCGGATATCATTGCTCGTGATGTTGTCAATGTTGGAACGACAGCGTTAGCAGCGATACATGCACGTTTTGGTGACAACGTTCTATTAAATAATGGCCAACTCAACCGAGAACAATTGAGAACAGTAGTCTTTTCAGAAAAGAAGCATAAACAATGGTTAGATAATTTGCTCCACCCTCTTATAAGAACTGAAATGGTCCAACAAACACGAGCTGCTAGCTCTTGCTATTGCATTTTATCTGTACCGTTACTGATTGAAAATAAGCTCACGGGACTAGTCGACAAAGTCGTTGTTGTTGATGTGGATGAAAAACTGCAACTTTCTCGA
>CAXRGH010000072.1:0-7897 GCA_964230195.1 Alteromonadaceae bacterium
AATAGATGCTGAAAATACAATCACCTTTTTTTCAAGAGAAGCCGAAAAAATTTGGGAAACAGACAGAAAGTCTGTTGTGGGTAAACATTTAAACACCATCATTCCGTCGGATTTAAAACAGGTCCACAACAACTATATTGAAGCCAATCGAACCACGGGGGTCAACAAAATCATCGGTGGTTATCGCGAAATAGAAGTTGAGACCATGCAGGGCAACCGCAAAACAGCGTTACTTTACATCGCTAAACAGGAATTAGACGAAGGTCAGTTTGGCTATGTTGCGTTTGTAAAGGACATAACTGAACAAAAAGCATTGCAGAGGATCTTAGAGGAACAACAACAACACACAATTACACAAACCAAGCTTGCGACAATGGGGGAGTTGGCCGCGCGGGCGGGACACGAGATCAACAATCCTGTGACTATCATTAGTGCTTACCTTGCAAAAGTACGCAAGGGTATTGTCAGTAAGGGTATTTCTCAGGAAGAACTCATTGATAGCCTTGGGGTTATAGATAGTGCCGCGGATAGGATTGCCGAAATCGTTAAAAGTATGAAAAGTGTTACCTCAGAGCAGCTTCCGGTTCAAACGGAAGTGATTGACTTAGGGAAGTTAGTGCAGGCAACGTTCAAGACCATGACAGCATTAATCAATGTTCATGGGGAGATCCTTAAACTGGAATCTACCGAAGATGATCTCTTTGTGCTCGCAAGCGCAACTGCTATTCAACAAATATTGGTAAACCTAATAAATAACGCCCATGATGCGGTGAAAACAAAAACGGAGCCCAAGATTACAGTTTCGGTGAAACAAGAGCAGGACTCTGTGTACGTTAGTGTTACTGACAATGGAATTGGCATAGAGGCTGATGAACAAGGCAAAATCTTTGATTCGTTTTATACGACTAAAGCCGACCTTGGTGGCACGGGGTTAGGCTTGGCGCTGGTCAAGTCTTTGGGGGATTCCATAGGAGCATCGGTTGCTGTTGAGTCTGCAGTGGGCGTTGGAAGTACATTTTCAATCTGCTTCCCGCTAGTTACGTCTAAAAAGTCAAGCTCCTCGGAAACACAAACCACTGAAATACCGCAAACAGCTGATAGGCCTAAAAACGTGATTGTGGTGGATGATGAAAAGGATTTAAGCGATATTATTTGTGAGTTCATGTCTGGCTTTGGGCATAGCGTCTTACGTTTCTACTCACCAAAACAAGCAATTGAATACACAGCAAAAAACGGTTTACCGGATGCGATTATTACCGACTACACAATGCCTGAAATGAACGGTATTGAATTTTTGGATATTGTGTCACAACAGTACCCTCAGCACTCGGTGATAAAAATATTGATGACTGGTGACATAAATGACTATGCTGACCGCAAGTCGAAAGTCGATTACATTTTGCAAAAGCCTTTTCCATTGAACCGACTTGTTGAACTGTTAGAGCAAATTTAATCGTCGCAAATGTATAAGTCATCTTACCGATTAAGTCGAAATATGGCTGCGTATTGGTTATCGAGGTTAGTTTCAATCTTTAGCCCCATTCGTCACAAACATTCTCTAAGCACAAGAATATTGGCTATATTGACATAAGCGACTTTATTGGGGGGAGTTTGACAGTGAAGTTTGTGGCCCTATTTCTAATGGTTCTAACCCTTTCAACCCAAGCCACTACAATAACTACGTCGGTAGACAAGATTGAACAGTTTCATTCTGTTATCCCAATGCCTTTGCCCGAGGACAACGCACTAATAACGGGGCAGTGGCGAGCCGAGGTAAATCAACTTGAGCTAGCAGAACGTATTATGTTGGTACAACACTGGCTCAACTTGCTAGCGCAACATCCACAACCAACAGTTGCGCAACAGGCATGGGTACAGCTGATTGCAGCAGATCTGAATAAATTAGTAATCGCCAACCCAGATCATCCGCATACCTTCATCACGGTGGTTGATCTTGCCAGTCAAGCAAAGGCTACGCAGTATATTTGGAAGGTACAACAGCAGGTTGATGAATTGAACAGCGATTGGCAGTCGGGAAGACTAGACTGGCAAGCGTTATTGAGTCAACAATCAGCGCAGCAAGTAGATGCTATGATAAGTTGGATAAATAGCCTTGATGTTCCTGTCGCACAAGCCGTCGCTGTTGATTTTGAAAATTATGGCTTGGACCATTTGGGAGTTTCAAACCGGCTACTAGCAACCATTGCCTTGGCTGGACGGTCAAGCGTGCTTGCACACACACTTTTACAACGTTCACCCGATCAGTATTCCTATTGGTTTATCCAACAGAGTGGAAACTTTTTCACTGATTATGAACACATTTCCCTATTAGGCCTTGCACTAAGCAATCCGGCATTGAGTTCTCAAGCACTAAATGTATTAGCCAAAAAATACAGCATGGATAGGCAAGCACAAGAGCACCTTGAACAAGCGATTAAAAATCCGGATTTGCAGTGGCAGGCAGTGGCAGCTTTGGCGTTTATGCCAGAGAATAGCTTTCGCAGTGTGCTAGTCGAACAAATCGAGCAGTACAATTTGCCCAGCAAAATACTGCTTGAACGATTGCCCATCGAAGGAGCTGTAAGATGAGAAACATCGCTTGTGCAGCTTTAGTACTTCTGTCGTCGTGTGTGTCCGCAAATACCCTGACTTACACTAATACAGAAACAGGAAGTAATTTAATTCCACTCGGCTACGATGTGCCAATTCCAATTGATTCTTTGACCCCTATCGACGGTTTTCGGACTTATCAAAGTCTTAACCTGCGTCATCAACAATTGGCGGCAGCCAGCCAGAGTATCGCGCCGATCCAAGTGGGACAAACGATAGAGGGATTGCCGATTTGGGCTTATCAACTCAGCGATAGCGATACTGAAAAGTATAGTGGAGGCCTCGAGGGGAGTGCATTGATCAATGGTGGGATCCATGCCAGAGAATGGCAATCACCAGAAGTGACAACTGCGATCATCGAGTATTTGGCTGCACACGAAAATGATCAACATTTAGCCCAATATTTATTGGAAAACCTTAACCTACTGATCATCCCGGTACTTAATATTGATGGCTACCTGCAAACTCAACGACACCCCAATCAGGTGACTAATACTCAAGCGTCGCCGCGTGATGGGCGTATGCGCCGCAAGAATATGCGCAGCGTGGATACGTCATTAGATACTGAATTTGATAATTTGAACGGCATTGATTTAAATCGTAATAACGCGCCCTATTGGGCAACGAATCCACAACGTAGCTCAAGTGATCCCAACTCTATTGTCTATCACGGCTTAGGTCCAGCCTCTGAGCCTGAAACCCAAGCTCTACAGCAGGCGGCGGTTGAAGCAGGCGAGGCAAGGCTGCGTTTTTATACCGATGTGCATTCTTTCACTCAAGTGTATTTTGCTCCGTACACAAGCAATATCAGACGTAATGAGATATTGGACCGGTTAGCCACAGTCATGCGCCAAGCCAATCGCGACCCGCAAACGCAGCGGGCAAAATACGGTTACGCGCCTTCATCTTCTGGTGCTGGGATTGGAGCGACGGATGAATACTTTGCGCTGACCTACGATATACCGGCTTACACGTTGGAATTGGAGCCGCAAAACTCTGGCGCTGATTACGGCGGCTTTGGCGTGTCGCACGATGGCTTTATATTACCTGCGAGCGAAGTAGCCCGCATGCGCGAAGAGAAAACACGAGCAACCACGGCGGGTTTGTATGCAATGACTGATGTTCCTTACACTCAACGTGTGCAGGTTTGGGATGCGAATGGCGACACCTTGCTGATCGATCTGGAATGGCAGCAAAACGGCAATCAACGCCAGTTAGCAACGTTGCAGGCCAATGAGTTAGCCGCACAAACTAATTATCAACTCAAGGTGGTATTCAATAAACCCATGCGCTGGCTCAATGATGGTGGAGTGTCTGGGTTTGGCTCGTTAAGTGACCCATTAGATATTACGTTGCGCTGGCTTGGCAATCGCAGTGCCGGCGAAGCCGCGTGGGATATTGATACAGCTAGCGGGCAATGGCTAAGTGAACAAGGGTTTGCTAGGTACAAAACGGATACTTTCAGTGTTGAATTCACGCTAGGTAGCGATTTTGTATGGTCTGAACTAACCCGCTTAGCGTTAGAGATTGAGACTACAGATTTTGCCGGCCAACGATTGGACACGGATCCCGCCACAATGGTCGATTTCCAATCAGGCGCATGGCAAAACTATGAAAATACCACGGGTGATGCCACAACCGACCGTGGCGGGAGTGATAAATCCATGCGCATTATTGATGATGGCAGCGATTTATTTGCACCAGCGCCTACGCCACCAGCACCTACGCCAAACCCAACACCAACACCTAGTCCAAGCAGCGATAGCGGTGGTTCATTTGGAGGGATTTTAATACTTTTAGTTGGATTTGTAGGACAAAGGTGGTTGCGCTGCAAGCAGCACTGAAAAATGAGAAGTTAAAGAGCATATACTGGCAATTAGCTTTAGACAAATTACGGAAGTTCGTGACCTTTAAAACCAATTCCTGCGGTGTGCCAAATCCAGATTCTCATCTCTGCCAAAGCAAAGGTCTGCTTCGTTTATGACGCAGCTGTTGATACGTTGACAACTGAATGTCAACAACGAGCCATAAACCGAATAGTTCGTTGTATGTCGGCAATGAGGGCGAAAGCGGACGTTCGACTTGAGAAGGGCTATGGTTAGTTTGTACGTATTGCTGTCGGTCACGACTTATAGGTAATCAGCTGCAGGAATGGGCATTAAGCGGACATCTAGTCTGGAGCCGCTTCTTACTTTTCACTGTTAAAAATTAGGGATCCTGATCTTGTGAAACTGGCTTCGCTCGATAAACCCTAAATTGCCCAATTCGCATTATTTTGCTTTTCACCCGCTCAAGTAAATAGCCATCTATCAGATTGTTAGTGCGTTTGATTAAAGTGATTTCGCCTTCGTCAAATTTGCCAATTACGGTTCCGTTGTAAGTATCGTTGCTCAACAATAAACTATTGAAATCGAAAGTGACATCATTAGTAATTGACATTCCGAAGAAGTACCGTGTCAATTTGCTGGGCTTATCTGCATATATTTCCAATAGCGCGAGGTTGTCATTGGATCCAGGCTGACTAATGTTACCTATGTAAACGCCCTGAATACTGCTATCGTTCTCAAAATCAAACTCCCTCAGTAACTTGTCATTATTGGCAAAAAATTCTCGCACTATTGATTGCTTTTTCTTGGCCACTATCGAATAAATAGTTGAGTGCACTTCACCTTCTGCTTTTGCTCTAAAAGTTTCTGTTACGTTGTAACTATCAGCTTGAAATGGTGATAAAGTGAAAACGTGATTTTCAATATCAGATGAAGTCACCAAGGAAAATGAGCAGTTATTTGACGTGCACGTTATGTCATCATCTGTGAATTTATATCGCTTCCCTACGGTAAACAATTTGACCATGCTAATCGCAAACATATGGTGATTACCGTCTTCATTAAATTCAAACAGATGAATACCAGTCTTAGTAGGAGCAAATCCTTCAAAAAGTCCTCGTGGTTTACTTAGATTTTCAGAAGCATGAGGGTGTGATGGGAAGAATACAAAAACCAACAAGACCAGACTAATTACGACTTTCATAATTTTACGTTTTGAGCAATTTCCTTTTTTGGGAGTGTTACATGAAATCTTCTGCCTATAAAGTCTATTGATCCTAACGTTAAAATACTTCTGGGCCTTGATTAGACATGGTGCTGACGTTCTATGAGTAATTTGTTACTCTGATTTCAAAAGGCGCATGCGCCACACTCTAGACTCATTGTTCGATAAAAATGGATGCATTTAGACAAAAATTATGGACACATTAATAGGTCTCACTCTCCTCTGTATTCCATTAGGACTGGCCGCTATCTATTCGTATCGAGAGTATGGACTTAGTCTCTTAGAAAACTTTGAAAAATGGCGCATTGGTAAAGTAGCCGCTGTTTGCATTCTAGCAATATACATTTTCTATGTTGCTGTGTCTGAAGTCGCATTCAGCATCCTTTACATTGAAGAGTGGGCTTTCTACTTTGTTTATCCCGGTATTTCAGTATCTCTGATTGTTTATTCTAAGCCTGCTAGTGAATTCCTTTCAGATTACAGCAGTCTAAAGAAAGCAGATATGCATGAAGATGTGGCGTTTGTGCTTGGTTACGCATGGCTGCTGTACATCACGTGGGCCGTTTGGTTACATTCCTTTTTGTGAAAATAATTAGGCCATTTACACCACAAAATAGATCTTAGTAATAGCATTTACCTTCTGAAGCTGACAGTCTGATTTACGTACTCTTTGATCATTCGTTGTGTCGATTTCAACTCTGAACCGAACGGCCGCAAATTGTCTTCAGGAGATCCTCGATTTCTCGATGTATGGACTCCACCACACCATTTGATAGTGTGGTGTCGTCAAACCAAAAGGAGCCCATACATGAAAAAGCATACCGTAATCGCATTAGATTTAGCAAAGGCGGTTATTCAAATTGCCAAAGTTTCTCTCCATGGAGAAATTGAATACAACAAAGCACAATCACCAGACAAAATTAGAAAGATACTCGTTAACAGCAACCCCTGTGTCGTCGCGATGGAAGGTTGTGGCAGTGCTACATATTGGGCTCGTTTTGCTCAGGAGCACGGCCATGAAGCGAGAATAATGTCACCTCGTAAAGTAAAAGCATTTGTGAATGGTCAGAAAAATGATGCAAATGATGCCATAGGTATTGCCATTGCTGCTGCGCAACCGACGATGACGTTTGCACCTATCAAGACGCTAGACCAACAGTCTATTCAATCCATTAACACCAGCCGTAAATTTTTAGATAAAAGCCTTACGGCTCTTAATAATCACATTCGAGCTCTGGTGTATGAATATGGACAAACTATTCCTAAAGGTGCCAAAGGTCTGCGTGAAAGAATGGCTGAGTTATTATCGCCGAACAATCCCGCGTTAACCGATGCGATTAAAGTGGTCGTCAATTCTATGTGGGAGCAATACCAACAAACTCGTAAGCAACTTAATAAAGTTACCAAACAACTCGATACCTTTACTAAGGACATAGAGCCTTGCCGTCGACTACAGCAACTTGAAGGAGTTGGTCCTAAGTCAGCCAGTTTGCTATATGCAAACATTGGTCATGGTGAGGGATTTAAAAATGGCCGAGCAGCATCCGTTTATGTAGGTGTAACACCAATGCAATACAGCAGCGGGGGAAAGTCCGTCTTACTTGGTATTACGAAACAAGGTGATGCCGCCCTAAGGGCGACGATGTATCAAGGAGCGTTAGCCGTTATATCAGCGCTAAAGCCTGAAGCGACCACAACGAAGCAACGTTGGCTGTTAGAGTTAGTCAAACGGGTTGGTGTAAAACGAGCTTGCATTGCCCTTGTGAATAAAAACATTAGAACCGCTTGGGCTATGTTAAAAAACAATACCGAATACCAGCCAGTATATCTTTAAACTTACTTAATGGAGTTCAGCAATAGTGCGTCATAAAAAGCGAAGGCGACCTTCTGAAAACCTGTTCATCCTCGCAGTACACAGATACTGATTTCTCGACTAGGACGGAAGGTGCGAATACATCAATGGTCAGAGGATAGCTACCTCAATAAGAGACCGAATATACGCAAGCACCTTAACTTTTTTATTAAAACACTATTGCTAAACAGGTGGAGTCCATATACGAGGATGACGCCACCCCCACTTCATGTTCGTCAACTGACCCCATGATCGCATTGTTATTGGGGGTAGAAAATAAGCCGAAACCAATACCCACGGCTAATAATGCAACGCCAATCACTACCGAATTAGTTTTAGTATCTAGCTGACTCAGTAGTACAAAGCCAATACCGACAATCACAC
>CAXRGH010000073.1:0-2920 GCA_964230195.1 Alteromonadaceae bacterium
CTGTCTAAGCCGGATTAAATCCGACCTTTGCCTCTCTAACTTTTTGACATTCCCCTTTTAGGGTTAATGCCTTGCGATATTCATAGCTTTTTTATTGATTATTAACCGTTAAAGTTAATCGTGAACACTAGCCTTCAATATTCGGTGTGGTTGAACTCACGTTAGCATTTTGTGCTCGGTGGCGAAGTAAATGATCCATCAAGGTAATCGCCAACATCGCCTCGGCAACAGGTACACCTCGCAATCCTACACAGGGATCATGACGACCGCGAGTGATAACATCCGTTGAATTCCCGTGTATATCAATAGTTTCACCAGGTACAGTAATACTTGATGTTGGTTTAAATGCCATATGAACTTCAATATCTTGTCCCGATGAGATACCGCCCAAAACGCCACCAGCGTTATTCGACAAAAAGCCCTCGGGAGACATCAAATCTCGGTGCTCTGAGCCTTTTTGTTCAACAGAATCAAAACCAGCGCCTAATTCAACCCCCTTCACCGCATTAATACCCATCATTGCGTGAGCAATGTCAGCATCTAAGCGGTCAAAGACAGGTTCACCCAGACCAACCGGTACACCCGTTGCAACCACCGTCACTTTCGCACCAATAGAATCACCTTGCTTCTTTAAGTCCCGCATGTATGTTTCCATGGCTTCAAGTTGGTCAGCATCAGCGCAGAAGAATGGGTTTGTGTTAATCAGATCTTTATCAACCGCCTGCGTTTTAATCGGTCCAAGTTGCGACACAAATCCGTAAATTTCGATACCGAATTCTGATTTCAAGTATTTCTTCGCAATTGCTCCGGCGGCAACACGGATAGCGGTTTCCCGAGCAGAAGAGCGTCCACCGCCTCGATAATCGCGCGTACCGTATTTCTGCTGATAAGTGTAATCAGCATGGCCAGGACGAAAAGTATCCTTAATTTTAGAGTAATCTTTAGAGCGTTGGTCAGTATTTTCAATCAATATTCCAATGGATGTTCCCGTTGTTTGCCCCTCAAAAACACCGGATAAAATCCGCGCTTCGTCTGGTTCACGACGTTGGGTGGTAAAGCGGGATGTGCCAGGTTTGCGACGGTCCAAATCGACTTGAAGATCGGCTTCGTTGATGGCAATCCCTGGAGGGCATCCATCAATCACCCCACCAATGGCAACTCCGTGACTTTCTCCAAATGTTGTCACACTAAACAACTTACCAAAGGTATTTCCCGACATTGATTTTATTCCTCTTTCCTATTTCAGACTCTATGGCCTTTTAACAACCAACATTAATACCATTTTCACTGATATTTATCACATTGATTTTATTCTATGCTGAAAAATAATCGCATAATTGACGATAGGTCACCTTGAAGATACCGTCACCGCCGCCTTGCAACTCAACCCATTCAAATTCGAGTGTTGGGTATTGTTCATCCATATGAACCAAACTATTACCAACTTCAACATACATGACACCGGTTTCGGTTAAATAGTCCTTCGCTTGTCTTAACATCGTATGAACCAAGTCTAATCCGTCATGTCCAGCAGCTAAGCCAAGTTCTGGTTCATGATGAAATTCATCGGGTAAATCAGCCATATCTTCGGCATCAACATAAGGTGGGTTAGACACAATCAGATCATACTTTTGTCCCTTTAATGCAGAAAACAAGTCAGAACAAATAGGATAGACACGATCAGTTAAACCATAATCACAGATATTAATATCAGCAACTTCTAAAGCATCGGTACTAATATCGACGGCATCGACAATTGCCGTTGGATAAGCTTGAGCAAGTGCGATAGCAATACATCCACTGCCCGTACATAGATCCAAAATATGGTCGTGCTGTTGCTCAGGCGCACCAAAATGATGGCTTATCAGTTCAGCAAATGGCGAACGAGGCACCAGCACTCGCTCATCCACATAGAAAGGTAACTCGCAGAACCACGCTTGATTGGTCAGGTAGGCCACAGGTACTCGCTCTTGTACTCGACGATAAGCCGCAGCAACAATCGTTCGTTTTTCTTCTTGCAACAAGCGACACGATACAAATTCTGGTGGATTATGACGTGGTAAATGAAGTAATTGAGTTACCAGCATTAACGCTTCATCCCAAGGGTTGTCAGTTCCATGCCCATAATAAATGCCAGCCTGATTAAAGTAACTAACGCACCAACGAATGGTATCTTGGATGGTTTCTAACTGGTCTGCAATTTGGTGTTGCTCATGCTCATCAAACGTAGTCATGTGTGCCCCGATAATGTTACACTGCGTGAAAGGCTCTATTATATCTATTTAGTCAACAGACCCAACCGTTTATGAAAAAAAATCCAGATGCACAGGATATTGATTTTGATTCCATGATGTCAGGCGTCAAAAAAATCCAACAAGATAAAGTCGTGTTTAGTCGGCATCAGAAGCAAAATACTCAGCTAAAAAAGAAACAGGCCGATGATGAGGCTAAAAAAGTGAGTGCAAGTTTTGAATTCTCAGACGGTTTTGAGTCCTATTCTGACACTCAACAAGTCATTTCTTTCGTCCAGCCTGAGGGTGATAAAAGCGAACTCAAAAAATTACGCCGTGGCGTTTATGCACCGGATCTTATTCTCGATCTGCATGGCTTAACCAAAGAACAAAGCAAGCGTGAACTGGCTGCTCTACTCCATGAAGCTCACAAACAGCGACATTACTGCGTTTCAATTATGCATGGCAAAGGTAATCAAGTGTTAAAAAGAGCCGTTCCCAACTGGTTGATGCAACACCCGGGTGTAATGGCTTTTCATCAAGCACCAAAAACTTGGGGAGGTGAGTCTGCTGTTTTGGTTCTGATGGAGCTACCCGAGGAATCGTTTACTTGGCCTCAGGAATAGGCAATGTGATGGTGAAGGTTGTGCCCTCGCCTTCAACAGACTCAACGGCCACGTCAGCATTGT
>CAXRGH010000074.1:0-3503 GCA_964230195.1 Alteromonadaceae bacterium
ATTGAAAATCTAAATATCAAGATCCCACACGGTCAGAAAGTGGCCCTCGTCGGAAAAATGGGATCTGGGAAATCTACGATTGCCAAAATAATAACTGGCAGCTTGAAGCCCACCCAGGGCAACATCCTGATTGATGATGTCGACTTGCAACAATTAGACCCTGCCGACGTCACTGAAAATATTGGTGTTATGCCGCAAGATTCGTGGCTTTTTTCCGGTTCAATTCAAGATAATATAACATCGGGAAGATCCAAGTTTACCGACGAAGACGTTTTGGCAGTATCTCGAATCTCGACGGCAGATGAATTTATATCTCAAATACCACAGGGATATGATTTTGAAATAAAGGAAAAAGGTGTAGGACTTTCGGGTGGACAAAAGCAAGCTATTTGTCTCGCACGATCAATTTTGAACAGTCCAAGCCTTATCGTCTTGGATGAACCCACAAGTTCTATGGACCAGCAAACGGAGGCAAAAGTTGTAGAAAATTTAAATAATTTTCTTAGAGATAAAACATTAATCGCGATTACCCACAGAAATGCGCTCCTAAGTATTTGCGACAGGGTCTTAGTCATAGAGGGTGGCAAGATTATCGCCGACAGTACACCAGAACAACTTGGAGTGAAAAAACTGGAGGCTGCAAATGTTGAATGACAACCAACAGTTAATTCGCGAACTACAGGGAGGTGGGACACGAGGAAGCTCTTTCCTCCTTTTCATAATTATGGGATTTCTGGTTGGCTTTCTTTACTGGACGTCGATTACAGAACTTGATGTTGTCGTTCGAGGCCAAGGGAAAACAATTTCAGCAGGAAAGAACCAACTGGTACAGTCACCTGAAGCTGGTGTGATATCATCCACATATGTTAACGAAGGCGAAATCATAGAAGTCGGAAATGTGCTGTTCGAAATAGACCTTGTTGAACTGAAGGGGCAACTTGAACAAGTAACAGACCGGTTGGCAGCCTTAAATGTCAAAAAAGCGAGACTGCAAGCTGAAAGTAACTTAGAAAATCAATTTAATGTTGCTCCTGCGTTTGCAAACCATATTGAAATTATTGAGAGTGAAAAAGGCCTTCTGACTTCACGCTTGGATCAATTAAAATCAACTCAGTTGGTCTTAGAAACACGACTGGACCAACGCGAAGCCGAAATACAAGAAGTTCAAATAGAAAGTCGGTCAATCAAAAATAACCTGCAGCTTCTGCTGAAAGAAATCGAAACTGTTGAGCCACTTGTAAAAGCTTCTTTAGCACCAGAAACAAGACTAATCACATTAGAGCGAGAGCGCGAAGACCTTCTAGGGCGACTGGACAGAATACCTGCATCAATAACGCGAATTAATTCAGCAATCATGGAAATTGAACAACAGCTGGATGCAGAAACAAAATCTTTTTATACAAATGCACTGAGCGAGCTAGCCCAAATTAATTTAGAAATCTCAGATCTAACATCAAGACTACCAAATATTAAGCAACGTTTATCGCGAAGCGAAATCAGCTCTCCGATCTCAGGCATTGTAAACCGTATCACTTATCAGTCAAAAGATGCTTATATTAAGCCTGGAGATGTCTTAATAGAAATCGTCCCAATCAACGACGATTTAATTGTCGAAGCGAAAATTGATCCAAAGGACATTGCTAAAGTCGCTGCGCAAGATGAGGTTAAAATTTCTCTTACTGCATACGACGCAGCAAAATATGGTAGAATTGACGGATTAGTCAGTAATATTTCAGCGGACGCGATTGCGAATAACGAAACAGGTGAGCAGTACTACTCTATCGACGTCAAGATTACGGGAGAGTTGCCAATCGATAATGATGAACCAATCTTGATTTTACCCGGAATGGTTGCAACGGTTGAGGTTCTATCTGGTCGCAGAACAATCTTAGAATACTTTTGGCAACCACTTGTAAAGAGTAAAGATATTGCGTTTAGAGAATAGGTTATAATGCGAATAATGAAACAAATAATCATCGCCGCATTTGCTACGCTTCCTCTAGCCAGCTTTGCAGAACGCTCTTATGATACAAGAGCTTTTGCAATATATGAGCATGCAAACGATCGGATAACGCTGGATGGAGTTTCTACGCGTTATGGTATTGGTGCTGCTGGCATTGAGGTTTCAAAGCAAATTACACCCGAAGCTTTAACTTTAATTCGTTATGGCGTTGGGTATCATCCCTCCTACAATCTACAATCTTTCGGAACAGAGTTTACGGGACCAGTAACAGGGACATTATTAGAATTAGGCCTCAAACTAGATACTTCTAAGGACCTGATTGATGGAAGTGCGATTGAGCTTCGGCTTTCAGATCGACACATATTTTCGAATAAAATGACAGGTGTCCGAAGCGGACGTAATTATACGACATCTACGGATGCAACAATGACAAGTACGGAGATCCGATTATCAAAAGAATTTGCGATGGACGCAACTAGAAAGCTAAAGCTGTTTGCGGGTATTAATAATTGGAGCTTAAAAGCACTCGGAACAGCCTATAGTTCTAGTTTTACCGTTCAAAAGCTCGTAACCGGCGCGAACCAAGATTTTGTCTCTGGCTTTAGCTACGATACTCAGTTTCTCGGAAAAATAATGACACTGGGCTTAACATATCGGCAATTGCGCGCTGACAATACTGTGGATACGTTGGAGCTTTCAACGACTATTGATTTTTAAAACTGCTTGAAATTCACTTATCGATGAATAGGGTGCAGTGGGTAATAGGCCGATATTTGTCGAAATAAAAGGAAATCATATGCAAAAGAGAGACAACAGAATGTCAGCACTGATTAAATCGCAAAACGATGAATTAAAAGCTCTTAATTCTCGCTTCGAGGCAATGAAAAATTCCTTGAATGAGCGTTACGCGCGCGAGCTGGCTCAAATTAAACAGAAACATAAAGTCCAGCAAAGTGCCCTAAAGTCTCGTGAAATGACTGCCGAGTCCATGAGGGCCGCAGCTGCGGCCACAAAACATTGACCTTATACAATCGAAAATTGCGCATCGATCAAGTCAATGTATTCACCACTTGAAGTTTGGAGCGGTAGGCCATCTATTTTAACATAAAAGTCACCTGGCGCGAACGGCAGAAGATTTCCGATGGAGCTCGCAAAGGGGAGCTGATCAAGTAGGTCAAGCACACTAATCTTTAATTCGCCGTGAGTACCGCTACTCCCAGCAACAAATTGTAAAGTCTCATTTTCGTTAACTGAGGTTGTTGCAAGCAGAGGATTAGAGTTGGTGTTATACTTAACATCTCCCTCAAGACGTGGAACATACGTGAAACTCAAAGCACCTGTGGAGTCTGTATTCGCGCTCGCAGAGAACCTCAGCTCTACATATTTTTCTCCACTTTCGACAGTTCTGTAGTTTGTACCTGTAATACTTTTTGCTTCACCAAGGAATATTGACACTTCACCGATGCTACCAAAACTCGAATTTGCCAGATCGGAAGAGCACACGTCTGAACTTCAGTCACGAGAGAGCATCTCGTATGCC
>CAXRGH010000075.1:0-6293 GCA_964230195.1 Alteromonadaceae bacterium
CGGTAACATAAACCACATTGAGTTAAGCGCTCCAATGCAGCCTGATATAATTCGTGTTGCTGAGACTGGTATGTGATTTGTCCGTCCCACTCAAAACCGTAGGCTGTCAAAGTACGGATAATTTGCTCTGATGCGCCAGCAACTTCCCGCGGAGGGTCAATATCTTCAATGCGTAAGAACCATTCTCCATTGTAATGACGTGCATCTAGGTAACTGCCCAAAGCTGCAACGAGAGAGCCAAAATGAAGTGGGCCAGAAGGTGAGGGAGCAAAACGTCCCCGGTAAGTGCGTGAAGAGTCAGTCGGCGTTTCGAAAGCACAACTGACTCTTTGATGAGCTGTTTTAACCAAGCAATTGCTTTTCTTTAATTTCAGCCATGGTTTTGCAGTCAATGCACAGGTCAGCGGTCGGTCTTGCTTCTAAACGACGAATACCAATCTCTACACCGCACGAATCACAAAACCCGAAATCATCTTCTTCAATACGCTTGATGGTTTTTTCAATCTTTTTAATTAATTTACGCTCGCGATCACGTGTCCGTAATTCAAGTGAGAATTCCTCTTCCTGTGCAGCTCTATCCACAGGATCTGGAAAGTTCGCCGCTTCATCTTGCATATGATTCACCGTGCGGTCCACTTCTTCACGTAATTGATTACGCCACGCTTTAAGGATAACCGCAAAGTGATCGCGTTGCGCTTCATTCATATATTCTTCGTCGGGCGCCGCGTTGTACGGCTCAACACCTGCTGCGGCAAGTAGTCCTAATGATTTTTTACTTGTTTCTGTTGACATTAGCAACACTCCTCATTTGATACGTTGCAGAGAACGCACTTCTATACGAACTGAATAAATGGGCAATCGAACCACGCAAACCTTTCGCCCTGTTCGTGACTAACATGCAAATATGGCGATAAATGCAAAAAAATCAACTTTAATTTACAAAAAAATTGGTATTTCCTCTGCCACTCTTATCTCATACTGATTACATTCAATACAAACACCGATGAATTCAACGCCAAATTTCGCGGCGTTTCTACACAAGTCAGCATAGTTTGGATCAATATGTTTTGCCGGAGAGATGCGTTTTATCCCCGTATGTTGAGCACAAAACACGATGGCTGCGTGATGCCCTTCGGTCACCATTTGCATCAACTCTCTCAAATGCTTTTGTCCGCGAGTCGTCACTGCATCAGGAAAATAACCTATCCCATCCTCCAAGAGCGTCACCGATTTGACTTCAAGGTAACAGCGTTGTTCATCGCTGTCAGTCAGTAGGAAATCGATTTTACTGTTTTCTTGACCGTATTTGACTTCACGTTGCCAGTGTTCATAGCCAATAAGCGAAGACATCTTGCCTTGATTTAACGCTTCTTCAATCAGTTGATTCGCTCGCTGTGTATTAACACCAATAAAAGCGCCGTTTGGGTCACAAGATAACTCCCACGTGTATCCAAGTTTACGTTTTGGGTTGGTACTTTTGGATAACCACACAGACCAGCCCTCTGCCATACAATTGGTCATTGCACCGGTATTTGGGCAATGTGCTGTTACCACTTCACCATTATCAAGTAATACGTCAGCAAGAAAACGTTTATAACGTTTAATCAATTTCCCATGTATTAACGGTTGTTGAAATTGCATTTACGATTACCCCTGACTACTGTATACCTATGTTATTATATCAGCTTAATTCTACACGGTATGTCAATGCATTCTACAACGCTTCTTCAACTCAGCAACACATCTCCGCCTGCTCACTTGAGCCCGCAATCGGTGCTTTCAATTGACGGTGATACTGTCACTATTCACTTAAGTCAACACGACGAGTTGAGAACGATCAAGAAAGCAGCTCGAATGCTATGCAATCTTGGTTACACCGAACTGAAATTCTCAGAGCATTGGGGAACAGAGCAACAATGGGCGTTTTATAACGCTGCCATTGGGCCAAACTCATCTTTAGTTTTGCACTGGGCTGATAATGCCGAACAACAGACACTTAACGATTTAAAAACCGCGTTTGAATTTGCCAAATACTTAGTCAATGAAACGCCAGAGATGCTCTCTCCAGAATTACTTTCTGACCATGTAACACGACATATTCGCTCATTATCAAAGGACCATCTAACAATTTCAAAAGTAGTGGGCATTGACCTGAAGCATGCTGGATGGAACGGTACTTATGAAGTTGGTCGCGGTAGCACTCGCCCTCCGGTAATGCTGACCATTGATTACAACCCAACCGGTGACAAAGATGCCCCCGTCACCACCGCTTTGGTGGGTAAAGGGATCACGTTTGATAGCGGTGGTTATAGTATCAAGGCAAGCCAAGGAATGTTAAGTATGAAAGCGGATATGGCTGGTGCTGCAACCGTGGCTGCTGCATTCGGATTGGCAATTGTGAAAGGGTTGAAGACACGTACACAACTTTATTTGTGTTGTGCAGAAAATTTGATCAGTGGGCACGCCTATAAACTCGGTGACATCATTACTTACAAAAATGGAACAACCGTTGAAATTCACAATACAGATGCTGAAGGAAGATTAGTACTTGCGGACGGTCTGATTGCCGCATCTGAAGCGAAAGCAAAATACATCATCAATGCAGCGACGTTAACGGGCGCAGCGCTTGTGGCAGTGGGAACACAGTACAATGCTTTATTTAGCCTTGATGATGAATTTTCTCACAAAGCCCTCACCGTTGCTCAACAAGTGAACGAACCGACATGGCCGCTGCCCCTTGCACCGTGGCACAAATACAATTGCCCTTCCGCTTATGCAGACACCGCAAATAGTAGTGCAGTGAAAGGTGGCGGTTTTGGTGGTGCATCAAACGCAGCCGGATTCTTGAGTCGCTTTGTCCATAACCAAGGACAAGGGTGGTTGCATTTTGACTTGGCTGCGGCTTTTAATGAATCAGCCAATCAACATGCACCTGCGGGCGGCACCGGACACGGCATTCGCACCATAGCGGAATTAGTGTTACAAGCGGGTGAATCCGAATAAGCATTTTGCTATCATTCCACCCTTGCAAACAACTCAGGTGAATTGATGTCTCAAAAGCTAAGTACTTTTCAACGTGTCAGAACCCTTAATCTATGGCAAGGCGTTGCTTTTTCCGCAACCTTGCTGACACGAATGACGCCAAACTATCAATTATTTTGTGAAGTCACTGAACACGATGGCGTTGAACAATATCGGAAGACTCTGTCTACGATATGGACATGGCTAGGCTCAAGCAAAAGTAAGGTAAATTTTGCAGCTCAACTGGAGAAGATTGAGAGTCAGACGCCCGATGCGAGTGAACATGATAGCTTTGGTGTGTATCCAGCGATAGATGCTGCCATCTCTATGGCATCAACCATTAACCTGATTAAAGGTGACGACGAGGGCGGTGCCGTTGTTGTCAGTAAGCTATCACAAGGGACCGTTGAGGCTTTCATAGAAGCAACATCAGAACACGAGCTGAGTAAACAAGAGATTAAAGCGCATCCGTTGATGGAATGGGAAATTGCGTTTCAATCTGCATTGCTAGACATGATTGAAGGGCAAGCCATTGACGGGAACTTAATTAAACAACTGCAAGCCATGGCAGTTGAAGAGGGCATGTCAAATATTGGATTAGAGATTAACCAGTAACACGATACAAAGCATATGACACCTGAGACGTATGCTTTTCTTTGATGCATTGCCATGTCTTCGGTAGTGATTGCAAGGTTGTTCCTTTTTCGTGTTCAATGTAGATAAGTGTTCCTGATTGAATTAATTGATTAAACACCAGCGCTTCAATACTCATATCAACCAACCCGTTATGAAACGGTGGATCAATAAAAATCAAATCAAACGGCTTATTTAACGACTGGCATTCCTTAATGGAATCCCCCTTGATTACAGACGCTTGCGACGAACTAACGCCGAGTAATTGACAATTATTGATAAGCTGTTGAGCTGCACCCACGTGTTGCTCCATAAAAGTCACCGATGCGGCACCACGAGATAACGCCTCAAAACCAAGACCGCCACTCCCCGCGAACATATCCAAACATGTCACTTGATTAATCTCACCAATCAACCAATTAAATAAGGTCTCTTTGGTTCTATCTGTTGTTGGTCTCAACCCTTGAGCGTCAAGCACTGGAAGCTTACGACCACGCCACTGACCGCTAATAATGCGAATTGAACCAAGAGATGGAGATTTATGTTTTACGCCACGTTTCATTGCTGTGTTATCGTGATATGATTATACGAATACACAGTGTAATGGCGAACGCCAAATATCCCAACGATTTTCCAAGGAATATTTAATCCCCATGTCTAAACTTTTTGGATGGCTCAACAAAGATAAGCCTTCGACGGAACCCTCTAACCAAGAACTCGCTTCGTCCGAATCATCAGTGCCTGATAAAGACACCTCCGAACAGACTCAAGTTGCACAAGCAGAATCAAAAGCCGGTTTATTGACTCGGCTACGTCAACGCCTATCAAAAACAAGTTCAACCCTTGGAGCAGGTGTTGCTAGTTTATTCATTGGTAAAAAAATTGATGACGAATTATTTGAAGAGCTTGAAACCCAGTTGCTCATTGCTGATGTTGGTGTGGATACCACCACAAAAATCATTGACCACCTGACGGAGCAAGCAAAATTTGCCGAGTTAAATGATGGCGAAGCTCTCTACCAACAATTAAAAGAGCATATGCGCAGCCTGTTAGCACCTGTGTCACAACCGTTATCCATTCCAGAGCAGGAAGGACCTTTTGTCATACTCATGGTAGGTGTTAACGGGGTTGGTAAAACAACAACCATTGGTAAGTTAGCAAAGCAATTTCAACAACAAGGTAAATCTGTCATGTTAGCCGCCGGCGATACTTTCAGAGCCGCTGCAGTTGAACAATTGGAAACCTGGGGGGAACGCAATGCAATCCCAGTTGTTAGCCAACATACTGGGGCAGACAGCGCGTCAGTGATTTATGATGCAGTTGCATCAGCAAAAGCCAAAGGAATCGACGTGCTGATTGCCGACACCGCAGGACGACTTCAAAACAAAGCACACTTAATGACTGAACTTGAAAAAGTTGTCAGAGTGATGAAAAAACTCGATGAGTCAGCACCACACGAAATTATGTTGACGATTGACGCTGGAACAGGTCAGAATGCGTTAAGTCAAGCATCGTTGTTCCATTCTGCTGTAGGAGTAACGGGTTTAACCCTCAGTAAGCTTGATGGCACAGCAAAAGGTGGTGTCATCTTTGCTTTGGCAGATAAACTTCAGTTACCAATACGTTACATCGGCGTTGGTGAAGGTATTGATGACCTTCGCTCATTCAATGGCGATGAGTTCGTAGAGGCATTATTTAGCTCAGAAGACGATGATTAGATTTGAGAAAGTCAGTAAAACATACAGCGGAGGCCAACAGGCTCTAAGGCAAGTCACTTTTTCCATTGAACCCGGAGAGATGGCCTTCCTTACTGGGCACTCAGGTGCTGGCAAAAGTACCTTGTTAAAACTGATTAGTATTATGGAGCGCCCTACCGTTGGTAAAGTACTGATCAATAATCATAATCTTAGTACCATAAAGCCCTCACAAGTCCCTTTCCTTCGGCGTGATATTGGTATGATCTTTCAGAGCCATCAACTCCTAATGGACAAAACCGTATTTGATAACGTGGCGTTACCTCTGGTCATAGAAGGCTATGGTAGAAAAGAAACTGCCAAGCGCGTTCACGCCGCGTTAGAGATGGTCGGATTACACAACAAAGGGCAGTGTTTACCTATGACGTTATCAGGTGGTGAACAACAGCGAGTTGGAATTGCAAGAGCTGTTGTCAATAAGCCACCGCTGTTACTCGCTGACGAGCCCACAGGAAATCTCGATCCCAAACTATCAATGGAAATCATGAAATTGTTCGAGAACTTTAATCAGGCAGGTGTATCCGTATTTATTGCGACTCACGACCTCGGTTTGATTGCTCGAATGAAATACCGAACCTTGACCCTCAAAAATGGACAAATGATCACTGATGGTCTGAAAGAAGAATGGGATCACACATCATGAGTGCAATCTTTAATAAACGCGGTGGCGCTTCCTTCAGAGACAAGATGACATTGTTGCAACGCATCAAAACATTCTTCCTGCATCACACCCGCCAAGCACTCGCGAGCTTGGGTGAGATTAGTCAAAACTGGGCAGGCTCACTGATGACGATTGCCGTCCTGGGCTTGAGTTTAACGCTACCGTCTACCTTCTATGTTTTGGTGAAGAATACCGAAAACCTGAGCCAACAGTGGCAGCAAGCC
>CAXRGH010000076.1:0-3035 GCA_964230195.1 Alteromonadaceae bacterium
AACCAGTTTTAAAAGATAACTCAGCGCTTCGTCGCGGCAAACAACTAGTGCTTCAGTGTCGTTATTTACAAAGTGGACCTGGTCAAATTCTTCACATTGATTATCTAATTCGTGAACAACCTGATGCTCTGCCAACGAATAAATAGTCGCAGGTTGGGCATCATCAGCGCTGTCTAACAAAAGGTATTTGCCCGCCTCGCTAAATTTTGTTTTCCCATAAAATGTGAGTGCGTGCGGATAATTCACACTTTTTTCATCTTTCAGTAGCGGATAGATACCAATTGAATTGGTCTGTGTGTCATAGGCAATGAGGTGATTGCTGTCTTCAGAAATCAACCAATCGTTTGTACTGCCTATTGATACATTGACTTCATTTACCTTAATCCCAGTGGCTGAGTTCCATACATGTGCAGTTTTGAATACTCTTGTGATCAAATGCTCTTCATTTGGGGTGAACATCGCGGACTGTACATCTGACCAATGTTGTAACTGAAACCCACTTTGTTTCTCTATGTTATAAACGGCAGGGGATTTGCGAAAAGGCTCAAGTCGCACAACCTCTTCTGGAGTGCCTTGAATCGGGGATGTCGGTAATGCTGAGAAATAACGCCCTTGACGCCCAAGTATATAATGCAAGTGGGCTGCCGTATGTTGGAACTCAAATGTGTCTAAGTTGACAATAAATGTACCTTTTTCAGTAAAGTAGGTGAACGCTTTGCCGTCACTTGAAAGTAAGGGAAGTTTCGTTTTGTCATAGAGCGCAAGCTGAGATTCGGCTGTAAATTTAACCTCATCATTTTCCAGTGCGATGATCTCATACTGAACAGGGTAACCTCTGGTGAAGAACAGCAGTTTATCATCTGCACTAATCGCGATGTTTTCTGGGAATTCTTGACCTAAATCCTTGTAGTACACCTCTTCATTACTGATGATATTCCACGCGGAAATACTCCCGTAGTGAGCGGTATAGATTGTTTCGTTGTCGTGACTAAACGCGATAAAGCCGGAGCGATTACTACTAATGCCAAAGCGCTCTGTAGGAGATATCGTATTTATTAGTGTCGTGGACTCCGCGTCGAAAACAAATATTTTGCTGTCATCATTTACGATGGCTAGATATTTCGAATCTTTGCTGTATCTGGCAAAGCTTGCTTCTCCTTCTAACCTGTAGGTTTTCAAAACCAATCCACTAGAGGTCTCATACAAATTGACTTGAGGAGATTCTGTAATCACTAAAAAGCTGTTTTGATTTTTAGCTTTGAGTATTTGCTTGAGTTTCTCTTGGGTCTGAAATGTGTACTGACTGTTGACCGATAGAATGGCAGATTTAAAATCGGTTAAGTCATCTGGCAGTGGCCTGTCTCCGCCATACAATCCAGGGATCGCGTTTAAACCGAGCAGTAGCGCAAGATCATGTTTTCCGTCAGCATTGTGTTGTTTAACTTGATCTAACAAGAAGTAACTTTGGTTTAATAATGCCTCATTTCTTTGCTCAATGGCTAACTGCTGATTTTGTTTGGCTATAAGAGTCTGTTCCTGAGCAAGTTGTTCATTTTCTTCAGCTAGCTGACGCTGTGCATTAGCAACTTGCTCGTTTTCGACGGCAATCTTTTCATTTGTTAAGGCAATTTCGCGCTGAGTATCTGCTTCGAGCTTCTGTAAATATGCCAAACTGCCCGCACCAATTGCCAATAATGCAAGTACTGCAACTGCGCTTAGCCATTGTCTTAGTTTAGTAGCTTTCTGACGCGCTAGTTGTAGCTGATAGGCTTTGTCTCTTTGCGTCAACTCCCCCAGAGAAACACCAATGATGCCCGCAACAATTTTTAATAGCATCAATTTTAGTTGCTGTTCGTAGGCTTTGACTTGCTCATCAACTTCAGATTTGCTCAGGGTGTCATTGCCTTGAAGGTATTCCTTGTATTGCGCCGGATTTGTCCAACCTTGTTTAGACCGACCTTCTTCTACAAATCGAAAGTCTGCTGCAATTGGCTCCGCTCGCTGCTCAGTAGGAAGACTGTTTTTATACAGAAATTGCAACGGCATCGGAAAACACTCATCGACCGCTGAATATCCCAGATCTCGCTTGCTTAGATCCCAGCTGGCATTGGGTTCGCCAGCTAAAATCGCAGCCATTACGCGATCAGAACGGTCTAAACGTTTAAAATAATCGATTTCATCAGCGACGTATTTAGATTCAACGGCTCTTGGTGAACACAACACAATTAGAAAGTTGGTGTCATCCAGAGCTCTAGTAATTGCGCCGCCTAAATCGGCATCCGTTGGCAACTCTTCTTCATCTCGGAAGATTGGAAATACGCGCTCTGGAATAGTATCGCCACGCGCATTTTTCTTACCGACTAAATCGTCGGGGATTTCATATGTCTCAAGCGCTTGATGTAACCATGTGGCCCAGCGTCTTCCTTCTTCTTTATTGTCAGCGTGGCGGTAGCTGATAAATGCGTGGTACTTAAATTTCGCAGCAGTTCCGTGGTCGCTAGTCATATGATTTTATTGGTTTTGTTTTAGTATTTAGTGGTTAAATATAGCAAATGTTAACGGATCTCATACTGCTATTTTCCCAACATCAATAAATCATTAGGTTGGCTTATCAATAATTGGCATTAATCTTTGTTTTGTTTGTCTGGAACTGCAGGTGAGATGGGCCACGACGAACCAGAAAACTGATTTCGTGGTGGCTTTAATCAATGAATTGGCCGGAAAACATTCTACCGAATGCAAGTGTATTGGGCTTTAAGCTCGGCGCTGGTCGTATTTATTTGCAAGACATCACTAGATCTAGTTATTTCACTTCATCGTCAGCGATTTCACCATCTGCATCTGATATTTCTTTGGCTAACGTTTGAACTTTGGTCACAGCTCTAAGAGCAGCGATTTCCTGCATTAGGTCAGCGAGGTATGAATAAACTTGATCATCAGACATTCATTTTCGGTTCAGCTAGATCTGTCAAACTCAATTCAACTTTACTGGTCGGATAAGTGCATATGGGCCAGCTAACATTATGGGTGAATTA
>CAXRGH010000077.1:0-9831 GCA_964230195.1 Alteromonadaceae bacterium
CTACAAATAGAGCATCAGTACAGCAAGCAGGATATTCTGACGGCGTATTTCAATTTGGCGCCATATGGAGGTAACGTTGAGGGAATCGGTGCAGCGAGTTTTTTGTATTTCCAAAAATCCCCACACCAATTGAACCCGCTAGAAGCAATTATACTATCGGTCATCCCACAAAACCCAAACAAGCGAAATCCGGCAAAACAGTCCAGTCTGTCGCATATCAAGCAGGCCATATCCAGACTGATCGAACGTCTTGAATCCAGCCAATTTGCGTCATGGTTAACGGATGCTCAAGACCTACCACTGTTGTTGAAACGTGACACGACTTATCTCAACCTTGCGCCACATTTCACACAATACATACGGAATAATCAGGCCAATTATACGCAACCAAAAGCAAGCGTAACCACGAGCTTAGTCTCGAATAAACAACGTCAAGCAATGCGTGTGGTAAAGAACTACGTGAATCGAAAGGCTGACGTTGGACTAGCTAACGCCAGCGTCATCGTTCTTAATAGTGATACGATGAACATCGAGGTTATGATTGGATCGGCAGACTTTTTTAACCACAAGATTCAAGGTCAAGTCAATGGAACCCTCGCCAAACGCTCCCCCGGTTCAACATTAAAGCCTTTTATTTATGGGTTAGCGCTGGATCAAGGCTTGATCCATCCATTAACCATACTGAGTGATTCACCAGATCAATATGCAGGGTATACACCCGAAAATTTTGATAAGCAATTTCTCGGACCTATCTCAGCAACTCAAGCATTGATAACCAGTAGAAACCTGCCCGCCGTCAATCTTCAAAATCAGCTCTCTGAAAATAACCTTTATGACTTACTATTGAAAGCTCAGGTCACAAAGCTCAAAGCGCCAGAGCATTATGGTCTCTCACTGGGACTTGGCGGTGCCGAAGTGACTATGTTGGAGCTGGTTGGTTTATACGCCAGTTTAAATAATGAGGGACTATTTCAACGTCCCCAGCCATTCACACAGACAACAAAAATGTCTACCAAACGACTACTATCGCCAGAAGCGAGTTTCTTGGTTCTAGATATGCTCAAACAGAATCCCCCGCCAGCAACACACCGTCAAATCGGAAATACAAATAACAATTATCGAGTTGGCTGGAAAACCGGAACATCATGGGGGTTCAGAGATGCCTGGGCAATAGGTTTGATTGAAAATTACGTCGTTGCTGTGTGGGTCGGAAATTTCGAAGGGCACGGAAATCCCTCATTTGTAGGGGCAACCGCCGCAGGTCCTCTACTATTTGAACTGATTGATGGTTTGCTGCCAGATACTCAAACCTATACAAACAAGCAATCACGTCGTCCTTCAAAAATAAAAAGAGTCCCTATCTGCGAACCCAGCGGAACACTCATGCATAAGAACTGCCCGTCGGAGACCAGCGGCTGGTTTATTCCGGGTATATCCCCTATCGCTCATGATCCGATTTATCGAAACATTCTCGTCAATACCCAGACAGGGTTAAGAGCATGCGCTCCAAGTAATAATACCGAAGAAAAAGTCGTTGCGTTTTGGCCCTCAAAATTCACTTCTGTCTTCCGTCTAGCGGGAATTACCGTTGATGAGCCTCCCCCATTTGAATCAAGTTGCACAGCGATAGAAAATGCTGACAAAGGGAGAGCGCCAAGTATCACTTCTCCGGTCAAGAATCTGGTTTATCACCATCAACCCGGCAAACCTCTCCCACTGACGGCACAATATGACAGCGGTGTAAAACAACTCTATTGGTTTGCCAATAAACAGTTTATTGCGGCAACTAAAGCGCAATCGCGGGCATATTGGGAGCCATCCCCAGGTAAACATGTGATAACAGTGGTTGATGATAATGGTCGCAGCCACTCGCAATCACTGATGGTCTCATCAGTAATTGGTCAGTAACTTGGCAAATCATCTGAAGACCTTCCCCCACGTCCTTGGCAAAGGTTGAAGGACGTATTTCAAAGCAACCAACCGATAAACACACTTGTTTACATTAAAGGGTATAATAATGCGAGCAATCTATTGTCAGTCATGTCAGTGTATTTATACTTGAATAAGAAAAACGCGGGAGACATTATTAATGAAAAAACTGACCAGAATTTCTATCGGCGGTGTACTCGTATTGGTGGGATTCATATTCTTCATAGTGCCTGGCTCAATCTTACTAGTGATCGCAGGATTGATGTTTTTGAGCATTGATATACCAATAGCGAAGACATGGTTGAGAAAAAGTCAAAATGTCGCTCAACAGGGTGCGAGACGAATTGATAAATGGCTAGTGCGGCGCAAACACTAAACATACAATGCCAGTGCTATGACGAACACTGGCATTATTTTTCTTCGATTTTAAACCGATTTCTTCAATCTATCAGCAACAAGAAACGCCAGCTCAAGTACTTGGTCCGCATTCAGTCGTGGATCACATTGCGTTTGATAGCATTGTGCGAGATCCGATTCACTAATTTCATATGCACCACCAATACACTCGGTCACATGTTGGCCTGTCATTTCTAAATGAATACCGCCCGCATGGGTGCCTTCGCTTTGATGAGCTGCAAAAAATTGTTCAATTTCTTTCAAAATATCATCAAAGTTTCGCGTCTTATAGCCACTGGATGCAGTTTTTGTATTGCCATGCATAGGATCAGATGTCCAAACCACATTCCTGCCCTCCTGTTTCACTCGAGCCAGTAATCTTGGTAAATTATCGGCAAGATTATTAGCCCCCATTCGAGTTATGAGAGTTAAACGGCCAGGTATGTTCTCTGGATTCAACGCGTCAATCAACCGTATCAATTCATCAGGCTGCATCGTTGGTCCAACTTTAACGCCTATTGGGTTGTGAATACCACGGAAAAATTCAACGTGAGCGTGATCAAGTTGACGAGTACGTTCACCTATCCACAACATATGTGCCGAACAGTTGTACCACTTACCAGTCAGCGTATCGACACGAGTTAATGCCTGTTCGTAATTCAATAATAAGGCTTCGTGGGAGGTGAATAACGAAGTCTCGTGAAGCATTGGATGGGTGTTCGAATTAATGCCAATGACTTCCATAAACTCGAGTGCATCGTGCAATCGCTCCACCATATCTTGATAACGCTCTTTCAATGGATTGCTTTCAACGAACGCCATGTTCCAGCGATTAATTTGATGTAAATCGGCCAAACCACCTTGTGAAAATGCTCTCAGCAGATTCAGTGTTGCCGCTGACTGTTGATAGGCTTGCAACATACGGTCAGGATTGGGTATTCTTGCATTTTCAGTAAATTCAAAACTGTTAATAATGTCACCGCGGTAGGTTGGTAGCTCAATCCCATTTCTCACTTCTACATTACTTGAACGCGGCTTAGCATATTGTCCTGCCATTCTGGCAATCTTAGTCACTGGTACTTTACCCGCGTAAGTTAGAACAATTGCCATTTGCAATATCACTTTGAAGGTATCGCGGATTTTGGGTGCATTGAATTCCATGAAGGATTCCGCACAATCACCACCTTGAAGCACAAAACCGTTGCCTTGAGAAACATCAGCCAACTGCTTAAATAGTTGTCGAGTCTCTTCAGCAAACACCAAGGGTGGAAATGTTTTCAAACGTGTTTCAACGTCAGATAAAGCGGCAAATTCTGGGTATTCAGGCTGTTGAAGGATGGGGAAATTTCTCCAACTGTCAGGTTTCCACTCGCTCACAAAGGACTCTCCTTATTTCGTTCTATGGTAAACCTCTAACATAAACCAAAATGGAAAAATAGCGACCACTATTTATTGTCAATCGTAACGATTGATTAATTTTAACGCACTTAAGGTTTTTCAGTGGTTAGCTGGATAACTTCTGAATTAATTGATGACTAGCATCCTCAATCAAATCTAATACCAATTCGAATCCGTCATCTCCGCCATAATAGGGGTCAGGAACTTCACTTCGTTCCAAAGTACCAAGTGACAAAAACAACTCAATTTTATGATGATGATGCGGAGGGCACATAGCCTCAAGATCTGCCAAATTATGCCGGTCCATTGCAAAAATGTAGTCATAGGCGTCAAAATCACTGGCAGTCACAGGTCTAGATTGAATAGATTCAAAACTATAACCACGCGCTTCTCCAGCAGCCATCGCTCGGGCATCAGGCGCTTTACCTTTGTGATATCCGATGGTGCCTGCAGAATCAATATCAATACTGAGCCCTGCTTGTTCCGATAAATGCCTAAATACTGCCTCTGCAGTCGGTGAACGACAGATATTGCCTAAACAAACAAACAACACTTTTTTTTGAGATTTCGTCATCACACCCTCTCCCTGTTTACACTGAAAGTAATATCAAGCTTGATACGTTTTCAACGATATTTTCTTACCACAAAATACATTGCAATTGTCAATAAAAGTGCTGGTATTATCCATAATAATTCCGCATTCATTTCTATTTACTCCATAAGTTTCAATATATTAAGGTTACTTCATTTTCCTTGAAACTCAAATATTGACTGAAATCAAGCGATGGTGCTTTTTTGATGATGCTTAATTTGCATCGTGCAATTCGTCGCGAGTATTTTATATTAGGGTATTATCGGGTATTCTAGTTGCTGTATTTCAAGGATGTACGCAAACAAAAATAATGAATAAGTTAATTACCTCACCTCAACTAAACCTCCTCGCCAAGTTGGTTTTATTACCCGTCACGATTGCCACGGGGGCGCTTAGGATAATCCATCGCGGCTACCACAGTATGATGAATTTTCTGCGTTACCTTCATGATTTGTGGCTCAATGAGTTTACCTCTCTCCAACGATGGTACCTAGCGACCGTCCTGTTCATATTTCCATTGGAATTGTACTCACTGGCTATTTTTGTTGCTTGTGCAGTGGTGCTTATTGAGTTTTGGCCAAAGGTTATGACTTTGTGGGAATCGAATGGTGGAAAGTTAGCGCTAATTTTTGGTTATGCTGTTGTTATGAACTTTGCTCTGGCAAGTGCTGCAAGCATGGTCAATGAAGTCAGCGGGATTAGCGCAAACTACTTACCTTATACTCATAACTTTGCTGCCATCTTAATTATGCCCCAGTGGATTTTTGGAGTGACCCTCGTCATACTCATATTATTGCAAGTATGGCTAATATTCACGGTACTGTGGCATGTCCTCAAAAAAGCGTTCGGCCCGCGTCGCACTAAACACGCTTCGGAAGAACGATTTCCATTGTTGACCACAGTCGCTAAAACAATTGTGGTTGGTTTCCGTGCCCCCAGTATGGTTGAGATGTCATTGCCCACAAAAGCGAAAGCTACCGCTGAATTTGAGTTGCAGAACGAAGACAGGTCAAATGATCCGCCTATCGAAAAACATATTGAAGCGCTTGCGAAGCAGTTAAACGTTAACTTTAATGGTAACAGTGACGACGGAAAACCCGTTGGAATTCTTACGCAGTTGCAAAAACTTTTATTACTCTCTTTCATCTATCACCAAGAAGCTGATGAATATTCTCGTTGTCAGTTGAAACAAGGACAAAGAGCGATTGAATTGAATGATAGAGAAGTGCTCATTGTTTCAAAGATCAACAAAGCGTTCAGTCTGTCAGTAGAGGCATGTCAATCTGCTGCATATCCATTGGCGTCTGATTCACTCAACACCCAGTAATACAATTGAAAATGTTGGCGGCCCTCAAGAAAGTGGCTGCCAATGTTCTCGCTGGATCAATTCTAAGTTGTCTGCTAGTTCGGTGTATTGTCGAAGCAGAACCGTTTGACTGTTCTCATTACCAATATCACTACCTACCTCTTCCAAACTTTTTAATATTGCAAACAAGCCAGTCATAAAGTTATCGTCAGCAATGTAACGCAGTTCAGACACAGATTGACGAATTTGTTGCACGTTTAACGGCCCATCAAATGGTTCCATAAGCTGACTCAAAAGCGCCTTACAATGCATAATTGATTCTTCAATATGCATGAGAAAATCTTCAACGTTATTATCAAATGCAACAATGGCTGCAGCCAAATTTATGCCTTTTAACTGAGTATACCTCTCAGTGTAAACTATCAGTCGTTCGAGTAAGATCATAGCGCCGTGTCGATCGTCATTGCGCAACAGGGATTCCACCTCCGCCAAACACGACGACATCTCATAAAAACCGTAAGAGCCAGAACTGCCCTTGTGCTGATGGACCAAACCCAGTACTTCATCATTTGAGGCATGTTTCAAAGCATTAACTAACTCATTCAAAATAACTGGGATATCACCTAAATACTCTGCAACCAAGCTCTCTATACTATTGCTACTGACTTGCATTTGATTGTCATTTGACAGGGATAGATAATGCTTAAAGACATCGGAAAAGCGTTGTCTATCTAACGGTTTTGATAAATGAGCATCAAAACCAACCGTCATGTAACGCTCAACCTCATGTTTCATTGTATTGGCTGTCAACGCTATGATGGGTCCAAGATAGCCACGCGCCTTAATAATGGTAAACGCTTCAACACCGTCCATAATCGGCATTTGAATATCCATGAGCACCAAAGCGATATCGTGATTTTGAACCGCTTCTACCGCTTCCATACCATTGGTTGCCTCAATAACATTGACGCCATGTGATTCCATAATCAACTTAATTAACTTACGGTTACTGTGATTATCCTCCGCCAACAATACGTTCTTGGTATCAAATTCATCATTTTTTATCGTAGGTATAGTGACAACTTCAAGTGGTGTATTTGAATAGTCGATCTGATTGACCAAGCTGACTTCATGATCTACTGGGAGGCGCACAGTGAAGATAGAGCCTTTACCAAGATCGCTCATCACAAACAGTTTCCCCCCCATCCCATCGACAAAACGTTTAGCAATGTTTAAGCCTAAGCCTGTACCGCCAAATCGTCTATGAGTGTCAGATTCTGCTTGATAAAAAGGTTCAAATATTTGTTTCTGTTGCAACTCGGACATCCCAACTCCGGAATCTTGAATCGCGACGACAAGTTCATTGTGCTCCCATGATACTCCCACTTTGACACTACCGCGCTCAGTAAACTTAATCGCATTGTTAATAATGTTAACTAATACCTGCTTTACTCGGACACTATCCGTCTGGATCTGGTGAGGGATTGGGAAGTCAAACGTGATTGAGAAACCAATTCCCTTGTCAGCTGCTTGGCTTTTCATCATACTTTCAATGTCTTGAAACAATTGGGGAACATCGACGAACTCGGACTGGAATTCAAGCTTGTTGGCTTCGATCTTACTTAGGTCAAGAATATTGTTAATGAGAGAAAGGAGAAACTGACCATTTTGACTAATCGTCTTAATCGCAGTTGCCTCTTCCCTACTCGGAACTTCTTTACGCAGGATTGCATCTGCATAACCGATGATGGACGTTAATGGGGTCCTTATCTCATGACTCATATTGGCCAAAAATTGAGTTCTGGACACATCGGCATCTTGAAGTTTACGAACATGTTTTTGGTTTAATGTTTCTCTATGTGCGAGAGCGAAACCCAAAAATACCGCATCCAACGCACCGCCGACCAAGGTGAGTAACTCAATATCAACCCAATTTAATTCAACCCAACCAAAATTCCGCGGCATCATAATAACAGTGGGCAATGACAGCCAAGTAAAGGCTAATAAATAATATTTCGCAGATTGGTAGCCGTGTTGGTATCGAATAATACCGGAGGTCAAGGCAGTGCTCACCCAAACAACAACGAATGACGAACATAAGACATTCGCATATTCAAACCACCATGGCGATATCAAGGCAACTGAAAATGATACCCAACCATTAAATTTCAATATAAACGCTAGTCTGGGAAGGTAACGATCAAGCTGCAAAAATAATACACAGAAATAGCCACCTAATAAGGGTAATAACAGAAATGGGGTGTAGATTGTCTCGTAATGTTGTTTGAACAGGGCGAATTCAAATAACTCGTACCTACCCAACCAAGCCAAGCACAGGGCCAATAAATATAATGAATAGCAATAAATCGTTTTCTCATTTAAACCGACTGCGATGAAGAATGTGAAAATACACAAGGCAAAGATCACACCAATGAAAAGGACGACCCAGAATCGATTACCCATGTGAGAGGCAACAAACGTGTCCTCGTCCCAAATGGTTAACTTCGGCTGTTGATTATACTCAGGCGATGAGTACACAACCAACAACTGAAGCTCTTCACTCGGTTGTATCTCAAGTCGACGAGCATAAGACGAAAAAAATTCATCAACAATACTGAATCCACTTTCGATTACTGCCAGGCCATCCGAACGGTATAGGTAATAGGTAACGTCTTTGACAACATGTTGTTCAGTGTCTACGACCCAACGCTGATTAGTGGTAAAATTACTAACAACAAATAATTGGGCATAGCGACCGCCGTAACGGCCGGGTTCATCAACCAGTTTCTGATCTGCTATCCAATCGATCAAATTGCTATTAGTACGAGGGATAATGGATGCTTCATCTAATTCGACCCACTCACTGTTGGAGAGAATTGTTTTATTGTGGATCAGAATATGTTGTTCTTCACTTACGCTCGAAAAGGCAGAGAAACAAACCAAAAAAACCACTAAGAATCTAAACAACATATTAACCTAATCTTGCCATCCGCAAACTGTCATACTAACAACTGAAAATGTATTTAACTACAAAGACTTTCACTTTACCGCAAAATGTCGTTGTTATTGTGTAAAATTTTGTACTCACTGCCGCTGAAAACAGCGGTGAATACTGCGCCGTTCACCACAGTATATCGCTGTCAGTAATCGTGTTACATCCGCAACGAAAAAGGCCTCGTTATCATCCAGATAAACGAGGCCTAAAGGCATTAATTCACTGTTAAAAATACATCAGAACAATTGACGTTATTTTAGTGCTTCATCCAACGCTTCTATCTTTGCTTTCCAGATGGCGGGGCCTGCATCGTGAGCATTTGCGCCAGAGCTATCAACTGCAACGGTAACAGGCATATCCTCGACTTCAAACTCATAAATAGCTTCCATACCAAGCTCTTCGAAAGCAACAACTCTTGCTTTCTTAATTGCCTTGGAAACCAAATACGCCGCACCACCAACTGCCATTAAATACACCGATTTATGCTTTGCAATACTTTCTACCGTTGCTGGGCCACGCTCTGCTTTGCCAATCATGCCTGCGATTCCGGTTTTCTCAAGCATAAGGTCAGTAAACTTATCCATTCGTGTCGCGGTGGTGGGGCCAGCAGGACCAACAACTTCATCACCGACAGCATCAACTGGCCCAACGTAGTAAATGAACTTGCCGTTAAAATCCACACCATCAGGTAACCCTTTTCCAGAGTCAAGCATACTTTGGATACGCTTATGAGCAGCGTCGCGCCCCGTAAGGATCTTTCCACTTAACAAGACTGTTTCACCCATTTTCCATTCTTGAATCGCTTCTGGCGTGACATCATCGACATTTACACGTCGAGTATTCTCACCGACTTCCCAAGTAACCTCTGGCCACTCTTCTAATTTTGGTGCTTTTAATTCTGCGGGGCCAGAACCATCTAAATAGAAATGCGCATGGCGAGTAGCAGCACAATTCGGGATCATCACCACCGGTTTAGACGCCGCATGGGTTGGTACTGATTTCACCTTAATATCAACAACAGTGGTGAGTCCACCAAGACCTTGTGCACCAATACCTAGGGCATTGACACGTTTAAAGATTTCTAAGCGAAGTTCTTCTTCCGTTGTCTGAGGTCCACGATCCATCAACTCTTGAATATCAACAGGGTCCATTAAACTCTCTTTGGCAAGCACTGCTGCTTTTTCTGCAGTACCACCAATACCAATACCCAACATA
>CAXRGH010000078.1:0-12279 GCA_964230195.1 Alteromonadaceae bacterium
GTTGAGAACGCATCGTACCCCTTAAGTCAATGCGCGGAAGCAACAGCGATCGGTCAAATGGTCACCAGCGGCGATACTGAAATCGCATCAGTGGTGATTGTATCTCCCACAGAAAAAGCACTCTCTCCCTGTGGAGCGTGTAGACAAAAAATCGCTGAATTTTCATCTCCCGACACGACTGTTTACCTTGTAACAAGTAATAATAATATTTCGACACACTCAATTGATGAACTTCTTCCTCTCGGCTTTGGCAAAGATGACTTGTCAGATTGAAAACAATCACATACGAAACGGCTACCGTGTTGCATTAACTCGTCTAATTATGTTTGGCTGTTCGATATGCTTCCGCTAAATTGAACTCTTCCGATAGTTCAATGCAGAGCAGATAAATGATTGGGTTTCATGGGTGTCCTGAATCGTTATTCAATTGGTGTACACTGAGTTTTTTGTGGGTGTCCTAAATTGAGTTTCTGAATAGTTATTCAATTGGTGTACGCTGAGTTTTTTGTGGGTGTCCTAAATTGAGTTTTGTATTGTCTTTTTAATTCCCTTTGGTAACCTTTGCGGACTGTATGTAAAAGAGAAAAGGTTATGTCCACCATTTTAATGCTGAGTAGTTCACGTGAAGGTGATACACCGTATTTATCCCATGCTGTTAATCATATCAACGAGACATTGAATGGTATTACAGATGTTGTGTTTGTGCCTTATGCGGGTGTGACCATTTCCCATGTTCAATACACATCAATGGTACAACAAGCATTACCTCAACTACGAGTGACAGGGTTGCATGAACTAGCAAATGCTCAGGCAGGATTAAAAAATGCATCAGCAATCTTAGTGGGTGGCGGGAATACATACGTACTTCTGGATACATTATATAAACTGGGTTTGATGGATGTTATCAAGCAGTGCGTGACGGGTGGCATACCCTACATTGGTTGGAGCGCAGGCTCGAATATCTGTGGTGCAACTATAAAAACAACCAATGACATGCCCATTGTTGAGCCTCCTTCGTTTGATGCTCTCGGTTTTTTACCTTTCCAAATCAATCCTCACTTTTCAAACTATCAACCACCGGGACACAACGGTGAAACCCGCGAACAGAGGTTAATGGAGTTTTCAACCCTAAACCCCGATGTTCCGATCGTCGGCATCAAGGAAGGTAGTGCGCTTAAACTCGTAAACGAAAAGCTTACCCTGTTAGGACCTCATGAAGGCGTTTTAATAGCCCATTGCAAGAGCCAAAAAATTAGAGTCAATTCTGACTTAAGTCATCTTCTGTCGTCATAACAGACACATCCAATGCTTTCCATGGTGCTTCGATATCCCCATCATTGTGGTCAACAATGCCCATCAAGGGGGCGGGGATTAATTCGGTTAAAGCTTGTATATTTTCCTGTTGTACTAACATATCAGTATTTTTAGCGTTCGCTACCCACCCCGCAAGATGCAGACCATCATTACTAATCGACTCGGCGGTTAACACCGCATGATTTAGGCATCCCAGTTTTAGCTCGACAACTAAAATCACCGACATTCGACACTCAACAGCTAATTCAGATAGATATTGCCCATTACCAAGAGGCAGACGCCATCCCCCAGCACCTTCGGTAATCAAATGCTGTACTGGGTATTGATTGAGTATTTTGGTCCCGTCAATCAAAGTTGGTAAATCCAAGCAACGTCCTACCGCTTTCGCTGCAATGTGAGGGGCGATTGGAGGTTCAAACGCAACAGGGTTGACTTGGTCATACGGTATTTCAACACTCGCATGCTGTTGCAATAACAGCGCATCCTCATTCCGAAGACCTTGCTCGGTGCTTTCACAGCCCGCAGAGATTGGTTTGTATCCAAGGCATGTTTGGTTATTATCTTGCAACGCTTGCATGATTAAAGTAGTGACATAGGTTTTACCAACGTCCGTGTCTGTACCGGTAATAAACCACTGTTTCATTGTCTTCTCCTGAGCCGAATTACTGACTATCTCGTTGGATATAACAGGTATTAATTAATGGGCCATCAACTAAACTCTGACGGGCGGATATGAACAAAGGTAATGTGATAACTCAAAGGATATCCTTGGTCACCTTGATACCTTTCAAAGTTATCTTTAATTCTTTTCCAAACTTGCCGATCAAAGTGTGATTTACTGGGTGAGGTAACGACGTTTGCACCAACCTCCCGAATAGATTGCAATAGGTCTCGAACTGAAGGAAACCATGCAACAAATTCCTGCGTCCTCGTTTCCACGCTTAAACCAGCTGCTCTGGCTGCATTGGCGATTTCTTCCTCGGTAGGATAAGCGTTTATATGGCATTGACTTTCATCTCCCCATGCAGAGATCAATTGTTTCAATGACCCCTCGCCTACGATTGCCAATGTACCCTGACCGTGTACTTTCAACACTCTCCGTATCTCTGAAAATGCAGTTTCTAAAGACAAACACCACTGTAACACCATGGATGAAAATACACAGTCAACGCTATGACTCTCAAGTGGAATATCCTCTGCGTCTCCCACTTGCCAATGGATCGGTAGTGGATCGTGGGCCTTTTTTGCATGAGCGACCATTCCAGGTGCAATGTCAATAGCCGAGACCCTTTCTCCCCAGTTCGCGAGCTCGCAAGTGACTCGCCCAGTTCCACAACCAATGTCTAACACATGCTCAACACCTTTCGGTAATTCCTTGAGGGCTTGTTGTGCGACTTGCCACTGAATATCAGCAACTAAATCATAACTTGTTGCTGCGCGACTAAACTGGTTCGCAATACGCTGTTTTAAATCATTGGACAAGGTAATACTGTCTCCTTGATCAAGATAAACTTCGAGCAATAGACGAAACTAACGCTGAGATATCCTGCTGAGTGTGTTGGGCACTGAGGGTGACACGTAATCGACTCGTCCCTTTCGGAACCGTCGGAGGACGAATAGCCACTACGCAGAACCCTTTATTATTGAGGCTCGTACTGGCTTCTACTGCTTGCTCATTTCCACCACAGATAACGGGTTGAATCGGCGAATCTGAAGGTAAAACTCGTAATCCTTGTTCAACCGCACAGGCTTTAAACCAAGCAATATTGTCTTTTAAGCGCTGACGCGACTCCGAATCACTCTGAATCTGTTTAACGGATGCCAAAGTTGCGAACGCTTGCGACGCTGGCATCGCAGTGCTGTATATGTAGTGACGAGCGTGATTAACCAGAAAATCAATTAAAGCTTGGCTGCCAGCAATAAAAGCACCAGCAGTACCAATTGCTTTTCCAAAGGTTGCCATGTAGACCGGCAGCTCATCTTGTGACAAACCATGAACTTCAACACTGCCTAACCCACTATCTCCCAACCAACCAAAGCCATGGGCATCATCCACCATTAACCATGCATTGTACTTACAAGCTAGCTCTGATAGCTGTTGTAACGGTGCTGAGTCACCGTCCATACTGAAGATACCCTCAGTCACCAGCAAAGTGTTACCAGACGCTTTACAGAGTTGCGTTTCAGCATGTTCAAGATCATTATGACGAAAGCGCAACAGTTTACCGTTGCAACTTAACGCGCCATCAATCAAAGAGGCATGGCTAAGTTTGTCGGCAACAATAGTATCACCGTTTGACAACAACGCCTGACAAAGCGCTTGATTGGCAGAAAACCCGGAATTGAATAATAAAACCGCTTCTCTGTTTAACGACTTTGCGAGGTAAGTTTCAAGTTCATGATGGGCTGGACTAAAACCGGTTACGAGAGGTGAAGCACCACTGCCGTTGCCATACTTTCCTACCCCTGCTATCCATGCTTGCTTTACTTGAGAGTTATGTTGCATCCCAAGGTAATCATTGCTCGAAAAATCCAACAGCTGACGTCCATCAACGCAAATTTCGCGGCCACAAACTGAGCTCGCATTTTTACGCTGACGCAGCAAACCTTGTTGCTTTCGCTCTGCTAATACCTGATTGAGATGCTCAAATGCCATATATTTTATGCTTCGTAAAATAAGTCATTTGTGCTGTTTTCAACAATAGCATCCTGCAAGACGGCTTCGTGAGCCTCGTCGGAATACGCTTTTCCTTTTTCGGCATTGATCCCTAATTTTTTGAACAACATCACGTCTTCATGGGTGTCTGGATTTGATGTTGTTAATAGCTTACATCCGTAGAAGATTGAGTTTGCGCCAGCCATAAAGCACATCGCTTGCATTTGCTCATTCATATTTTCTCTACCTGCCGATAAGCGAACGTGAGATTTCGGCATCATGATACGTGCAACTGCAATGGTTCTAATAAAGTCAAACGGCTCTAAATCTTCAACTTTGTCCAATGGAGTACCTTCCACTTTTACTAACATATTGATAGGTACACTTTCGGGTTGCTGAGGTAGGTTTGCCAGCTGAATCAATAGGTTTGCTCTATCAGCGACCTTTTCACCTAAACCAACAATCCCTCCCGAACAGACATTCATGCCAGCCTCTCTTACATTTTCTAATGTGCTGAGGCGATCTTGATAAGTACGAGTGGTAATGATTTCACCGTAGAATTCTGGCGATGTGTCCAAGTTATGGTTGTAATAATCAAGACCTGCTTGTTTCAGCATTAGCGCTTGATCACGATTCAGCATGCCTAGCGTCATACACGTTTCCAAACCAAGACTTTTTACTTCCTTGATCATATCAATGATATAGGGCATATCTCGGTCACGCGGATTACGCCAAGCGGCTCCCATACAGAAACGCGTTGAACCGGTTGCCTTAGCTTCACGGGCGCGCTTGATCACTTTTTCTATTTCGAGTAATCGCTCTTTTTCAAGACCAGTGTCATAGCGAGCACTCTGAGGACAATATTTACAATCTTCAGGGCACGCACCCGTTTTAATTGACAATAGGGTGCTCACTTGAACATGATTTGGGTCAAAATGCTGGCGATGAACCATCTGTGCTTTGAACATTAAATCATTGAACGGTAAATCCAATAGCGATTGCACTTCTGCGAGTGTCCAATCGTGCCTTACCACGCCTAAATCAGCCATAACGCTTCCTTTACTTCAAAATTTTGATGGTTTAGTCTAATCACGCATTCAAACTTGTCAACCAAGCAATAAATTCAAGGTTTACTAATGGACAAAATTTCACCAGAAGATATCTTATTTGACCAACAACATATTTGGCATCCATATACCTCTTCTATCGAGCCGTTACCCTGCTATCCTGTCACTAGCGCCTCAGGGGTTTATTTGAGACTGGAAAATGGGTCCGAATTGGTTGATGGTATGTCTTCATGGTGGGCAGCCGTGCATGGCTATAACCACCCAACATTGAATGCCGCAGTGCAAGAACAGTCCGAGAAAATGTCCCACGTTATGTTTGGTGGCATCACTCACAAACCAGCAATAACACTTTGCAAGACATTGCTTGACTTGGCACCGGCGGGAATGAATCGTGTGTTTCTTGCTGATTCAGGTTCTGTCAGTGTTGAAGTGGCAATGAAAATGGCGATTCAATACTGGGCGTGCCAAGGGAATCAAAGTAAACATAAGTTTGTGACCCTACGCAACGGTTACCATGGCGACACCTTTGCTGCGATGTCCACTTGTGACCCAATTAATGGTATGCATAGCTTGTTTCAGGACGTTCTTCAGCAGCAACTTTTCGCACCAGCACCGCAAACACGATTTGAAAACACCTGGAATCCCGATGATACCTTAGCACTGCAAGAAATCATTGAAACAAACCACAACGATATCGCAGCCCTTATCCTAGAGCCTATTGTACAAGGTGCTGGCGGCATGCGAATGTATCACCCTGAGTATCTTGCTCGATGCCGCCAACTCTGTGATGAGTACAACATTCTGCTGATCTGTGACGAGATAGCAACGGGCTTTGGCCGTACCGGCACTCTTTTTGCCTGCGAACACGCTGGAATTTCACCTGATATCATGTGTGTGGGCAAGGCGCTAACGGGGGGATATATGACCCTCGCTGCAACCCTTTGTACAGAGGACGTTGCAATTGGCGTTTGTCAGGGACAGCCAGGTGTATTCATGCATGGGCCCACCTATATGGGCAACCCCCTCGCCTGTGCAGTCGCTAACGCCAGCCTATCATTGCTAAAGACGAATGAGTGGCAACAGCAAGTCAAAGATATCGAAGCTCAATTAAAAAACGAGCTATATCCATTTAAGACATTCGATGCCGTTGAAGATATCAGAGTTCTTGGCGCAATTGGTGTAGTAGAAATGAAGCAGCCAGTCAACGTGGCAACCATCCAAGCCTTTTTTGTTAAGCAAGGCGCTTGGATACGCCCCTTTGGAAAACTCATTTACATCATGCCACCCTTTGTCATTACACCCGAGCAATTATCAATACTAACCAACGCGATTAAACAAGCGATCCAACAGCAGCAATATTGATGGAAAATAGTGATATAAGTTGAATATGCTTGATTTGAACTGATTAGCTCGATTTTTACTTGTTTTGTTGCGCTGACTGAGTAACATAACCCCCTATTTGAAAAGTTAAGCCTTAATGGAGATTATTCATGGCGCATATGTCTGTAGCGGAAGCATTCTCGGGAAAGCACGCGATTGGAACGCACGTTGAAGTAAAAGGATGGGTTCGCACTCGTCGAGACTCAAAAGCAGGATTGTCATTTGTGGCCCTGCATGATGGAAGCTGTTTTGAGCCTATTCAAGTCATTGCACTCAACTCCCTGGAAAATTACGCGGACATACAAAAACTGACGGCAGGTTGTTCAATCTCAGTGCAAGGTGTACTCAAGGCGTCTGAGGGGAAAGGTCAGTCTCTAGAAATTGAAGCAAACCAAATTGACGTTATTGGTTGGGTAGAGAACCCTGACACATACCCTATGGCGGCAAAACGTCATAGCATTGAATACTTGCGTGAACACGCCCACCTACGTCCGAGAACCAATTTAATTGGCGCTGTTGCTCGCGTTAGAAATTGCTTATCACAAGCGATTCACCGTTTTTATCATGAGCGTGGATTTTTCTGGGTAAGCACACCAATCCTAACAGCCAGTGATACCGAAGGCGCAGGTGAAATGTTCAGAGTGTCAACACTTGACATGGTGAATACTCCTACTACGGATAAAGGTGAAGTAGACTACACCCAAGATTTCTTTGGTAAAGAAACTTATCTCACTGTGTCTGGACAATTAAACGGTGAAACGTACGCTTGTGCATTGTCTAACATCTATACATTTGGCCCGACATTCCGTGCCGAAAATTCAAATACAAGCAGGCATCTTGCCGAATTTTGGATGGTTGAGCCAGAAGTTGCGTTTGCCGATTTAGATGATATTTCTCAACTTGCAGAGGACATGCTGAAATACGTTTGTAAAGCTGTATTAGAGGAAAGAGCAGACGACTTAGCGTTTTTTGCTCAACGTGTTGACAAAGATGCCGTTAATAGACTTCAAGCATTAGTTGACTCGGAATTTGTGCGCATGGATTACACCGATGCCATTGATATCCTTAAAGCGTCTGGTAAAAAGTTTGAATTCCCGGTTGAGTGGGGCATCGACCTAGCATCAGAACACGAGCGTTACCTTGCCGAAGAGCATGTTGGAGCACCTATCATCATGCGTAACTACCCAAAAGACATCAAAGCTTTTTATATGCGCTTGAATGATGACGGAAAAACCGTTGCAGCTCTTGATGTACTCGCACCGGGAATCGGTGAAATCATTGGTGGTTCGCAGCGTGAAGAACGCCTTGACGTATTTGACGCCCGTATGGCAGAGATGAACCTCTGTCCTGAAGATTACAGCTGGTATCGTGATTTGAGACGTTACGGTACTGTTCCTCACGCTGGTTTCGGCCTTGGTTTTGAACGTCTTGTTGCTTACGTGACGGGTGTACAAAATGTACGTGACGTGATCCCATTCCCACGTACACCGGGTAACGCACAATACTAATCAAACAAATTTATGCTGTATTCAGTAATTGATTCAGAAAGAGCGCACTTGCGCTCTTTTTTGTTGCTTCCAAAACCCGTACGTAACATTTAGGACACCCATCAACAAATAATTTAGGACACCCATCACTATATAAATAAAAAATTTAGGACACCCATTATTATTTAGAGAATAACGAAGTTTCATGAGCAACTTGATCGTGATTTCTTTTGTAACATCAGCAACAATATTCAACAGCCTTTCTAAAAAACGTCCAATTAGATTTCATTAATCGAATCAAAAACCATTATTATGGAATGATTATTGCTTTATTCTTTACATTAATCGTTGATTAAAATTTCATTCGTAAGGGCGAAATATACTATAGTCACCAACGGTAACGCTCGGTGTTTGAATTAGGAGTAGCAAAAATGGGAAAATACGGTATTACAGTTTTGATGGGAATCGCTTTGGTTGGGTGTGTGACAACTGAAGAACTATACAGCAAGGTGAAACCAAACCTTGAAAATAAAGCTCAAGAAAGTTACGTCAATGCAAATCAACAAAATGGACCTCAGACACCATCGAGAGCAAAGCAATCATTGCATCATGAAACCGAAATATTGGTCAATCAATTAGTTACCAACAACGAGCGGGAATTATCCGTCGGCGACATTGCCGTCGGCACAATATTGCCAGCATCCGATCTTTCAAGTATTGATGAAGACTATGAAAGCAAAGCCCTTTCAATTCAAATACAAGAAAGTCTCATAACAGTCCTCACTCAAAAGAATTTCCCTGTTGTTGAATATAAAACAACAAAAGCCTTGCACATTCGTGATCATGCGGACCACATGTTGAGTCGTGACTTGGATGAACTCAAGGTATTTCACAACATAAAGTATTTTATGACCGGAACGTACACTGCTACAGAAGCAGGCTACTTTATAAACGCGCGTTTAGTGGATACAGATAACAATCAAGTCATGGCAGCAGCCACTCATTTTATATCTGCGGACATACTGTTTCCCAAACGCACCACCCATTTAAAACACGGTCGAATCCATAGAGGAGAGTAATCATCATGAACTTATATTTGCGCAGTCTACTATTTATATCAGTTACGATTGTCGGTTGTAGTCAAATAAATGACGCGCCAAACGCTGATGTTGTGACCAATGGTGGGTTAAGCCTTCAAACACAGGCAAACGTCGATCAAGAAGAGCAATCACTTAAGACTATCAAAGTCGCCAATAGAACCGACGTCAATTATTATGTCAGGGGACTTATGTACAAGCTTTTGGATAATATCTACGGAGTTACTGATGAAACTCCGATGGCTGTGACTAGCTTCGTAAATACCGATAGCAATTTCCAAAACACGAATATTCTTGGTAATCAAATTGCGGAGAGCTTTATTCATGAGGCTCATAACTCAGGTTTGTCTGTGGTAGATTTTAAGACCACAGATTATATCCGCGTCACGCAAAATGGTGATTTTGTATTTAGTCGAGACTACAGAGAGCTTGGTGAGAGCGCTCCGATTATATATGTGTTGAGTGGTACCATGACGCAAGATAGTGCTGGGTATCTTATTAATGCACGTATAATTGAGATACAAACAAAGGTAGTAGCTGCTACAGCACAAAGTCATATTCCACAATTTATTGTCGACGAGATTGAAAAAGAAACTGAAACAGGCATCCGTCTCCAATAATAGTATTTTGGTGGGTGACATCCTCTTACCCACCTCATTTTCTTGTCCGAACGTTACAACTCATTTAAGTGACTCTCACTCTTTTTAGTAAAAAATTTGGACACCCACCATAATTAAATAGCAGAAAATTGTTAATGTTATTCCAGATGCTGTTCGGGAATATTTCTGCTACAAAAATTCATAGAAATTGTGCCACCAACTATGTAAGAAAAGTTAATTATTAGTCGGGATACTTTCGATAGATGTTCAATATCGAAATTTGGATTAAAGCAGAGTACATTTCGAATCACCTTGTAGAAAAATTCATTGTAACCCCCATTGTAAACATGCCAAAAAATCGAGCCAGCCAGATAAACTTGAACTCTACCCCGTTTTACCATTGTATTTCACGTTGTGTACGTCGTGGTTTTCTGTGCGGGATTGATCGTTACACCGGAAAATCCTACGAGCACAGGCGCCAATGGGTCGAAAACCGAATAATAGAGTTGACCAAGATATTTACTATTGAACTCTGTGCGTTTGCGGTCATGAGTAATCATACTCATATTGTGCTGCGTGTGAACGCAGAAAAAGCACAGAACCTGACTAAAGAGCAAGTGCTCGAACGATATCATCGCTTACATCGAGGTACATTGCTGACTCAAATTTATATGGACAAAGAAAAAAGACACTCTCTCTCTGAGTCTGAGATTGAGGTCATTGAAGAAAGCGTCCAAAGTTACCGTGAACGGCTTTACAACCTAAGCTGGTTTATGCGTGAATTAAATGAATACATTGCTCGCAAAGCTAACAAGGAAGATGAATGCACAGGACGTTTTTGGGAAGGGAGGTTTAAATCTCAAGCTTTACTCACCGAGTCAGCTGTGCTCAGCTGTATGGCATACGTCGACCTTAACCCAATTAGAGCAGGTATTTCAAAAACCTTAGAAACATCACATCACACGAGTATATTTTTGAGAAAGCATTCGGGGTTATTGCGACAACCAGATTGTCTAGTGCCATTCAAAACTCACATTAAATCAACATCTCAATATCGATTTGATGTTTCATTATCCGATTATATAGAGGTATTAAATGAGACCAAAAATGCATTCTTAAAGAATAAACCAAATCCAATATCACAAACATCAACCATAATCCATTCGATCGGTTTAAAAACTAAACCTTGGCTAATTCTTACTAGCAAATTTGAGAGTCAATTCAGTGGTGCTGTTGGAGACGCAACTGCGATTCGCTGTTTCTGCCAGCTAAATCACATTAAAAGGCCCCATCAAATTAAAAACGCAACTCTGCTATTCGGTACATAATATTATTCGGATTAACGTTGTTTTTAGCATGTGAGATTAGACTGTTTCATCAGTCTTTTAGCTCGACGTCTATATCTCCTCGTCAGTACCGATTGGACCTTTTATATAAGATCTATGTCGTTGGAATGAATACCCTTTTCTTTGACTTGGCTTAAACGGAATTGATTGTGAATACGATGCGTAAACACTAGCAGTATCCTCAGAAAACAGCTGAGTATTCACAAGCACACGGTCATCCAACAAATATATCTCCCCTTCAATTTGATAGCGCTCAACACCATCAATAATCAGATGATAATTTTGCTGATTTGTCCTGGGTGATTTATCTTGGGTGTCCATAATTGTTACGTTATCTTTCAAAGAATTTTGCGTTCTTATATTACGACTACTTTTGTGAACGACAGCTGTTAGATCAGATTGATGGGTGTCCATAAAGGTGGTTTGTAGGGAGAAGCCTTCCATTCGAAGCGCTCGTTTAAAGGCTGCATTAAAACCGCGCTGAAATCTCAAATTATTGTGGTTCACTAGTGTAAACTCACCCATTGTTAATCCAGGAACATTCATTACATGAACTTGCTGGGCCAGGTGATAAGCAATACGTTTGGCGTGATAATCAATGGCTTTGTAGTTGATATCATCAATCGTATAGTGAATTTCTGTTACTTCGGCCACTCTATCATCAGTAGACGCGCACCCCATCAATAACATACACAAAATAACCATCAATGTTTTCATGAAAATCTCCTCAAATCACGAAACGCGTTGTTTGTTTTCATGTAACGTCTGCATATTTTACGCCAGTTTGATAGATTGAAATTATTTGACGAAAAATCATAGCGATAGAGGGGTATGTATGAACAGCATAGTTCAGTTCTGTTACTCGAACAATAACTAAATGCCATATGTCAAAAAACCGTCGTTGTTTGCTACGAAAGTTAACCTTTAGCTAGGCCAAGAGAAAGTAACAAGTAACAGCGAGTGACATAGCCACAAAGAGGTTGATTAGCAATCCCGTTCTCGCCATAGTCTTAATCGATATCTCACCAGAAGAATAGACAATAGCATTTGGTGCAGTGGCTACAGGCAGCATAAATGCACAACTAGCACTGACAACCGCGGGAATCATGAGTAATTTAGGTTCTATTCCGGCACCCAAAGCAACACTAGCAAGAATTGGCATTAGCAACGTTGCTGTAGCAGTATTAGAGGTAACTTCAGTTAAAAAGGTCACGCTAAGACAGATGATTAATATGGAGAAAATGACTGGCAAGTAAGTCAAACTTGAAAACGAAGCACCAATCAAATCACTGAGTCCAGATTCGGTAAAGCCTTTCGCTAAACAAATCCCTCC
>CAXRGH010000079.1:0-6678 GCA_964230195.1 Alteromonadaceae bacterium
GGCTCGAGATTCGCTGTAAATCAATGCCTAAACTCAGGTCATAGCACACAGGGATTTGATGGTGAGCGGGTTGATGCTCATTCGAATAAGTCCATTTTTGGATTGCTTTGCAGACAATACTCTCTAGTTCATGACAACTGAAGTCATGTGTAATGATGGTTATTGCACTTCGGCTGGGAATAATATCCCACCTTGAACTTAGCTCTGTACGTAAGTGTTCACTAACCTTTTGTGTTTCAAAATTACTGGTGTTGAGTTTAAAGATTAGGCTACCATTGCCATTTGGATAGACAGTGATATCCATGGTTAGGTGGTTCTTAAATGCTGTATGTTGTGGGCGATGGCGAGACTATTTTTACCATCACCGTGAAGACACAATGAGTCAGCTGCAATCACCTTTAAACTTTGATCATTGCAGATGACAGGTTTGCCATTAACAATGCATTCCGCTTGCAATACAACGGCGGTGATATCCGACAATACACTCCCTTCCTCAGTGCGCGGCGTCAGCTTACCATTGGGTAGATAGCGCCGATCCATGAATGCTTCGTTGAGAAAGGGGTGACGTATTAATTCACATTGTTGGGCAACTTGCCCTTCTGATAGTCCCAGTATTGGAACATTGGGTAATAGCTCTTGGACAAGCTCACTCATTTGATGGGCTAATTCTGGGCGACGTTCCATATCATTGTACAAAGCACCATGAAATTTAACATGTGAAACGGATGCACCTAAGGAATGCGCTATCTCCAAAAAATCAATCAATTGTTGTCTGATAGCGATGTCTAAGTCATCTGGTGATATATCCAAAGATTGTCTGCCAAAATTAGTTTTGTCCGGATAACCCGGGTGAGGGCCAAGCAATACATTATGTTTCATCGCGTGAATCATCATATGTTTCATGGAGTCATGGTTGCCAGCATGCCCGCCACAGGCAATGTTGCAGCGGTCGATTAGAGGCATTAAGCGTTCATCAAGACGCCAATCGCAAGGAGCCTCTGATTCTCCCAAGTCACAGTTAATATCAATTCCACGCTGCTTATTCATTGCTATCTCCTATTCGCCGAAAAGCTTTCAATACAATGATATCTGACACCGGATGGCGTGGACTGTGACTCAAAAAGCCCAAAGCTATGAACGGTAAACTGAAATACCTCTTCTATTAGAGGTGCTGGTGGTTCTTTTTCATGACGATACAAACTGATATGGGGAGTAAACGGATTTTTATCATGTCCGAGTTGATACCGTTGAGCAATATCTTTACAACTCGACTGAAGCTTGACTAATTGCGGCTGCGGCTCGATACCCAACCAACTGACTTTAGGCTTACTAAAATATCCCAAATGGCTGGTGGTTAACAAAAATTCAGAGAAATTCACTTGGCTCGCTTGCTCAATAAGACTCTCGCACTGCTGGTTGGATGCCTGTCCCATGAAACTTAGGGTGATGTGAAAATTTTCTACAGGAATACCGGTTCGGTTCGCAAAAGCTTTTTCTCGCCAATTATGAATAGCAATTTTAGTTGAATAAGGAATGTCCAGTGCAAAAAACAAACGCATAACAAATCTAATCATTGAGAAACCGTCAAAAAAGTATAACGATAAACAGATTAACAACCCAGTGGATTTTTGCTTTCAATAAGACATTGTCACAACTATTTAGAAACAAGACCACTTACATAGCAGCAGTGACCACATGTAACATGATGTCTGAAACAAAGTGTGCAACCATCGCAGCCATTAGCCCAAACCGCCAAAAACACCAGCCGAAATAGGTTGAAGTGATCATGTTACCCATCATGGTAGTCGCAAAGGTTAGGGTGCTTAACGCATCGTGACTCACAACTTGAGGAATGTGGATCAGACCAAAAAGTAGGCCTGGTAGCATAATGCCGAGCCACCAAGTGCCATCGCTGGCTGAGGTTTGCTTTCTAAAACGCATAATCAAAGCAACCATGATTGATGTCATCCCCAGTCTGAACCACACTTCTTCAGCAATTGCAGCCCCAAAAGACACTAATATTCCTCTTAACACACCACGATGACCTAACTCAGGCAAATCAGTGTCAACCAAGCTGCGGATCAGTGATACGGTGCCAATCAAGATAAGTCCGAGTACAACAGCCCCAATAAGGCTGTAATAAAGACACTCGCGTTTATTGCCGTGCAAAAATAACCAAGAAGCAATACTTTTGTTCGGTAATTGATGTTCCGCGTAAACGCTAGGGAGAAGTTTTAGGCCAATAATAATTGCCGGTAAGCTAACAATGGAAAGCATAATGACACTCGGGAGCAACATGTTGACCTTCTCATTGAATAGCCTATCTTGCCCCCACCAAATATCACTTAACTGAGCAACCAATGTCAGTAACCATAAAAGTAGGGTAAGCAACGCCGTATGAGATACGGGAATATTGCGAACAGTGTTGTTTGTCATGATAGGAGCACCAGCATTGAACATTCACGAATGACGATCCTTTATCAACAACAACAAAGCAAGCTGAAAAGTGTAACAAACACTTGGTTTACAGTGATTTGCAATAACAATATTCGCTGCAATACCTATCCGAATATCGGAAAGTGGAAGACCTCACTTGCGCTTTACTCGTTTTTTAGTAAATCACTTATGACTTAATCGCTCGGTTGAATAAACGGGCTTTGATTGTTCCAAACGTATTATTGCGAAATATTCTCGTAATGATGACGGCTCAATTATACAGTACACTAGTCAGAAATCAGCGAGTCTAGCCGAGGGTTTGACTCATTTGGCAAATAAGAAGAGTCATAGTGTTACCCATTCAGTCAGTTGTTAAATCTTTATGTGATGCTCTCAAGCACCAAGATGTGATCTTAAAGGCTCCTCCTGGCGCCGGTAAATCAACTTGTTTGCCGTTAACTCTGCTTGAGCTTACACAATTTCAGCATCAACGCATCATTCTCTTACAACCAAGACGTGTTGCAGTTAAAACCATTGCTTATTATCTCGCATCGCAGTTAGGAGAAACTCCAGGACAGCAAGTGGGTTATCGCATTAAAGGTGAATCGAAAGTAGGCAACAATACGCGCCTTGAAGTTGTCACTGAGGGGGTGCTGATCCGAATGCTACAGTCTGACCCCGAACTCACCGGTGTTGGATTAGTCATATTTGACGAATTTCACGAACGCAGCTTAGCTGCTGACTTTTCGTTAGCCTTATGTTGTGATGTCCGCCAAGGGTTACGAGATGATCTACGAATTTTAGTCATGTCTGCAACACTCGACGGGATTGACCTTCCCGCAGTGTTACCTGACGCTCAGCTAATAGAAAGTGAAGGACGTCAGTACCCGATAGATGTCCACTATCAAGGAATAACAGAAATCGCCAGTATGGTGTTTTCAATCCGGAACTTGCTGATACAGTTAACCCAGCAGCATGAAGGTAATATTCTCGTATTTTTGCCAAGCAAACGGCTAATCACGCAATTGGCAGGTGAGTTGACAGTTCTGCCTCGCGAGTGGCAAGTGTGTCCATTATACGGTGACTTACCACTAGCGCAGCAGCAGCAGGCTATTGAGGCACCCAAAACGGGTTACAAAGTCGTGTTATCAACCAATATTGCAGAAACCAGCTTAACCATTGACGGCATTACTTGTGTTATCGATTCGGGCTTAGTCAATCAGGCAAGGTTCAAGCTGCGGACAGGGCATAACCAATTATCAATGCAGCAAATCTCGCAAGCATCCAGTACCCAACGTAGCGGACGCGCCGGACGATTGGCCCCCGGAGTGTGTTATCGCATGTGGTCTAGAGAAACCCATGAGCGTCGACAGGTACAAACACCGCCCGCGATTTTAAGGGAAGATATTACAGATACTTTACTACAATCGTTAGTCTGGGGATGTGAGCTAAAAGATCTTTCGTTGCTCGACCAACCCACTTCGGCGCAATTGAGTTACGCATACGACCAACTAAAAGCTTATAGTGCGGTTGATAATCAACTTAAGCTAACTCCACGTGGCAGACAACTTGCAGCCATGGGAACACAGCTGCCGATGGCCAGCATGCTGCTTTACGCAAAGGGCCAATCATCCGAAATACTCAGTGCAGCATGTACACTCGTTGGATTGATTGAAGCGAGAGACAAACACAACGGTTTTGATCTTTTAGAAACTCTTGGTCAACTGCAGCGGAGAAAAAGCGGTCATGTCTGGCAGCTTGTTAAAGAGTGGCATCGAAAACTGGATGTACAATGGAAACATTGTGACGATCCTCATGACATAGCGAGCTTACTCTTGTACGCGTACCCTAATCGCGTGGCATTCCAACTCGGGAAGGGGCGATATCAGCTTGCATCAGGTGGTATTGTTAACCTTGATAAGGAGCAACTCAGCACAGAGCAGTGGCTCATTGCCATTGATCTCTTTAGTCACGCAAAACATCAAACGGATACTCTGACGGTTGCCTGCCCAATAACCCCGGCCTTGTTGGAAACACATGCATCAGCAAATTTCAGCCAGCAAACGGTGTGCGAATGGCAAGATGCAACCATTAGGGTAGTAAAACAATGGTGTTATGGTTGCATAGTGTATAAAAAGCAAGCGCTCGGCTTTGATAGCGCCTCTGATGAACAAAAACTTGCCTTATGGAAACAATATATCGCTGACAAAGGCTTCACTCATTTTAATTGGAATGCGGATTGCGACAGCTTACTCATGAGGCTCTCCCTTTTAAGTCAACATCAAGGGGACGACAGCCCCATAATGAGTTCAAAAGAGGAGTTGATCAGTTCTTGGGAAACATGGCTAGCTCCCCACCTGTTAACCATCAGCAAGTTATCGCAACTGGGACAGCTGCACCTATGTGAATTGATAAAACAACAACTCCCGTGGGCTTCACGTAAACAATTAGATGAGTTATTTCCGCAGACATTCATTGCTCCCACCGGTACAAAAGCGCCCATTCGTTACGAGCAAGGACAAGCCATAGTCTCGGTCAGAATCCAAGAAGTCTTTGGCTTGAGTGAACATCCAAGAATAGCCAATAATCGATTGCCATTGACCTTTGAACTCCTGTCACCAGCCAGAAGACCGATTCAGGTTACGGCTGATTTACCCGCTTTTTGGCGTGGCAGTTATCAAGCAGTACAACGTGAAATGAAGAGTCAATATATCAAACACTATTGGCCAGATGATCCCAGCACGGCTGCACCTACCACAAGAACCAAGAATAAAATGTGAAAGCTATGTACGGTGAAAATAAGGTGATTAATTTGGCTAGTTCAGTGGTTGGAAACCGCAAATAATGGTCGTATGTACTATCAAACACAATTGCATAATAAAATAACCAATTGATTTCAATGGTTTAGGTTTTGGTCTTGTTTTTGCTTAATAAACATAGTGATACTTAATTATACCTTGCACGAAAAGAGGATTTCATGAGATTGACATTAACAGCGATTGCAGTTGCAACATTAGGGCTCGGGTTATCAGCAAACGCGTCCGCATTAGGTTTTGGTGGCATGGACAGTGAGGTTCGAAACTTATCAGTTGATGCCAGTGGTTTGACTAAGTTTAAAGCTCAAGTGTCTGCGGGCGATTTTCGCTTGGTTGGCGATCCGTCGGCTACCGAAGTATCCGTCAAAGCAACGGCTTACGCCAAAGATCTTGACCCAGATGCTGTTAAAATTTTACTGACTCGCCAGTCTGATCACGTTCAACTCCTTGCTGATTATGACAAAGACTCATGGTTTAGCAGCGGTGATGGTTACATTGATATTGAAGTCATTGTCCCACAAAAAATGACCCTCGCTATTGACGACGGAAGCGGAGACATTGTGGTGTCTGAAGTCATTGGTGATGTGTCTGTTAATGATGGCTCTGGAAACATTAATTTGGATGTTCAAGGTAACGTAAAGGTCAACGATGGTTCAGGCGATATGCGTATTCATAGCCCTGCCTATTCGGTGTCTATCAACGATGGTTCAGGAAATATCACGGTCTCAGAAGCTAATCATTTAAAAGTGAATGACGGTTCAGGCGATATTGTTGTGGATCGCGTCAATGGTAAAACCAGCATCTCAGACGGCTCGGGTGACATTGTTGTTCGGAGTATGAGTGGTGGTAGTATTTCAGATGGCAGCGGCGATATTAAAGTGATGACAAATAATGCTCTACTCACTATCAGTGACGGTAGTGGTGATATTCGAGTTCCTGATCTTGTTAATGTCGACATTCGTGGTGATGGCTCTGGCGGAGTATATGTCAACGGTTACTTGGAAGAATCCTTCAAACCCAAAAAAGATCTGCGTTTAAAATAGTTTGGAAATAAATCAGGAAAGGACACTGAGCCGCAAGGCATTAATCCTGAAAAAGGGGATGCCAAAAATTGCGAGGTGCAAACGTCTGCTGTAACCTGGATTAGACAGTACCTTAAGCAATAAAAATGCCTGGGATATATTTCCTGGGCATTTTTTGTTTTGCAGCTTCTTAAGCAACTTATAAAGTTTTTGCCTGCTTTTGAACGGTGTGTACCATCTAGTGATTTGTATATTCAGTAACATACGGATATGCAAAAAGTGCATATAAATTGAAGAATGACCGGCCGTTTTGTGCCAACAACGGCCCCTCGCAACATCATTCATTCTATTTAGAGGGCCGGTATCGTTAATATAATTATTCGCTATATATGACGGAATCTAGA
>CAXRGH010000080.1:0-8214 GCA_964230195.1 Alteromonadaceae bacterium
AGACTGAATCACAAAACCTTCTGAAAGCAATTGAGTTCGAGCCGTAGCGTTTTCAACATTTCCCTCTTTGCTTTCCAAATGACTATTCAAGAGCTCGCTTTTTGGGTTTTGCTTCAATGTTTGGGGAGTTTCGTCCCTTAATGCATCTTCACTGTGCTTTGGCGATTGATTGCTTGGCTTGGTCAGAGGTTTATTCTGGGGCTCAGAGAAATAGGATCCGAACGACTGCTCTGATGTGGAGTCGGATGATTTCGATGCCTCGTTCAATGCATTCTTCGCTGATGGTTCTATTTCACCTTTCAGTAACAAAGACCTATCTAACTTGTGCAGCATACTCTTCTCCTCGCCAGTGCGTTGTCACTTTCACGCGCTAGCCGTCAAAACTCTGTCAGTTAATGACCAACATGACTGTCACACTCAGAGTAACACTCAGTGGCAACTTCTTGCCGGTGTAGACGTATCCACCAAAAACCAACGTAATAACAAGGTATTAATGACTTGATCCCTCAATGGAATTGCCACATTAGCTAATAACAAAGCGGCAAAATCAGTGAACGATCCTACTAATGACTGATATACAGCAAGTTACGCGCCAATATTTATGATTTTAATTGTTTGCGAACAAACTTTTGTAGTGCAACTTCATCCATCATTTGTTGCTCTTCTCGTTGAATTCGAGCCTGACGTTCGTTCTGTTGTTTCTCAATCAACATATCCACGGCTTTTCGTTTTTGCTGCTGCGTTAACCACAATTGTTTGCGTTGCTCTGCTACCTCTGAAAGTTTTTCAATTTCAGCTTGCTGGATCTCACACGCCTTATCGAGCTTGTCAATAAATGACTGATGTTGACCATAAGACAATGAGCCAATGCCTGAACTGGCACGTTTTTGAATTTCAGTGAGATAGGATAGTCGGTGTTGTTCAAGTCCGGATAGTTTCTCTTGCTGACTGTGAATATGTTGTTGAACATATTGATACTCACCGGCTAACTTTTGCTCTTTTTCCAATTCGTATTTGGCAATCATGAGCAATTGTTTACTATCCATTATTGCGCCTCACGCAGCGCTTGGTTGAGATCGAGCATACTGTCCAAACTGCTCTGGTAATCCACCACTTCCTTCATTTCTTGTTGAAAAAATAGATTGATGGCAGGCTCTGCCGCAATGGCAAGGTCAATTCGCGCATCAGAACCTTTAGTGTAAGCGCCAATACTAATGAGATCTTTGTTTTCTTGATACCTGGCATACACCTGACGTATCAAGCGTGAACTCAGCACGTGATCCTCTTGCGCCACTTGCGGCATAACACGACTAATTGATCCCTCTACGTCAATCGCGGGATAATGCCCTGCGTCGGCGAGTTTTCTTGATAAAACAACATGGCCATCCAGAATCGCACGTGCAGAATCAGCAATCGGATCCTGCAGATCATCACCCTCCGTCAGCACGGTATAAAATGCAGTAATTGAGCCCTGATTCTCGCTCCCATTACCCGCTCGCTCAACGAGTGCAGGTAACTTTGCAAACACTGAAGGTGGATAGCCCTTGGTTGCAGGCGGCTCACCAACCGCCAATGCCAGTTCACGCTGCGCCATGGCATAGCGTGTGAGTGAATCAATCAGTAATAAAACATTCTTCCCTTGATCCCTAAAATATTCTGCAACCGTCACCGCGGTTTCACATCCTTTAAGTCTCATTAACGGAGATGTATCAGCGGGGGCAGCTATCACAACGGCGCGCTGACGCTCTTCTTCCGTGAGAATATCGTGAATAAACTCCTTAACCTCGCGACCACGCTCTCCTACTAATCCAACCACAACAACATCGGCTTTTGTGCCACGGGTCATCATCCCCAGCAACACAGACTTACCAACACCACTGCCTGCAAATAACCCCATCCGTTGGCCTTGGCCAACGGTAATCATAGCGTTGATGGCACGAACTCCAACATCCATAGGTTCTGAAATTGGACGGCGGCTTAAGGGATTAATGGGTGGCCGTGACAGCGGCATACGCTGTGCAGTTTTGATAGGCCCTAGACCATCCAAGGGTTGACCATTACCATCAATCACCCGCCCCAATAATTCATAACCAACGGGGATACCGCGCTCACGGCTCAATGGGTGCACACGGGAACCAGGCACAATCCCCTTTACTGCCTCAGTTGGCATCAGATAGGTAACATCTTCTGCAAAACCGACGACTTCGGCTTCAATTTGTCCATCCACCGTTTGCACTAAGCACTGGCTCCCCACCGGTAATTGACAACCTACCGCTTCGAGAGTTAAACCTATGCCGCGCACCAGTTTGCCAGAAGCAACTGGCTGAGGACTGGGAATATTGGCTTGGTATTGCTGTAACTTGGACAGTAAACGTTCAGACATGGCTAATCGCCTTTCGGTAATCCGTGCTCAAATAAGAAACGGTCGAGGACATCTTTGATACGACGTTCTAAGGTGACGTCCACCGCATTATTTTGTGTCACAATTTCGCATCCACCCCGCGCCAATTCGGGCGATTCTTGTAGCTGCCAACGTTCTGGGTTGAGGTTTTCATCACTCAACTGCTTTTTCACGATATCAAGATCATTGGGATTAAGGTAAACCTGATAGCGGTTTTCTTGTATTGGTAAGGCTTTGAGTCCAGCACGGAGTGCTGATTGGATAATATCAGGGTTAATCGCAAGTTCGGCATTGATCACCGCTCTAGCTAAGCCCACGGCAAGCTGTATCACTTCTTTTTCAACTTGATCATCCAGTTGGCTTAAGGGATCAACAAACTGTTGATTGATGGCTTGCCAGGCATTGACCTCGTCATCAATTTGTTGCTGGCCTTCCGAAAGCCCTTTTTCAAAACCCTCTTCATGACCTGACTCCAGTCCTTTTGTCTGACCTTCTTCAAACCCTTCCGTTTGGCCAAGTTCAAAACCTTCTTGTTTACCCTGCTCAAACCCCTCTTCATAAGCGGCTTGGCGGATAGCTTCAATGTCTTCTGCAGTTGGCAAGACAATCTCTGGTTCCGGTTCTGGTGGCTCGTACTTCCATTCAGGCTTCTTATTCAGCGCATTGGTTTTCTGCGTCGAAGCCTTCGTATCTTCAACAAAGGGCAGATCCCAGGGCTTCACTTGCGGTGTCATATCATCTTGATTCACGTCACTTCTCCGTTAGTCGGAAAGAGTTTACAAGAACTCTTCACCACCGCCGCTGCCCAGCATGATCTCACCCTCGTCAGACAAGCGGCGAGCAATAGAGAGAATTTCTTTCTGTGCGGTTTCAACTTCACTGACACGCACCGGACCAAGCGCTTCAAGATCATCTAATAACAGTTCAGCTGCGCGTTTAGACATGTTTCTCACCAATTTATCTTTCACATCGTCATCTGCGCCCTTGATCGCTTTCATGAGGACATCTTGTTCAACTTCCCTGAGGATAGCTTGAATCGCACGATCATCAGCATCAATTAAGTTGTCAAACACAAACATCAAGTCTTGGATTTGCTGACTCATTTCTTCATCTTGCTCACGGATAGAATCCATTAACTGACCTTCAATCGTGGTATCGAGGTAATTCATAATATCAGCTGCAGACTTCAGACCACCCATCTTCGCTGCTTGAGCACCAGCTTGTCCGGCAAACTGTTTCTCCATGATTTCGTTCAACTCTTGCAGTGCCGCTGGTTGAACTTCCTCAAGGTTGGCAATACGCATCATGAGGTCAAGACGGACCTTGTCTGGGAATTGTCCAAGAATATCAGCCGACTGCTCTGCGTCTAAATACGATAAAACAATGGTTTGAATTTGCGGGTGTTCATTACGGATAATACTGGCGACTTGCTTAGAATCCATCCACTTCAATGAGTCCAGACCTTTAGCACCGCCACCCATCAGAATTTGGTCAAGTAAGCTAGCCGCTTTATCTTCACCTAAGGCTGCGGTTAGGGCTCGTTTCACGAAGTCCTGACTTTGGAAACCGATAGTACTATAATTCTGAATCTCATCAATGAAATGCTTGTGGACAGCAGTAATCTTGTGCTGAGTCATGTCGTCAATGGTTGCCATTGCTTGACCCAACTTCTGTACTTGTTTCGGCTCTAGGTGCTTCAAGATTTGAGCAGCATCTTCTTCCGCAAGACTGAGCAGAAGAATGGCGGCTTTATCCACGCCTTCCAGTTTGCCTACATCGTAATCGGTATCACCCAGTGTTGCTAATTCTTCACTCATCACTTACACCTATTATTCTGTTATTTGACCTAGACATCCATATTCAACCAGCCTTTAACTACCTGTGCAGATAGTTCTGGCTCGTTAGCAACGAGTGCGCGGACAGCTTTCAGTACATCTTCGTCTTTATGCAGATCCGGAAGCATCAGCTTACCGTCCGCTGCAAAGCCGACAGAGTCTTCGTCAAAGCTACTAGAGGATAGCATGGTAATGGTGTCATCACCTAGATCCAGACCTGAATCTGCATCGTCTTCAGCATCTTTGGTATCCTCTGGGTAAATCAGACGCTTCAACATGGGTATGATCAATCCAAACAGTAAGGCAATAAATGCAATCATGCCGGTCGCGTACTTCGCTGCACGCCATACCCAAGGTTGCTCCCAATAAGGCACGTCTTCAACCACCACATCTTCATCTAACACAAAGGGTACACTCACCACTTCTAGTGAATCACCGCGGGTAGTATCAAAACCAAGGCCACCTTGTAATAATCTGCGAATATTTTGGAGTTCTTGCTCCGTCCGAGGTTGCAGGTCAGCAACGCCCTCAGCATTCACCACGGTTTTATAGTTCAGTGCAACCGAGACTGATAAGCGCCTGATAGCGCCTGTTTGCTGTTTAGTATGACTGATGGTGGTATCAAGCTCATAGTTTCGCGTTGCTTCTTTACGGCTGGACCCCGGCGCCGATGATGAGCTATTCCCGTTATTGGTGGCTTGCTCTGGTAAATTTGAATTTAACGGTGGTTGATTAGTCAACGCGCCCGGAATGCCAGCAATAACACTCCCTACCGTATTATTTTCCATGGTCATTTCACTGCGGACTGCTGGTCCGTCCGGATTGTAACGTTTCTGAGTTTGCTCAACGGTGGTGAAATCCATGGAAACGTCAGCTTGCGCTGTGTAGTTACCTAATCCTAAAACTGGAATTAGGATTGAATCAATCTTCTCAAGATATTCGTCTTCACGTTTCTTCTCTAATTCGTACTCTTTACGGGAGCGCGCAGAAGCCTCATCTTGAGAGCCCGAATTCAATAAACGACCGTGATGATCAGTAATCGTTATGCGACTCGGCTCTAAGTCTTGTACCGCCGATGCGATAATATCAACTACGGCGTCCACTTCGGAGGCTTTCATTGTACGGCCTCGACTAACCGTCAGAACGGCTGTCGCGCTCGCTTTTTGTGAACGACGGGAAAAGACATTTTGTTTTGGCATTGCCAACAAGACACGTGCTCGAGTCACAATGCCTAAGGCTTCTACTGTCCGCGCAATCTGCTGCTCTCTAGCATGCTTCAAACGCTCTTGTTCAAGACGTTGACTAACGCCAAATCCCATATCTTGCATGATAATGTCAGAGCCCGAAGACGGTGACTGACTCAACCCCTGACGCGCCATGTTCAACTTAATACCTTGGTATTCTTTCTCACTGACGTAAACTGTATTACCTTCCAACCGATAATCCACTTGGTTCTGATCAAGGAAGTCGAGTGTTTCAATCAGCTCCTGAGTTTCCATTTTTGCCAACGGACGATACTCAGGCTCTTGGGTCCAGAAGAAAATGAGGATTGCGATAGCAATGGCAATGACAAGTGCAATGATCAACATCACCTGCCTCATGACATCAACACCACCAATGTTATCGACAAAAGAACCGCCTGTTGCAGCAGATTCGTCCGTTGATACGCCGTCAGCGACAGCTAATTCTGTTCCAGTTGCTTCAGCCACAGAAGTTACCTCTCAATACCCGTTATACTGACATGTTCATGATGGTTTTGTACGCATCTAATACCTTATTGCGTACTTGGACTGTTGCCTCAAACGCGACGCCCGCCTTCTCTTTGGCAACCATGACATCTGCTAAGCTCAAGGATGAATCGCCCATTTCAAACGCCTTGGTAATGGCTTTGGACTCCATTTGCATACTGTTCACGCCATTCACGGCTTGTGTCAGCATATCGCCAAAAGACTCTCTACTCCCATTAATGGGTGGAATTTGCGGTTGCGACGGAGCGACGTCCATACGTGCCTGCGCTGACATCATTTGAAGTTCTTGATACAGTGACTGTGCTTTAATGTCCATTCCAACCTACCTTTGACGCTTTACCGTCGCTTGCTTATTCTTCTCGGAAAACTGCAATAAGAATGCCAAGTATTTACGACTTATGGATCAGATAGTTAGCAACGAACATAGGGATTATTGACGAATCAATATCAGGGGATGCTTTGGTTGCCTCTTTTTTATACAACCACAGCCATTTTTTTGACACCGTCAGGACAATGACTTCCCCCATGACCTTGCAACACAACATTCACGGGGCAACTCCACTTCACATGTCCTAAAGATTGACTGATGAGACGGGTTACGCAGGGATTTGAATACCGACTTCTCGCATTTTAGCTAGCTTATAGCGCAAGGTACGCGGACTAATTCCCAAACGTTCAGCCACCGCCTTTCGACTCCCCTCACACGCATGAAGTGTCTCTAAAATGATCTTGTGCTCTTGCTGCATCAGTTCGCTACCCAGACCTTGAAGACTGTGAGTAGACAGTTCCGCGTTATCACTCAAGGATGATGCAATCTGCTCAGCACCATCATCCATTGACACCTGTTCAGTGACCGTTTGGCGATGGTGTTCAACGGGCTCGTGGTCAGTAGGTTCAATGAGGCTGGAGGTTACAGGATGAGATTGAACCTGAGAGGCCTCGACGCTAAGTGAGCCTTCACCAACTTTTGGCGGGTTAATCATGGTATCTAACATCAAATGCTCAGGGAGTAATGACGATGACTGCGCACTGCCCGTTTCTGGCACCAATAAAATGAGTGCTCGTTGCACCACATTTTCGAGTTCACGTACATTACCTGGCCAATGATACGCCAATAACTGCCTTTGTGCTTCTTGGCTGAAAGTCGGCACTGACAATTGTTGGTTTAACGGATGATGAGCCCAGTGTTTGCTCACCAAATGCTGAGCAAGGGGTAGGATGTCGCCGGGACGCTGAGATAACGGGAGCCACTGTATTGGAAACACATTGAGGCGATAAAACAAATCTTCTCTGAATGTCCCTTCTGCAACGGCCTGTTGCAGATCACGATTACTAGTGGCAAGAACACGCACATTCAGAGAAATACTTTTCTTACCGCCAAGGCGTTCGACTTCTCGCTCTTGCAATACTCGCAATAGCTTCGATTGCAGCGCCAAATCCATCTCAGTGATTTCGTCCAATAACAAGGTACCGTCTTGCGCTTGCTCAAACTTACCCGGTGTTGCATTGACTGCACCGGTAAACGCGCCCTTTTCGTAACCAAACAAAGTGGCTTCTAACATATTTTCCGGAATAGCGGCACAGTTAATGGCGACAAATGGAGCCGTATTGCGGGGCGAGGCATCATGAATATAACGGGCAATCACCTCTTTACCCGAACCGCTTGGCCCCGAAATCATGACGGTTGCATCGGTTGCCGCCACACGCTTAGCTAAGCCGAGTAACGCATGACTGGACGCATCGCCCACGACTGGACCTTGCACTGCCATGTCAGGCGTTTTCAAATAACGAGAGAGCACTGTGATTAAACTGTTGGGAGAGAAAGGCTTTGCAAGATAGTCACAAGCTCCCTCTTTCATGGCATCAACGGCGTCATGAATGGTACCAAACGCCGTCATTAAAATGACCGGTACATCCGGATAGTGTGCTCGCAGACTGCGCAACAACATAAGGCCATTCATGCCCCCCATCTGTACATCAGTCAGTACCAAATCCACTGACTGTTTCTTCAACAACAATAATGCAGCTTCACCACTGTCAGCCTCAACGACCAAATAGTCTGAGAGACTCAAAGTATCCACAATCGCCTCTCTTAAGCCGGCATCATCTTCAACAATTAAAATCGTTGCACTCATGAAGCCTCCTCTACCATTTTAGGTAAACTAATAGATACACAACTGCCCTTACCTGGCGCTGACACAATCGTCACTTTCCCATGATGGGATTTAGC
>CAXRGH010000081.1:0-4231 GCA_964230195.1 Alteromonadaceae bacterium
GATTGAATCATCTGCAGATGTCTTTGATACCATAGGTTTTACCCACATTGATGATGAAAACAATACAACATCGTCAAGCGCCACTTACGATGTGTCAAATACAAATGTTGTCTCCCTTACCAATGATATGCCAGCCTTTGATGGCAACAGTGGTTATAACATCTATAACGTCAATATTGCTCATTCACTTATTGATTTAGATGGCTCTGAATCAATTTCATCCGTGGTGATTTCGGGAGTACCGAGCGGGGCATCTTTTAACCAAGGAACGTTAAACGGTGATGGCACATGGACACTACTACCATCTCAATTAACGGGGTTGCAATATACTCCTCAATCCAATGTTTATTTTAATACCACGTTGACAATAACAAGTTATGTTTCAGATCTCGATCCTGACGGTGGCACAAGCGCGTCCAGTGGAAGTACCTCACTTACCTTGCCAACTTCAACTATTAATCGAGTCATTGAACAACCGGTTGTGGTGATGTTAAACGAAGATGAGAGTGTTGCCGTCAATTTATCCAAGTTCACGGCTGCTGATTCAATCGACAGTGATATTACTGTATTTGATATGCCCGAGGGCGCAAGCTTTAATGCTGGTGTCAATAATAATGATGGTACATGGACACTGACTGCTGCAGAGCTATCAAATCTGGAATTCACTCCCGCTGCACATGAATCAGGGTTAATGCCTCTCGTGTTCGGCGGTACTGTGACCAATGATGGTGAAGCCGAAAACATTGTCATGGAAGTAACTATGTCAGTGGCGCCAGTTGCCGACAGTATTCAATTGGATTTACAGGTGTCAACACCTGAACCAGCGATTGAAAATGAGGTCATTGGTATTGATATTGTAGCGCTATTGGATGATCTCGATGGTTCAGAATCAATTACAGGTTATGAGATTACTGGTGTACCTGCTGGGGCTTCACTTAATAACGGTACCTTGAATACTGATGGTAGTTACAGTTTAGCGCCCGCCGACGTCATTGGCTTGACGTTAACGCCCGAACTCAATAGCACCAATGATATTACCCTTGATATCACGGTGAATTCATTGGATTCAGCCCCTGAATTTACAACGCAAAGTATTAACACCGCATCAGGGACACTCATATTGAATATTGTCCCAGCGATTGAGGAAGCGACCCTCACTGTTACCGCAACTTCTGGCGAACGAGTGGAAAGTTCTAATGAAGCTTTGTCATTGATACCCGATTATGACGTGCTGAATGAGCATACATTTTACGTTTACAACGGGGGGGTGGTGCCAGCGGAAAGCTTCCTTGGATTCACTTGGACAGGACCGGTAACCTACACCGTTGATGAGTTCGTGCAGGGGTTGGTGACCGTGGGCGATCTTGACTTGGTGCTGGATGATAACGCAGAGACGGATGGTCAGACGATAGATCCTGATGGCCATCAGGAACTGACTCACGCTGTGAGTATTGGCGGACTTTTCTTGAGTGATAACTCGACAATCGAGTCAGTCGGTCGTGCTCAGGTTGATAATCTTACCACGGGAGAGTCTGGCTCAGCTTATATACTGTACGCTCATTTCGGCACGGGAGTTGGCGCTGTCGTGGCAATGGATCTTGTTCTTAACGAAGGCGATTCGGTTGAGTGGATAGCCATTAATGACATAACCCAACAAGACCCCGTTGCTGGCATTGGTCAGGTCAATTACGACTCGCTACTGGCCCCTCAAGTTAACTTTACTGAAGACCAAGCTATTGACCTTGAATTCGCTGTTAGTCAAGGCACCATTGACCCCAATGAATCAGTAGCACACTATGTGATTGAGGGGGTTCCTGCGAATGGCAGTTTGTCTCAAGGGACTCTGAATAGCGATGGCAGTTGGACGGTATTATCGTCTGAATTACAAGGATTAGCGTTAACTTTGCCGCCAAACAATGCCGATGATCTTGCGCTTACTATCACGGCTTCTATTGAGCAAAGTGATAGTGACAGCCTAACGGTGACTACTAGTACCATTCAAGCTCAAATCAATCTTGTGATTGATGCGTTAGCCGACCCCTTTAGCCTGTCGGCTAACGATATCTTCATGTGGACAGGTGAGACCGCTCCCATTGATATTCAAGTGGCTCTTAATGATGATGACGGCAGTGAATCACTCGGTCACGTTGTCCTTTCGGGGATACCCACCGGCGTCACCATTAACAACTTTGAGGCGGCATTGCTAAACGGTGATTACATACTCGCGCCAGATGATCTGGTTGGTTTGACAATGACCTCGACTGATGTGCAAATGGCGGTCATAGATGTCACGGCTGTTACCCAAGACGTTGATCCTGACACGGGCGTGATTAGTAACCACACCGAAACAACCCAATTTAATTTAGATGTTTTCCAGCCAATCGTTGTTGCAGACCTTTCTGTTTCTGTCACCCCTTACTCTGAATCGATTGTTGATGAAACTGCTGAAAGTCCCACTTTAGATGTTACCTTGGGTATTCCTGAATTTGCTGGATACAACGCAAAACTTGTTGCGGAAATTAATACGGTTTTCGAAGGCGTACTCCAAACCAATCAAAATATTCAGGGAACAGGTGATAAGGATTATGTTGAAATCACAGGCGCACAATCAAATGCGGGTAATGTTGCATTGGGCGATGGTGCTGACCTTATTTATATTTCAGGCTGGGGTGCGACGACCGACCGTTCAATTGATGGGCAAGGTAGTAGTTGGGATACTTTAATACTCGATCCGAATATTGTTCAGTCCATTACAACCTACAGTGACAGTGCCGGAAAAATCTATTTTAACGGCGGTGGTTCTGCGATATACAACAATATGGAATTGGTGGCTACAACTGAACACGAAAACGTATGGCATTCCGTTGATATCACAATTAACGCTGACTTACTTGATACTGACGGCAGCGAATCACTGAGCATGACGATTGAGGGGTTACCCAGTGGAGTCATCATTGCTCAAAATGGAGAGGATGACATTACTACTGACGGTAGTATTTTGTCAGTCAATGTTTCTGCGGGAGTCGAGACAACGCTGACAGCAACTTACCAAGGTAGCTTAGGGAACTTGACCTTTAATGCAACGGCAACTGAGAGTAGCACGGGAGATACTGCAACAACCAGCATGGTGCAGGTTGTTGATAGTCATATTGCAGGCCTTGAATATGTCACTGATTCTGGTGTGAGTGGTGTAACGAATGACAGTGGCTTTATGTCTTTCAGTAAAGGTGAGGGGGTTAGTCTCTTTGTTGGTGAGGTAAGATTAGGACATGTTGATAATGTTCAAGACACGTTATTCTTGCATGATATTGCGGGTACTGAAGCATCAGCCGTTGATAATGACTACGTGCTGAAGTTGGCTGTTTTCTTGCAATCCATCGATAGTGACGGTGATGCAAGCAACGGTATCAAGATTGCCACCGAAACTCTCCTTTTGTTTGATGGACAATCAGTTGATCTCGAAACGGCATCAATGGATGAGGTTCAAGCACTATTGCTCAGTAATGGATTTGAGCCAATACCAATAGAGCAAGCCCAAAGCCATGTGGTAGATACACTACTTGAAACGGGTATCTTGTCTATAGAAGAAGCTTGGACAACTTATACAATTGACCTTGAAAGTATCGTTGCTGACCATCAGTCAGAAACTATTATTTTTGATCGTATCCCTGATATAGCACTTGTTTCAGATGGTGAGATTGTTGATGGTCAATGGCTTGTTGCTGTGGATAATTTATCGTCGAATTTGGTGTCATTGCAGGTGCCTTGTCAAACTCAATTGGGTGATTTGTCGTATGCAGTCAGTGCATATCATGCTGATGATGTACTTCTGACTCAAACCGCAATTGAAGATTTTACTGTCGTTACTGAGGCGCTGGATATGGCGAAAGTCCTTAACGATGGTGTTCATATGGCAGGCGTCATGGTTCAAAATTCCTTGGATGGAGTGGACGATATTGACGATTATCAAGGATAAACATCCATCAATTGAGAGAATGAGTTGCATCGACAACTCTTCCTGTATTTTAATTATAATTGTCTATAATTAAGTGTTAGAGATATAGATTCTGCTCAAAGTAGCGCAGTACTTATTGGTATGAAAATAACAGCAACACATGTGGAAGGCGTATTGTGAGTGATGGGGAAAACCTAAAAACGATTCTGCTCGTTGATGATGAGGTTGAAATATTGGCATCTCTTAAGCGTTGCTTAAGGGGAATAAATGCCAACA
>CAXRGH010000082.1:0-4833 GCA_964230195.1 Alteromonadaceae bacterium
CTAAGTCTTACCTGTTGTCGGAGATGGCAGAGGAGTATCTGTCAGTGCGTAAGATCGATTTAGTTCCACCAAGCGTAGCACTTGATGTATTTATAGGAGTGGCAGGAGATCGTGATATTGCCTCGTATAATAGAGACGACGCCAAGCTGTTCGTTCATCATCTCCAATTGCAGGGTAATAAGACAGCAACAATCAGACGTAGGATCAATTCTCTTTCGGCAATCTTGAACTATGCATATGCAGAACTTGATGTTGATAAACGCAATCCATTTAGCCGTTTGTTCATTAAGGGAGAGGGACAGGATGCCCATAAACGTGGAACATTTACTATCGACTAACTGAAACAAGGCTATGACCATGCTTTGTCGTCAGGGTCTCAGGTTAGGCTGTTGATGCCCCTACTAGGGGAATCTGGCTGTAGGTTAGCTGAGATAGTTGGACTTGAACTAGATGACGTAGATATGGAGAAAGATCTGATCCACATCAGACCTAACGCAATCAGACGACTTAATACCCGCAACAGTGAACGGACATTGCCGTTGTTGGGTTATGCAAAAGCAGCAATGCTTCTTGCGTTACATCACGCCGATGATCGTTATCTCTATCCACGATATCTTAAAGATGGCACCCGTCGTGCTACACACGCCTCAAACGCCGTGGGTAAGTGGTTGAAGAGGGACTTTGGACTGACTGCCCACAGCTTACGGTACACTTTCAGGGATCGTCTTAGGTCTTCTGGATGCCCATTAGAATTGACAGATTAAACTGGTGGTTGGTCATCCATTGGAACCATAGGATCAAAGTATGGACAGGGGTATGACTTGGATACAGTTAGGGAACACATTCAAAGTATCCATAGCAGGCAAACCAACAAAAGCCATTCTTTCTGAGAAGTTGGATTTTAAAACTCTTCAATCAATAAAAAACCCTACTCAAAACTTACGCTACGCCCAGAAGGTAGTTTTAGCAGTTTTCTCTTGCTTCACTCTTCAAGCATTTCCCCGCTACCACCGAATTCAGTTGGGAAGTCTTTAAACTTTGGCAATCCGTCTTTCATACGCAATATGGCGTTTTCATAATTTATATGAGCTGTAGGAGTGAACTCGAAGTTCTGTAGTAGCGCACCGTATACGTCAATAAAGCCGTATCCAACTGCGTGATCATTCATCAAATGACCGCCACATTTAGAGCACCAACATTTTGCGTGGCCTTCATTTTGCTCATAGCGTTGGATATATTCTTTTCCTGCTGCAATTTTCACATCTTCTGGTTTGAAAAGAGTGGCGCTAGTCACTGGAGAGGCAGACCAAGCTCTACAATTTTTACAGTGGCACAAGATTTGTTGAAACGGTTCGTTGTTTAATTCCACAACAACTGAGCCACATGAACATTCTGCCCTATATTTCATTAAAACCTCCTTCGGCTTGTGTAATATTTATATCCTATCTCAAATTGTAGAGAATGAAACCATTTCATTGAAAACGAAACACGAACCTTTATCCTAATGCTTTCTCAACGTTATAAAATAAAATACTTATATGCTCTTTGGCTTCTCTTGTTATGTATGGTGTTTATTTCTTTTTTGGGTTCCTAACTACAATAGCTCTCCAACACAGTCCTTCTTTAATTATACTGGTATTTGTTACGATATCACCCTGATCTTCCCATCTTGTAACAAGAATATGTTCGTCTTCATATAAAACCTTAACTGATTTGTACCAGTCCCAGTTCCAATTTGGATCTAATGCAAGTTTAGCGAAACTCTCTACATGTTCATCTCTTGTTAACAGATCGGTTTCCCGAACAAACATATAATCTTCATGATGAATGTTTTTGAATTTTTCCAGGTCCCAATTTGAGTATACATCTCGATATCTTTCAAAAAGACTCATTTTAAACTCCATCAATGCTCTTCATTCTACCATAGTTTTTGCAGACAAACCGATATACTTCTCAGGTTGGTTGTCGGCATGAGGCAATTCCTCGTAAATGATTTATCCGTCACATTGTAGAAGTTTAAACTTTGGGCTTAACGTCCACATTTAACTTAATAATTTTAGCCCTTCATTCGGTGTAACGTATGGCTGTTGGATTGGATTTTGATAGTTTATCAATTTTGACTGGGAGAACGATGCAAGAAGCCATGGAATGTATTAAATCACTTAACAGTATTACTTTAATCAAATAATCATGCGCTAAAATTACTGTTCTGCGAACAAAGCAACTTATCTAACGAAATTGTTACGACGTCTATCATCCACTGGTAAGTTTACGGTGCATTTGCTCATGCGCAAAGTGGCAAAATGCTATCGGCGTAAACCTCGTTCATTTTGCTTTGAAGAACTAAGTCAATTTTCCCCATCTGCTCAATCTCTGCGATAAATTCCTCTTTTTTGTGCTTTTGAATGTTCAAAATTAACCAAGAATGTAGATCAATTGAGCCTGAGAAATCGACAGCAAGGGTAGCGGCATACATAACATCTTTAGCGGAAAGGTCATGTATCTCCGATGCTATTTCCAAGCCAAGTTCTGGACGATCGTCTAATAAGCATCCAAACAAGACATCGCTTTTCCGTTTATCACTATTCGTTTGGCCTTGTGCTATTGGGTCGTATTGTAGTGCTAACAACATTAAATCGCAGCCCTTGGTAGTATCACCAGTTTTCAACAATACTTCACCGTATTGCTGCAATATTCTTGGGTCATTAGGAACGGCTTCATAAGCTGTTTTACCGTGGTCCAATGCAGCTTGCATGTTTCCCATCATCGTATTGACGGCGCACTGTAATCGATGACATTCGAAATCGTGAGGGTCAATGCTTAATGCCGACGACATTAGATGTTCAAACTCTTTCATTATTTCTGGCATAGCCCTATCATCATAACCACGAACCATAGCCTGGCCCAGCGTACAAGCCTTCCATGCATAAGCCTGAGCATTATTCGGATCTGCTTCAATTGCAGCATCAAACATTTTAAGTGCTGTCGCATTCGCCTCAGCGCTTATTGTGTGGTGGCCCTCTTTCCCCCTCAGAAGATATTCATAAGAAGTCATATTCTCTGTTGGCTTACGCTTCGATCTGTTAAGACTTGCGAGCTCTATTTCGCCTAATACCTCAGTTGTTACCCCTCGGACAATTTCGTCTTGCACTTCAAAAATATCATCAAGCGTTTTATCAAATTTTTTACTCCATAAAATACGCTGTGTGTCTGCTTGGATCAAATTTGCTGTTACCCTAACTCTTGAACCTGCTGAGCGAACAGATCCGTCCACCAAAAAATCAACACCAAATTGTGAAATGAAACTTTCTAAATTTGCGCCACTTTCATGAAAGTTCACACTTGACTGCCGTGAAACGACAGATAATTGCCTAACCATAGAAAATTCTGTTAAAATGTCTTCGAAGATCCCGTCAATAAGGAAAGAGCTATCCTCATCGGCGTTTAAATTCTTAAAGGGGATCATTGAGACCGTAGGCTTTTTTGCCTTTGATTTAGTGGTGTTCGAATTCTGTTCGACCTGAGTTGTCAATTTAGCTGTTTTCTCTGTTGAAATAGAAAAAACTTCGAAGCTATCAGAGATATTCTTCAGCTTTTTTTCCCCTACAGCATTAGAAATTGCGCTTATTCTTTCGACAACTTGCTCATTTATAGCTCTTGAAACTAAGATTTGTCCTGCTGGACACTGCGACTCCAGCCTAGCGGCAATGTTCACGCCGTTGCCATATACGTTTTGTCCTTCAAAGATTACTTCATCGCAGTGAATTCCAACTCTCCAAGTTAACGCTTTTTCAATTTTTGAATTCACAATTTCATTGCGCTCACAAATCCGATCCTGAAATTTGATTGCACAATTAACGGCTTCTATTGGACTTCTGAACTCTGCTAAAACCGAGTCACCAGCCGTATGGAAAATTCGCCCACCGTGGTCGTTGATATAACCGTCAATGATCATTCTGCAACTTTTAAGACTTTCAAGTGTCATCTCTTCGTTATCAAGCATATGCTTGCTAAACCCGACGCAGTCTGCAGCAAGAATAGATACAAATTGTCTGGTGACTTCAGCCATAATGCTACCCTCGGAGTGATTTGTCTCGACAGCTTAACATTCTTTCATCGTTAGCCAAAGTTTAAGTTAATCGTTCTAATTGTAATGTAAGCGACTTTGATAGAAATTTTCATTTTAATAAATCATCGTCCAATCAGGAACCCACAGCTCTCGGTCTGGCTTATCCTTGTAGATTTTGAAACTTTCGTAATCCTTCAAATGCCTGTTGCTTGGTGTCCAACCTGGATAGTCAGCCATTGAGTTGACCAGCCTTGGATCTGGCTCATCTTCCAAAACATCGTAATACTCAATAGTGTGCTCCACCACAGGCTGAGAGACACCTGTCACTGCCTCAAACGCCGCCTGCATTTCTCTATGTAAAATTCGATCGTATCCAAACGGGACAATGTAGCTGTCGTGGATCGTTAGAATTGGGCATCGGTAATGACGAGTGAACTTCTCAATGAGCCGTTCCGTGATTTGGCTGTCCACATACATCAGCTCAATTCCAGCTCCAGAGGCAAGCTTGTGCGCAATAGGCTCATGTTTCCGTTTTAATTGGTTCAGCATGGAATTCAGCTGTTCGTTAGCTAGCCGTTTTTCAGGCGATCCTGACTCAGCTTGCTGTCTAAATGCACCGAAAGCCTTTTCGGGTGTTTTGGCATTAATGGCAGTTAGCAATAAAAGCTTAGCTGCAGCTCTCAAATCAATGTCTGAATCAATGTCGTTTCTACCGTGAATAGCATAGGGGTCTTCGTTCACCTCTGCCCAGTAGTTGATGCCTT
>CAXRGH010000083.1:0-4493 GCA_964230195.1 Alteromonadaceae bacterium
TACAAACAATCATTGTTGATGACGAACCTCTCGCTCTCAGCTTAATGAAATCAAAGCTAAAACGATTTGATTCGATAAAGATTATTGCCGAGTGCAAAAATGGGCGAGATGCAATTGCCGCAATATTAGAGCATGAACCAGACTTAGTCTTTTTGGACATTGAAATGCCCAAAATTAATGGTTTCGATGTGATTCATAAAACACAACCAGAGCTTACGCCTATGGTGGTTTTCGCAACCGCATATGAGCAATATGCCCTTGATGCGTTTAAAGTGAATGCTATTGATTACATTCTTAAACCTCTTGACGATGACCTGGTTGAGCGTGCTGTGAAACGAGCAGAATTACGGTTTCAACAACTTGATAAAACTAAGGAAAAATCAAATTTACTCAGCGCAATAGAAGCCATCAGAAATCATGAAGATCACCCTCGCCCACTGACAGCAGAAGACGAGAAAAAAATTGTGGTAAAGGACGGTGATCAAATTACCATATTGAAACAGAATGATTTGAAATGGGTTGATGCTGCCGGCGATTATTGTTGCTTGCATGCAAATGGGCAAACCCATATAAAGAGAACCTCCCTCACTGAACTTCTTAAGCAATTAGATCCAACCCATTTTAAACGTGTGCACCGCTCAACTATTATTAACCTCAATTACATTACGAAAGTACAATCATTGACCAAAGGTGAATACTTTGTCGAGCTAGGTTCATATGAGAAAGTAAAGGTTAGTCGCACGTACAAGGAAGCGATCAGAGATTATTTACAATTCAACTCAAATAAAAAAACGGCAGATGGATAATCCATCAACCGTTCTTACATATCAACGTTATCAAAGCCAGTGTTGACTTCGCCGGAGTCTCTTTTTCTTGTTTTACGGTAGCTGCTCACACAACACTTGTAACGGATGGCGCGGGTTTCCCCCACCAAAACGTTTTATCTGACTACGACATGAATACCCAGTAGCTACCACCTCATGTGACGTATTGGAAATCGGTTCAGCCCAACTCATATCATAAAGCGCTTTTGAATTTTCCAGATTGACTGTCTCATGCCCATAAGTGCCTGCCATACCACAACAACCGACTGCCACCGGCTTCAAACTTAGGCCAAACGCCTCAAAAATGGCTTGCCATTGGTTCTCACTCTTAGGTAACGCCGTCTTTTCCGAACAGTGGCCCAAGAATACATATGGTTTAGTTTTGTTTTCAGTGGCGAGGTCGGGCAATTCAATGGTTTGTAACCATTCATGAACTAACTGAATCAAAAAGTCGCCTCTCTCCTCACCCAGTACTTGATTATATTCATCGCGATAGCACAACACCAAACTCGGATCGACACCCACCATAGGTACAGACAGTTGGTGAAGTTCATTGAACAACTGTGCATTACTTTCTGCTGTTTGTGTGAACTGTGGCAAAAAGCCTTTCACATGTTGCGGTTTCCCATTCGGTCTGAACGGCAATACATGAGCCTTGTAACCCAATTTGTTAATCAGTTCAGCCAAGGATTCAACCACTGATGCCTCATAGAAGCTGGTAAATGGATCTTGTACGATAACAACGACGCGCTCCTGTTCGGTTGAAGCCAATCGTTTAAACTGTGCCAAATCAAACGCTGGAACCTTGGCAATTTTCAACCTTTGCTCGAGGGTCGGGTATGACAATTCAGGGCTGTCAACATAGCCAATCAACTTATTTATCATGAAACGACTAATACCAAGACCTTGCAAAGCATTGACCAATCGTGGCGCTTTCGCTAACACTGGTGCCATTTTCTCAATATTGGATACCAAGTGATCTTTCCACGGTCTAAGGTACCTTGAATGATAGATTGACAAGAACCGTGATTTAAAACTCGGAACATCAACATTGATAGGACATTGATTAGCACATGCCTTACAGGCAAGACACCCATCCATCACTTCTTTGACTTCATGAGAAAAATCATTGTTATTGGAGGGGGCAACGGAGTTCACGAGTCGACTAAACCAAGACGTTGCCTTTGCCTCATTCTCTAAATTAACCACATCAACGCCTTGGCTCGCTGATAACCTTAACCATTCTCGCATCATACCCGCTCGTCCTTTCGGGCTGTGACGCCTGTCTCTGGTGACCTTACTCGAGGGACACATGGGTGATGTTGCGTCGTAATTAAAGCATAAGCCATTACCGTTACAACTCATTGCCGGAACAAACGCATCACGGACGTCAACTGGAATTTGGCGATCGTAACTGCCGCGTTTTGCATCGTCTACGGACACCAAGGTTGCACTGCTGTCTGCAGGGGTACAGATTTTACCCGGATTCATCTGGTTATGAGGATCAAAAGCCGCCTTAATTTTTCGTAATTCTTGGAAAAGCTCATCACCAAAAAATGCGGGACCATATTCACTGCGGTAGCCTTTACCATGCTCTCCCCACATCAAACCACCATATTTAGCAACTAAAGCAACAACCTCATCAGAAATCTCCCTCATCAGACGCTCTTGTTCAGGTGACAACATGTCGAGAGCCGGACGTACATGCAGTACTCCGGCGTCAACATGACCGAACATACCATATTGAAGCCCTTTCGCGTCCAACAACGCCCTAAACTCCATAATGAAATCAGCAAGGTTCTCAGGTGGAACAGCGGTGTCTTCAGCAAACGCGATGGGCTTTTGGGAGCTGTCTGTCTTGCCTAATAACCCAACGGCCTTTTTACGCATGGCGTATATCTTGCCAATGTCTGATTTATCTGAGGTCAGCTGATAACCGATAACGCCACTCGAAGGATCATCAATTTCTTGTTGTAATCGAGACTCAAGTTCGGCAATACGTTGTGAAATTTCAGCGTTATCATTACTGTTGTACTCAACCATATTGAGACCTTGCATGTCTTGATTAGGGACATCAGTAATTAAATCTGAAACGGAATGCCATATGATATCTTCGCGAGCAAGGTTGAGTACTTTGCTGTCAACGGTTTCTACCGATGTTGCGTTAGCCTCAATCATTGCTGGAGCATGTCTGAGCGCTGACTCAAATGAGTCATACTTGATGTTAATGAGTGTCTTATGATGAGCAATAGGCGTAACATTTAACTTAGCCTCTGCAACAAACGCTAACGTTCCTTCGGCACCAGTAATGACCCGCCCAAGGTCAAATTGAGTGAGACTTGAATCAAAGACATTCTCTAAATCGTACCCCGTAAGGAATCGATTAAGTCGAGGAAATTTGGCTAAGATTTCTTGTCGTTTACTTTCGCAGCTCGTCAGTACTTGTCGATAAACACGCGCCACCTCAGTGTCGCCGTTGGCTAAATTTTCTGCGCTTTCTTTTGCTTGAGGGGATGTGGTTAAGCAAGTGCCATCAACCAGTACAGACGTTAACCCTAATACATGGTCGCTGGTTTTACCGTAAACGAGTGAACCTTGTCCCGAGGCATCAGTACTGATCATACCGCCAATAGTGGCACGATTACTGGTGGATAAATCGGGTGCGAAGAAAAAACCGAATGGACGTAAAAAATCATTTAATTGATCTTTTACCACACCAGATTGTACCTTCACCCATGACTCCTCTTGATTGAACTCAAGAATCGCATTCATGTGACGAGACATGTCCACCACAATACCGTCGGTTAGTGATTGCCCGTTCGTTCCAGTACCGCCACCACGGCCACTAAACGCAACTTCGGGAAATGATTTTGCCAAGCGACCGATACACATCAAATCATCAATCGAACGCGGAAAAATAACGGCTTGGGGTAGTTTTTGATAAATCGAATTATCGGTTGCTACAGCAAGACGGCTAGTGTAGCTGTCTTCAATGTCACCAGAAAACGATGATGACTGTAACTGCGCTAAATAGTCGGCGTATTGCGTAAGCTGAACGCTTGAGCTAGATATTTTTGGCAACGGCACGTGTTCGTACTCCACACTATTGTAAACTTTTTCTCGGCTTTGAGAGATAATCTGTCAAACAAGCGCCCTGGTCATGAGCAAGCCTGTATCTGTGCCGGGGGGCGACTTAATACCTGCTGGTTACAGTATTATCTTTCTACTCAACCTTAGTCGCTATCATACCATTAAGATGATGTTTTATCTCCCTCTTGCACACGTTTAAATATGCAAGTAGCAACAAAAAAGCTCATAAACGTCACAATAAATGCATCTAACTCAAGTAAAAATAATATAATTATCAGCACATACCTTTAGCGGCTCATTATTTGAGGAGTGCATAATGCACCGCTTGCTAATCGTCCAACCGATATTTGAGCCGAATATTAGGATACTTGTCCTGATTTAACGCTTACGAACAGAAGTGATTAATGATACTGTACTCCTTTTCTTTACTCACAAAAAAACAGATTGGAGAACACCTTTGAGGCACTTTAAGGTCATTTTTCTACTCGTATTCTGCAACACGAGTCTCAGCATAGACGCGGCTATCCCAAAATCATTAACCGTGCAACAACTTGAAGAGGGAAAAGCCTCAATTGAGGA
>CAXRGH010000084.1:0-7250 GCA_964230195.1 Alteromonadaceae bacterium
CAAGCATCAATTAATCCAACCAAGTAGGCAAGATTAAAGTGTGTTGGTTTTTGTGTGTATTGCATCCAGCCCGATAGGTTCGGTTTTTGACTGCCACTAAAGGGCATGTCTCCTTCGTTTACCAGTAGTGATATATGCTGCAAGAATGCAGGAGTGATACTCTTAACAAGTGGAACTGGTAAGCACGATTGCGGCGGACGCAGTGTCATTTGTGCTGACGGTTTCACCACGACTGCGGACTGACGAGCTTTGGCAAAGCAGGCGGTGATTTTTGTGCCAATGACTCCATTTTGTTGACAGTAGGCAACTGTTTGGCTGACATTTTTTCCTTCACGGATCATATCCATGTGGATGTCAAAAGGCTGGTCACCGTCGGTTGGCGCTGTAAAACTGACCGATAGACTGGTTAGTTGACGTTCGTCATCAATGTTTGTCATCAGGGCTTGAACGAGTATTCCTGCCATTAAACCACCGTATATGGTTCTCCCTTGGTGCCAAGAGCTATCAAGAGTAACGCTAAACTGAGTTGGGTTCTCAGTGGCTGATGTTTGAATGTGGTTCATGATCTGGTCAATGTGAAGTGTCATAGCGGTAGTACGTTTTCAAGCCGGTTATTCATAACTGGTCAGACTACTTGTTTGTGTTAATAGAGTCAACGGAATAGCCAACAAGAATGATGTGCGTGTTGGTATCCAACATGATTTTTTCTTTAATCTCCGCTTGTTTAAGAAGAGATTGATGTCTGCAGTCAATGGCAATATCACTTCAATCAATCGCCGCCTTTTGTTAGACTTCTGCCACGCGCACAAGCACAATAACTGACGATGTCGCTAGATTCGAGACACTATGCTTGCACGCTTATGGTGACCTTTGGAGGTCCATATGGTTAATCTGTCTTAACAAGGAAATCAGCTTTTGACACCACCTGATCAACCGCCTCAAACAGTGGATGCATTGAGAATGAATGCTAATCAAATAGCGGGTCTCACTCTAGGTGACCTTGCCTCTTTAGCCAATATTAAAGTGCCCGCCAATTTTAAGCGTGAAAAAGGGTGGAGCGGGCAGCTAATTGAGTTATGGCTGGGGGCGAGTGCTGGCTCGAAGCAAGAACAAGATTTTCCAGCCTTGGGTATTGAGCTAAAAACCATACCGATTGATACCTCAGGCAAACCGCTGGAAACCACCTATGTGTGTTATGCCCATTTAATTGATGGGGTTGGTGTCACATGGCGTCAGTCCAGCGTTTTTAATAAACTACAGCGAGTCTTATGGGTTCCTATTCAAGGTGACAGAGACATTCCTCCCGCTCAACGTATTGTTGGTACACCTTTCTTTTGGCAGCTTAACAGTGAAATGAGTGATGCGCTGCAACAAGATTGGGAAGAAATCATGGAGTTAATAGCAACAGGGCACGTAGATTCTGTGACAGCGCGAATTGGTCAATACCTTCAACTGCGTCCCAAAGCCGCCAATGGCTCAGCGTTAACCGATGCATTCGGGCAAGATGGTGAGTTAATAAAGACGCGTCCGAGAGGCTTTTACTTAAGAAAAGAATTTACTCAAAAGATATTGCAAGACGCTTTCTACTCGTCGTTCTGAATATTGACTCTCCAAGGCGGGTTGAGGCGATTTTCGCCAGCCCAATACAACTTAATCATATTACCGGAAGGATCTCGCAATATTGCTTCTTTCCAAAGATAGCGTTGCTCTGTTGGTAATTGATCAAACACAATGCCTTTTTGTTGGAGCTGTTTGACGGTTTCGTCTAATTCTTCGGTCTCAAAATAGATAACAGTGCCATGATTGTCTGAAATGTCAGACAGTGACAACGAAAATGTACTATCGCCTGCTGGACAACTAAAACGCGCGTAATGTGGCGTATCAACAATTTGGGTGAAGCCAAGCTTTAGGTAAAAAGAAACGGCATCAGCCATGTGATCGACGGGTAGAGTGATCTGATTCATATTCATGGCTGAAACTCCGTTTCGTTTACCAATAGGACTGTGATTTTTTTGCGACGTCTCGAGTGTGTTCCAAGATAGGTAACAGGCGCTCAATTTTTTCAACGATCCAGCCATTCAGAGACTCAAGTCCTTCAATGTCTGACTGTCTTATCTCAACTTGCAAACCGGTTAATACATGTAATTCTTCAATCCCAGAAAGAATGTCTAGCCATGGTGCCCGGAATTCGTCTCTTGCTTGTTGATTGAACAACTCGGCGAACAAAACGCCAGCTAAATACGCCTGACTCAAGGGATGGTATTGGCTTGCAAGTTGCTCTGCATTTAACGGTGTGTCGCAATTGAAACAGGTGAAAACAGCTTGCCATTGGTGATTGAGTTGATTGGACGCATGTTGCGCGAGTAATGAATCATCATTACTGTTTTGAGGTTGCCAAGGCATGGTTATGATTCCCTCGAGCACCTTGAACTGTAGTTTGTTCTTTTCGTGTGAGTACACTAGATGCTTGGTATTTGCCTCACCAAGTAACCCAGCCTTTCGGCCTGCTAGATAGGCACTAAACTGAGGATATTTTGCCAGTGTCTTATAAAACAAGCCGCGTGTTGAGGTGAGGGTTTTAACCACATGCAATTCGTTGAACCATTGCCACTGCTGTTGAAGTGCCTTAGTTTGACCAGCTAATTCGCGCAACCATTGAGAGTTTAACAGGTCACCATAAGTTTCGCAGGTGTAGTGAAGCAGATCAATTGATCGGGCTATGGCAAGAACAGCACTCGCTGTCGGTTTTTGGACGTAGCATTCTTCGTGATATTGCCAATCTTCAATGATGCTGGCTAAGGTTCTTTTGAGGGCTGTCGAAACGTCGTCGGAAGCCTCAAGTTTTATAAAATCATACGAGGCTTTGGGTTCAAAAACGGTATGACTGAGGAGGTGGTAACCCCGTGCAGCTTTGCTGAGATAGCCAAACCTTCCTTCAATGTGTTGCACAAGATCCCTTGCCAGGCTGAGCAAACTCGTGATCTCGCCGGAGATGAGTTCAATTTCTATTTCACAAATGTTGACGGATTGTCCATCAGCAGCCACGTTCCCAAGGTCAAATACCATTTCAATCTCAGCACCATCTTGGAGTGTTATAAAATAAGCATCCCGTGAGAAGTGGGTAGTAAATTGGACGGTAGCAGTAGTTGCTAATGTTTCAACGGATATCGATGCAGGCCAACAGGATGCGTCAAACAGGTGGACATCTAGTTGGTCGGAGTGAAGGGGTACATTGTATTCAGGACGATTTTGAATTCCACCAATGGACTCACCCTGAGTTTTCAACGTTTGTTCAAATTCACCATTCTTACCACGCACACGCAAACCACATTTTGCATTACGCAGCATACCGTTGGCTGTGTCGTAGTAGTGATTCAATAAATCATTCTGGGCATGTGCAATAACGCCATCAATAGAGGGTAAAAAATGAGTCTCAATTTGTTCTTTTGCCTCTGGTGAAACTAAAAATTTAATTTCGATTTCAGCGCTCATTGAAAATATGCCTAGTAGTGAATGTCAAACAACCATATCCTATTCAACTATCAATTTAAAGGATTTCACCATAATCATCATTGTAGAGAAATTGTTGCTTGCCTTTGTCATTGTATAGTCCTACTATCGACAGATACTTATCTGTCTAACGTAATGATAATAAAGCTAATCTATGTTAAGAAAAATCGTGTCCCTACTCTCCGTTATTTACATTGCTGTTGTTAGCCCTGTACAGGCCCAGCAGGATAATAGCGACTCCGTGACAGAATCAGCCGTGCCCCAACGTTACGTATCGGACTCTCTGTATATATTCATGCACGCAGGACCTGGTAGACAGTTCCGTATACTTGGCAGTGTAAATGCAGGTGAACCCATTGATATATTGCAAGTGTCTGACGATGGAAGTTACACAGAGGTTCTCAGCGCAAGGCAACGGACGGGATGGATTGAATCCCAATATGTGTCCGAAAAAATACCGGCAACAAATCAATTAGAAGCAGCATTTTCAGAGCGTGATCAAGCCATTGAAGCAAGCCAAAGAATCAAAACACAATTGCAAAAAGCAAATGCTATTAACGATAATTTACAGCAGGAAATTTTGTCGTTAAATAACCAAAATAACGAGCTCAAACGCCAAAATGAAAGCTTGACCATTTCAGTGGCAACATCGAATAAAAATGAGAGCCGAGAGTGGTTAATAAAAGGCGGTATTATGGTACTCGTTAGTGTTTTGTTTGGTTATATACTGAGTGTTCTGCCTCGCCGAAAAAAACGACGAAGCGAATGGGCTTAATTGTAAAATAGTTGTCAATAAAGAGTTACAAAAGCGCCCGGTTAGGGCGTTTTTTTTTGCTGCTGAAAAATAGTGTTTCCATTATTCGCCCCATATACTCGCCTCCAATTTCGCGTTATTGACTTTGGAGTTGCCATGTTCTCACCCGTAAAACTACTTGATCCGCAATATCAGTTCCCATCACTTAGTGCGTTAAATCAATTAATCACTGAGCATTATATCGTGGATGAGGATGCGCTGGTTCAGCAGTTAATCAATTACTTGGATGTTGATACCGCTCAACAAGCTAGCATTACTTCATCAACTGAAAGTTTGGTTGAGAGAGTGCGAGATGTGGCACAAAGCGGTGAGGGGGTTGAAGCCTTTTTACAGCAATACAGTTTAGATACTCACGAAGGTATCCTGTTAATGTGTCTGGCGGAAGCCTTACTTAGGATCCCGGATGCTGCCACCGCTGACGCACTCATTCAAGACAAGCTCGCAGTTGCTGATTGGAAAAATCATCTCAGTAACAGTGATTCAATTTTGGTTAATGCCTCAACATGGGGTTTATTGCTCACGGGTAAAGTGATCAAAGCGCCTAAGTTTAGCGATCACAACGATGGTCAAACGGTATTGAGCAGTCTGATCAGTAAACTCGGTGAACCTATTGTAAGAAAAGCAATGTATGCCGCGATGAAGATTATGGGTAAGCAATTTGTCCTCGGTCGCAATATCAAAGAAGCGTTGAAACGAAGTCGTGGGCAAATTAAACAGGGATACACTCATTCATACGATATGCTCGGTGAAGCCGCGTTAACCGCAGATGACGCCGAAAAATATTATAAAGCCTATTACGATGCCATTACTGCAATGGCAAGTAGCGCAGTCGCCGATAACGCGCCAAAAGGAGAGCATTCTGCGACTATCTCCATAAAACTTTCAGCCCTGCATCCTCGCTATGAAGAGAGTCAGAGAGATCGGGTTCTATCTGAAATGCGAGCGCGTGTTGTTGGATTGTTGCACCATGCCATCGACAGTCACGTGGGCGTTAACATTGATGCTGAAGAAGCGGATAGACTGGAGTTGTCCCTTGCGCTTGTGATGAGCTGTCTGGACGATCCACGTATCCGTCAATGGCGTAACCTCGGTTTTGTGGTTCAAGCTTATTCAAAACGTGCGTTACCTGTACTCATGATGCTGACGGAGTTGGCGAAAATTCATAATACCCTCATTCCCATACGCTTAGTAAAAGGAGCTTATTGGGATTATGAAATCAAGCATTGTCAAGAATTGGGAGTGTCAGGTTATCCTGTGTACACTCGTAAAGCGGGTACTGATGTAAGTTATTTGGCGTGTGCTAAGTACTTATTAAGCGATTGGGCGGAAGGAAGATTGTATCCGCAATTCGCAACCCACAATGCGCAAACCGTGAGTAGCATACAACACATGGCGGGTAAACGTTCTTATGAATTCCAGCGTTTGCATGGAATGGGTGAAGCCTTGTATCAAACGGTGATTAACCAAGCGCCCGCCACTCCAGTCCGTGTATATGCGCCGGTGGGCGCTCATGAGGACTTACTGCCTTATCTTGTTAGACGACTGCTTGAAAATGGTGCCAATAGTTCATTTGTTCATAAATTGGTTGATCCTAGGACTCCTGTATCTTTGTTGACAATACATCCGGTTGCCCAACTGAAAGAACACGCAAGCTATCGAAATACCCATATTCCGTTATCGGAAGCATTGTACAGTGACCGACAAAATTCACGAGGCGTGAATACCACTATTCATAGTCAAAGATCCCAATTGCTTGACGGAATGAAACCCCACTTACAACAAAAATGGCAGGCAAAACCGATTATCCAAGGTCGTCCTAGCTATAACAAGAATGAGCAACATGCCATTTGTTCACCTTTTAACACGGGACACTTAGTTGGGCATGTTCAGTGGGCGACAAAAGATGAAGCAGAGCTGGCATTAACTGTTGCGAAACATGGCTATTTGAGTTGGCGTAATACCCATGTTGATGTGCGGGCAGCAGTGCTTGAACGCATGGCAGATTTGATACAAGCGCAGAGTGACGAGCTGTTAAGCCTGTGTTGCCTTGAGGCTGGAAAGACGATTGAAGATGGTATTGCTGAAATCAGAGAAGCTGTTGATTTTTGCCGATATTACGCAATACACGCGCGTCAACGATTTGCTCAAAGAGAACATTTACAAGGACCAACTGGGGAAACGAATCAATTAATGGCATTGGGTAAGGGAGTGTTTGTTTGTATTAGTCCATGGAATTTCCCATTGGCTATTTTTCTTGGACAAGTTGCCGCCGCCATCGTTACCGGAAACAGCGTGATTGCCAAGCCGGCTGAACAAACGTCATTGATTGCCTATCGCTGTGTTGAATTGCTATTACAGGCAGGTGCACCGGCAGACGTGATCCAATACCTTCCCGGAACAGGCGCTGATCTTGGTGCTGTTCTGACGCAAAGTAATGCGGTGGCGGGGGTCTGTTTCACCGGGTCCACTCGGACGGCACAACTGATTAATTTGACGTTGGCGCAAAGGCAAGGGGCGATCGCTACGCTAATTGCAGAAACGGGCGGGCAAAACGCAATGATAGTGGACAGTACATCTTTACCTGAACAAGTTGTGAGCGATGCAGTGACTTCTGCATTTTCCAGTGCAGGGCAGCGTTGTTCTGCATTGCGAGTTCTTTACGTTCAAGAGGATATTGCTGACAATGTCATCACGCTATTGAAGGGAGCGTTGAATGAATTGGTGATGGGTGAACCACTGGCCCTTAAAACCGATGTTGGGCCAGTTATTGACGCAGCTGCACAGGCTAAATTGCAGGCGCATATCAACACCTTAAACGCTAAAGGTCAGGTCATTGCGCAGCTGCCGCAATCCGAACATCATCACCAGGGATATTTTGTTTCACCCACCATCGCGGAAATTGAGAGTATAAACGAACTCTCCGAAG
>CAXRGH010000085.1:0-4775 GCA_964230195.1 Alteromonadaceae bacterium
GTTAGATACACTGCCTAATACTATGTTTCGCGTTGAACTTGAAAACGGTCACGTAGTTACTGCTCACATCTCTGGAAAAATGCGCAAAAACTACATTCGTATCCTTACCGGTGACAAAGTGACAGTAGAAATGACTCCATACGATCTAAGTAAAGGCCGTATAATTTACCGTGCGAGATAAGAGGTTGTTCTGCTAAAAGAACCCTAATATTTGTGGTTTACAAAAAAGGCAGCTCAAGCTGCCTTTTTTCATATTGAAATCGAAACGCTAAGACTTGCCTTCCGTTTCTACTTCTTGTGCTTTGACTGACTTGGTGTAGGTAAACTCAAGACGCCCTCCCACCAAATCAACTTTGACTGCACCGCCCTCTTTCAAGTCTCCAAATAACAATTCGTTGGCGAGTTCTTTTTTAACTTTCTCTTGAATCAACCGCCCCATTGGACGTGCGCCCATGGCCTTATCGTAGCCCTGCTCTGCTAACCATTCACGAGCTGGTTCGGTTACTTCAATACTCACGCCTTTATCATCTAACTGCACTTGTAATTCAATTAAGAATTTATCAACAACTTGTAGAATGACGTCTTTATCTAAGTGATTAAACCAAATGATGGCATCTAAACGATTTCTAAATTCCGGCGTAAAGACCTTATTAATAGCGCCAAGTGCATCATGTGAATGATCTTGTTGTTTGAAACCAATTGATTTGCGCACAGTTTCTTGTACACCCGCATTGGTTGTCATTACCAGAACGACATTTCGAAAATCCACCTTACGCCCATTGTTATCGGTTAAGGTACCGTGATCCATGACCTGCAACAAAATGTTATAAATATCGCTATGCGCCTTTTCGATCTCATCGAGTAACACGACAGAATACGGGTTTTTGATCACTGCGTCTGTTAACAAACCACCTTGGTCATAACCGACATAACCAGGAGGCGCACCAATTAACCGTGACACCGCATGCCGTTCCATATACTCAGACATATCAAAACGTACGAGTTCCACTCCCATAATTTTAGCCAGTTGGGCGGTCACCTCTGTTTTTCCCACCCCTGTTGGGCCTGCAAATAAAAAGCTACCAATGGGCTTCTGCTCATTACCTAAACCTGAACGAGACAAGTGAATCGCATCGGTCAGTGTTGAAATCGCTTGGTCTTGACCAAATACGACCATTTTCAAATTCCGACCTAAATTTTTGAGTACTTCCATATCAGAAGCCGACACCGATTTTTCTGGGATGCGTGCTATCTTAGCAATAATTTTTTCAATTTCTGCTTCGGTGATTTCGGACTTGCGTTGTTCTTCAGGTAACAGCCGTTGGCTAGCGCCAGCTTCATCCATGACGTCAATGGCTTTATCTGGTAATTGTCTGTCATTGATATACTTAGCCGCGAGTTCTGCCGTAGCGTGAATCGCTTTTGCAGTATACGTCACATTGTGATGTTCTTCGTAACGAGACTTCAAGCCCATCAAGATTTTAGCCGTGTCAGAGACACTCGGTTCAACTACATCCACTTTTTGAAAACGGCGCGCTAATGCACGGTCTTTTTCAAAAATGCCTTGATACTCTTGATACGTTGTAGACCCAATACAGCGCAACTCTCCGCTGCTTAATTTTGGTTTGAGTAAATTAGATGCATCCATCACTCCACCTGAGGCAGCACCAGCACCAATGATGGTGTGGATCTCATCAATAAATAAAATAGCATCAGGGTCTTTGCTGAGTTCTTTCAAGATCCCTTTTAGCCGTTTCTCAAAATCACCGCGATATTTTGTACCCGCTAACAATCCACCTAAATCAAGGGAATAGACTGTTGCAGTAGCAATAACATCAGGCACTTCATCATTGATAATACGGTAAGCAAGTCCTTCAGCAATGGCTGTTTTGCCAACGCCTGCTTCGCCTACTAATAAAGGATTATTCTTACGACGACGACACAAAATCTGAATAGTGCGTTCAACTTCGTGTTCTCGACCAATCAACGGATCAATCTTCCCTTCTTGTGCCGTCATGTTGAGATTAGTCGTGTATTTACTCAACATCGACGCATTTTCATCATTGTCGTTTACATCCGTAGTTTGTTCGTTGGTGGATACAGGTTCCTCATCGGTTTTGCTCACTCCATGAGAGATGAAATTGACGACGTCTAAACGCGTTACGTCCGATTTTTTGAGAATATACACAGCTTGAGATTCTTGCTCACTGAATATGGCTACAAGTACGTTAGCGCCTGTGACTTCGCCCTTGCCAGATGATTGTACGTGGAACACCGCGCGTTGTAATACGCGTTGAAAACCTAACGTAGGTTGAGTTTCTCGCTCATTATCAGGGTCATCAAGCATCAATGGTGTCGTATCTTTCACAAAATCAGATAACTCTGCTCGAATACTTTCAATGTTTGCATTACAAGCTTTGAGCGCCTCTAGAGCGGCAGAATTGTCTAACAGTGCTAATAGCAGATGCTCTACTGTCATAAACTCGTGTTTATGCTGCCTTGCGAAGATAAATGCTTCATTGAGCGTTTGCTCTAATTCTTTGTTTAACATGAAAAAACCTCAGTTTACTAGCACTCTAGCAGGAAAGATAATTGAACGAAGCAACGTGTAACAGGCCATTCATGCCTGCTCCATAGTACATAACAAGGGATGCTGATGCTTGCGTGCGAATTCGCTCACTTGCATGACTTTTGTTTCTGCAACATCGGCAGTATAGACCCCACAAACCGCTTTTCCTTGATAATGCACAGTCAACATGATCTGATTGGCTTTTTCAGTATTCATATTAAAAAATTTGGTTAAAACGCTTACTACAAAATCCATCGGTGTATAATCGTCATTGTTTAGCATTACTTTGTACATCTTTGGTGGTTGCGTCTTCTGCTCCTCACCTTCAAGTACATTTTCCCCTTCTATATGGGTTGTGTTATGTTTGCTCATCTTTTAACTATAGAACCTTCACAGCTTTTGTCATTCTTTAAGACAAAATAAACAGAATTTGTTCACTGTCACTTGACAGAACTTGTTTTGCCTATCTACTTTTACATTGTAGGTACTATAACATCTGAATGTTCAGTCCCCACACCTATCCTATAACATCGTCCTACAAATTTATAGTATGGGTTTTTTTGATTAGTTCAAGGCTAGAGGAAAACATATGGCAGTGGGTAAAGTTAAGTGGTTCAACAATGCGAAAGGTTTCGGTTTCATTGTGCCTGAAGACGGTGGTGAGGATATCTTTGCACATTATTCTACTATTAAAATGAAAGGTTATCGCTCGCTAAAAGCCGGGCAAGAGGTGACATTTGAGGTATCTAAGGGGCCAAAGGGTTTGCATGCCGAAAATATTGCATTTGGTTTAGACGAGGAACGCTGAGTAAATATGTCTTATAAAATATGAATTGCTTTTGTCGTGGAGGTAATTCACTTGTTTTTGGGATAGAATATTAGTATCTACCCAATACTATTTTCGTTTATGTCTGATTATCGTCGTTCAGCATCGCTTACTATACCTAAGTGGAAAACCGCGCCTGTATTAAAAAAAAACAAACGGAGGCCACAGGTCTCCAATTCCAAGATTGTTTTGTTTAATAAACCCTACAATGTTCTCACTCAATTCACTGACGACCAACAGCGAGCGACGCTAAAAGATTATATTCCCATAAGGGACATTTATGCGGCTGGACGCCTAGATCGCGATAGCGAAGGATTACTCGTATTGACGAATGATGGACGATTACAACACAAACTCACCCATCCCAAAGCCAAAACAGAAAAAGAGTACTGGGTGCAAGTAGAAGGTGACATTGATCCAACAGCGATCGAACGTCTGCAACAAGGTGTTATATTGAAAGATGGTTTAACGGCTCCCGCTAAGGTATCCAAGATCCCTCCACCGACACTGTGGCCGCGCACACCTCCAATTAGAGAGCGTGCATCTATCCCAACATCGTGGGTATCGATTGTCATCAAAGAAGGTCGAAACCGACAAGTACGACGCATGACTGCTCATGTTGGCTTTCCTACCTTGCGCTTGGTTCGATATCGGATCGGGCGATGGACTATCGATGGGATTAACAATGGTGAATATATGACCTTAACGCAAGAGGATTCGTGCATTTAAAAAGCGCAAGTGTTATAATTTTGCTTTGTTTTAATATGTTTTGCTAACTAATTTACGCATGTCTTCGCATTCTGAAAATCAATCAATTAAAGTCATCGTCGGTATGTCTGGTGGCGTAGATTCATCCGTCTCAGCTTACCTGCTCAAGGCACAAGGCTTCCATGTAGAAGGTGTCTTTATGAAAAATTGGGAAGAAGATGACAATGAGGAATATTGTGCTGCGGCAGACGATCTTGCAGATGCCCAAGCTGTCGCCGACAAATTAGGGATCCCGCTTCACAGTATTAATTTTGCAGCAGAATATTGGGACAATGTGTTTGAGTATTTTCTGGAAGAATATCGTGCCGGTCGCACACCTAACCCAGATATCATGTGCAACAAAGAAATCAAATTCAAAGCCTTTTTGGAATATGCAGCGGAGGACTTGGGAGCTGATTTCATCGCCACTGGACACTACGTGCAACGTGCCTTCCGCGATTCAAAATGGGTTATGCAGCGAGGTCTAGACAACAACAAAGACCAAAGTTACTTTTTATACACCTTAAGCCATGAACATATCGCAAAAACATTATTTCCAATCGGTCATCTAGAAAAGCCTGAAGTACGTGCTATAGCAGAGGCTCAAGGTCTAGTGACACATGATAAAAAAGA
>CAXRGH010000086.1:0-8040 GCA_964230195.1 Alteromonadaceae bacterium
CACAATGATGGATTACAAAATCACTCGGTTTTATACCGCGAAGATAAAAATGGCGAACGAACCGTATTTCTTGATCCCAATACCTTTAGTGAAGATGGCACCACATCACTTTCAAGCATTGAATTTTCACCAGACGGCAGTCTAGCAGCGTACCTAATTTCAGAGGGTGGCAGCGATTGGCGTCAGGCAATAGTGATAGATACCAACACCAAGAAGCAGCTCGAAGCGCCGCTCGTTGATATTAAATTTAGTGGTATCAGTTGGAAAGGTAACGAAGGTTTTTTCTATTCCAGTTATGACAAGCCTACAGGCAGCGAGTTATCGGCAAAAACCGACCAACACAAACTCTACTTCCACACGTTGGGGCAACCTCAGACAAAAGACACTCTCATTTTTGGTGGTACCGAATTAGAGAAGCACCGCTATGTTTCTGCCGAAGTAACGGATGATCAAAAGTTTTTGATGATCTATGCACAAGTATCAACATCAGGCAACAAGCTATTTTACAAGCGATTAGGCACTGAAGGTTCGATTGAAACAATCTTGGATCATACTGATTCAGATACCTATCTAGTCGATAATAAAGGCGATACTTTCTATCTGATGACAAACCTAAATGCCCCTAATTCACGTCTAGTGAAAGCGGATGCAAAACAGGTGTCCAGTAAACACTGGCAGGATGTCATTGCCGAGACAGAGAACGTCTTACAGGTAACAACCGCGGGTGGCTATATTTACGCTACTTATATGATTGATGCCATTTCAAACGTTCAACAATACACTTTTGAGGGCCAAAAGGTACGTGAGCTCACCCTACCCGGTGTCGGTTCTGCCAATGGCTTCTATGGTAAAAAAGACGCTCAAAAAACGTATTTCAGCTTTACCAATTACCATACACCAACCACGATTTATCAATTAGATATTGGCAGTGGTAAGTCTACTATCTTTCGTCAGCCTGAAACCTCTTTTGATGCAAGCAGCTACGTGTCAAAACAAGTGTTTTATCCCTCAAAAGACGGTACGCGCGTGCCGATGATCATTACTCACAAAAAAGGGTTAGACTTAACAGGTGATACCCCAACCATTCTTTATGGTTACGGCGGATTTAACGTGAGTTTAACGCCAAGATACTCATCTTCAAGAGCCGCTTGGTTGGAGCAAGGTGGTGTATACGCTGTTGCGAATATTCGTGGCGGTGGTGAATATGGCAAGGCATGGCATATTGCAGGCACAAAGCTCAATAAACAAAATGTGTTTGATGACTTTATTGCTGCAGCAGAATATCTCATTGAACAAAACTACACACGCTCGGAAAAACTTGCCATACAAGGTGGTTCAAACGGTGGGTTACTTGTGGCCGCTGCAATGCTGCAACGACCGGACCTATTTGCAGTTGCATTACCGGCGGTGGGTGTGTTGGATATGTTGCGATATCATAAATTCACTGCAGGTGCTGGATGGGCTTATGACTACGGTACAGCCGATGACGATCTCACTATGTTTAACTACCTCAAACAATATTCACCAGTTCACAATGTCAAAGCGGGCGTGAGTTACCCCGCGACCTTAGTCACAACAGGTGACCATGATGATCGCGTGGTTCCAGCGCATTCATTTAAGTTCGCTGCAGAATTACAGCAGAAGCAAGCTGGTTCAGCACCAACTTTAATACGAATTGAAACTGATGCGGGTCACGGTGCAGGTACTCCAATATCGAAAACCATTGAACAATATGCCGACATCTACGGCTTTACCTTGTTTAATATGGGGGTTGAAACCCTGTAAGTTCGTTTTGCTTCAAAAAAGGGCCTCGGCCCTTTTTTTGTGTCTGGTAAGCAATAACGATGCGGTGAAAATTCACATTCTGTCTTTCTTTCGTTGTATTTCTGCCAATGCAGCATAGTGTTATTCGTCTTTTATACCCAACAATGACGACACAACCGTCAACCACTTGCGTCTTATACATTTCAAAGCGACACCACAGTTTACGTTAAAGTAAGCCACTGACCGTTCGTTTAAATGACTTCCCCACTTTCACCATGCTTCCGTTTGTTAGTATGATTTTGTCGGTTCCTACGCTCTGTATTTTATTCTCATTGACGGCGAAAGACTTATGAGTTTGCACTAAAGTACCGCATGGTACCTCATCCAGTAAATTTTTCAGCGTACTCGAAACGAGGGTTGCATTACTAGCATGCCAAATTTTGACATAGTTCCCGTACGCCTCAATATAGTCTATGTCCTTGATGGCAAATTTCTGTTTACTTCGGTCCACTTTTAGGGTGACGTGAGACGTTGTTTTTGCTGTATTGTTTGCGGTGCTTTCCAATTCAGTGACCGCATTTTTACGACGAGCTCTCACCTTATCTATTGCTTGCGATAAACGTTTGGCAGACACGGGTTTTAACAGGTAGTCTGTGACGTCAAGATCAAACCCCTCTAATGCATATTCCTTGTATGCTGTCACTAAAATCACTTGGGGCTTATTGGCCATGACTTTGAGAAGCTCAATGCCCGTTAGCGCCGGCATTTGAACATCCAGAAACAATAAGTCAATTGTCTGATTAGCAAGCACTGCCAGTGCCTCTGTAGCATTTGCGCACTGAGCAACAATTTGAAGGTCAGAATGCTCTCTCAAGTGATGTTTCAGGACATCGTGCGCCAGCGGTTCATCATCCACTATAATAGCTTTAATCATTCGTTAACTCTTTCCTTTCTAGTGTCATAGTGAGATGGACTTTCCATTCGTTTTCGCTAGGGTCGACCTTTAAGCTGACATTATTCCCAAATAATAGATAAAGTCTGCGCTCAAGGTTCGTGAGCCCTACCCCTCCAGACTCAATAGACGTTCCGTCAGGAATTGAATTACGGCAATCAACTATCAACTGCCCAGCGTCTAACGCCATTGAAAACCGTAGAAAACAGGTTTCATCACTGGGTTCAATACCATGTTTAAACGCATTTTCTAAGATGTTGATGAGTAGCAAAGGTGGCACCTTAAAATCATCTGCATCTTGCGTATTAGGCCATGTACCTTCAAGCGTTGCTTTGTTTCCCAATCGAATAGACTGCAACGCCCAATAGTTTTGTAGATAGTCTATTTCTTGACTCAACTCTACCATCTCTTTTTGCCCTTCATACACTGTGTATTGCAGTAGATTGGCCAGTTGCATAATCACATCAGGCGCTTGTTCGGATTTTTTCAAAACCAAGGCATACAAATTGTTAAGTGTATTAAACAAAAAATGGGGGTTAACTTGTTGTTGAAGAAATTTAAGTTCAGTTTCGGTTTGAGCCTGCTTAATGAGTGACACTTGAGTTTCTTGCTCTTGACGTTCAAACGCCAAAATAATGGGGGTGGATATCGCCAAAATAGAGAAAATGACTCGGTAGTTTTGGCGGTCAAATAAGTATTGTCCCCCTCCTGATGTTAAATTTTGAATCCCCTCAGGCACCGCATTAATTGGTAACATTAGCATGATAGCTGCATAGAGAGGAGTTATTACAACGATCACACAAGCAATAGATAATACGAAGTAAATAACACCATGGCTGCCGAGTATTTTACGAATAAGCAGATATCTATTAATGAAAAAGACGGATAACCATAGGGAAGCGATAAACAACAATTGGATGAAGTAACTTAAAAAGTTAGTAAGGTTTTGACTGACACTGTCGGTATCAATGACAAACGAAATTGGCTGATGCATGAGAGGATTATCATAGGGTGCAAACACTGCAGCAAAAACAAGCGCCCACAGAACACTCAGTAAAACACAAACGTGATCTAGTGACAAAAGTAACCCAAACCATTTCTTTGCCGGTGTATGGTACGGTAACGTTTGCGGATTGTTTTTAAAGTAAGCCACAATCCCCGCGGCTAACACGAACAGCCATGTTTGCTCAGTAAAATGTTCCGTCAATAGTTGAAACTGAACTGGCACTGCATCCTGTGAGTGAAGCGCAATGAGCAATGGAGGGTATATCAAGAAAATCACGACTAATGCTCGCTTCATTTTGGTTTTTGTTGATGTTTCCAACGCAAAATTCAAACACGCAATGCAAGGCACAGATAACAGCGCAACCGCTGCCATGATGAAAACATAGCCCGCCAAAGAATTATCAACAGAGCCATCCACTTCAAGTAGCCAAAATCGAGTATGCGAATCAATCAAGAGTGCTGACAACACAGGGATAAACCATGATTTTTTCAACACGTTGGAAAGTCGCTGCTTGGCAGTCAAGGCTAGATTTGAGTCATTCATTGTTGTACGTCCATTGAATTCATAAAAATTAACCGCGAGCTTGCTTGAGGTTCTATATCTAGACAACTAAACAATGACCAACGTCGCTTTGGCATGATAAACGGCGCAAACGTGGGATCTCTGTCGACACCTAAAGCCCTTGCCATTATCGTTCGCATTAGCGTCAGATACTAGAATAAAAATGACAAAGGCATCCAATGGATGCCTTTGTCATAATGTGTCGACATTATGGATAGAAAAGTTAGATATCGCCTCGCCTTTCAATCAAGGTTTGCTTAATTGAATTGACCTTTTCTTCCGTCAGATCATATCGCCAAATAACAACAATCGCTAAACCTGCTGTCGCCGAAGGTATCACAATATCGGCCAGTCTTAGTCGCGTTAAGGTCTCAACAGACTGTGCTGCAGCACCAGCATCAAAGCCAACATATTTCAGTACAGCGCCGCCGAGCACTAATGCTATTGCTTGACCAATCTTAACCATCAACCAATAAATAGCACCAAAGGTTCCCTCTTTGCGTGGCATACCATTTTGAAGTTCGTCCAAATCGCAAACGTCTGCCGTCATACTCATCATCAACGTAAACAATCCGCCAATCCCAAATGACATTAAGGGGATTGGCATGAACATTAGCCAGGGATTTTCAGGATTAAAGCCATACCATTTTAATGCATAACCAATAATAGAGAGTACCGTAGCAACAACAAACGCTTGCTTCTTGCCCCAACGGTTTGCCATCCAACTCACAATAGGTATTACCAATACAGCGGTTACAATAGCACTTAAGGTTGAAAACCAAGCAGGCCATGTACCAGCAAGGCCGTAGTTACCATCAAACACGTGAAACACGATAATAAAATAACTGAATGATGCAACTAAATAAAATCCATTGAATACCAAGAAGGTTGCACCACACAAAGTCACAAATGACTTATTTTTGAAGGTTTGAATAATATTGTGAACCACTCTGACGAGATTTGTCCAAATAGTACTGAACGAAATCTCAACCCTATTTTCTATCTGATCACTATCGATACCGCGGCAAAATAGTCCCGGCATAATACCCAATACGATGCAGCCACCCGCAACAAACAGTGAGAGGGTTTGAACGCCCTCAGCTTGAGATGGGAATAGGTCGGGATCGGCTATCAATACCCAAAACCAGGGGACTATCATCCAAGCAATTTGTCCCATAAACTGTGAAAACGCCATGAGACGGGTGCGCTCATTGTAATCGGAGGTGATTTCATAACCTAAACCAACAAACGGCGTAGCAAACATGGTGTTTCCGATTGTAAATGCCAAGGAAAAAAACATCAGATACCAAAATATGTGTTGTTGCGACCATTCGGGATTGAGTTGCCACATGGCAGCAAAAAAACAACCACTCAAGATTGCCCCGATAACGATGTAGGGACGCCGTCTTCCCCATCGAGACTTCGTATTATCGGTGACAAACCCCATGATAGGATCCGTTAATGCATCAAACAAGCGAGGTGCGCCACTCAGTATGCCTGCTAGTAAAGGGTCAACACCGAAGGCAGTGATAAGAAAAAAGGAGAAGATCCCCAACGACGCTGGTAGCAAATTCAGTACGAGTGTCCCCGTACCATATGCGGTTTTTTGCCCAATAGAAACAGTGTTTCTGCTGAGGGCTTCACTGTGTGACATATGTACTCCTTTAACCCCGAGAAATAGTTGATATTTCACTCTATGCCAATTTACTTCGGCTGTTACCCGAAACGCGCTGACCTGACCTGTATAACACGACAACACGGACGTTTGCGTCGATGTAATGACAAGAGCCTTCGTAATCATTTCGCCATTCCACATTAGTCCCAGTAAACCGAAACTACCCTGTCACTTAACGGCTTTAAAATACTGCGACCGTTTAAACCGTAGGACAGTCCATTTTACCGTGTTTCATTTGCTATCTGCACTCACCCATCTATTGTGCGAAAGCAGAGTTTATTTGCTGCTAACTCGTTGTGGCTTAACTGAAACCTAAACACTCACAGTCCAGTTAACAGAGATTCAAAATACATGTGGATTACGTTGAGGGGTGCGACTCAACGCATTATTTGCCAGAAAAGTGATTTGAGCAGGAATAACACCGGCGGCGAATGTCAACAGGGGATTGGACGATATCACCTGCTATGACAAGTAAATAAACTAACGTAAATTTTGAACAGTTATCTTTAAAAAATAAAGTGAACAGCATAATCGGAGCACAATCAATGGTAATAGTAGATGATCAACATGCTACTAGTAATGGCGAGTTTATTGATTTGAATGGAGAGCGGTACTACGCCATTCATAACGTTGACAAAATGGCACCTTTTTTTATTAGTGTCGTTTCTGACAGCGACCATTGGTTGTTTCTATCCTCTACAACCGGATTGACTGCAGGTCGAGTATCGCCAGAGACAGCGCTTTTTACTTACGAAACCGTCGACAAAATCCACGAAAGCCATCTCCATACTGGATGTAAAACGATTATCCGGCGCCAGACTGAGCAACAAATAGAGGTGTGGGAGCCCTTCAATCAAGAACATGATCATAAATATCAAACAACGCGCCATATTTACAAAAATCTTTTAGGCAACAAGGTGTGTTTTGAAGAGACTAACCATACGTGGAACTTAACCTACCGATATACTTGGGAGACCAGTGCAGAGTACGGGTTCGTGCGAAACTGCGAGATGATTAATCACGGTGAAAATGGAGTCGAAGTAGAGATTCTTGATGGTTTTCAGAATATACTACCCGCAGGAACCCCCCGATATACACAAGCTAACTCGAGTAACTTAGTTGATGCTTACAAGTGGTCAGAACTTGAACCTAGTACTCAGTTAGGAATGTTTAGTTTATTTTCAGCCATTACGGACCGAGCTGAGCCATGTGAGTCATTATTAGCCAATACGGTGTTTTGTCTTGGCTTAGATAATTCGCAAACCCTCCTCTCATCTCAACAAGTCCTTGCGTTTAAACGTGGTGGCAATATAAATCAAGATAGCATCATCAGAGGTATACGAGGTGCGTACCTAGTCAACGCAAGCCTTCAACTTGAAGCTCTTGAAAGCAAATCTTGGACGTTTGTCACTAACGTAGAACAAAGCCAGCCTCAAATCGTTAGTCTGCTTGAAGCACTGAAGGATACACCTCAATTAGCAACCAAAGTAAGTCAGTCTGTTGATACCGGCACTCAAGGTCTCGCCGAAAAAATGGCTGCGGCAGATGGCTTTCAAGTCACGAATGAAGAATCTGTGAGTGCGCATCACTATGCCAATGTTCTATTTAACGTCCTCCGAGGTGGTATTTTTGACAACCAATACACAATCCAAACAAAGGATTATGTAAAAACCATAAAACATTTCAATACAGATGTGTATTCAGCGCATGCAGAGTGGCTTAGCCAGTTGCCCGCTCATGTCAGCCTTGGCGACTTATACCAAGAAGTTGAAACAAGACATTGCTCCCAGCTTGAACGTTTAACCATGGAATATTTGCCCATTACATTTGGGCGCCGTCATGGTGATCCTAGCCGTCCTTGGAATCAATTTGAGATCAAGCTATTAGATAATAATAATGAAAAGCTACTCTCATATCAGGGTAACTGGCGCGATATTTTTCAAAATTGGGAGGCTTTATCTTTCAGTTACCCCAATTACATTGAATCTGTTATTGCTAAATTTGTTAATGCATCCACCATTGATGGATACAACCCTTACCGTATTACCAAGCAGGGTATTGATTGGGAGGTTGAAGATCCAG
>CAXRGH010000087.1:0-10440 GCA_964230195.1 Alteromonadaceae bacterium
GCCGTTTAAGAAAGAAACTTCTACCGTTCTTTGTAATAGTGCTTTGGTGTTACTTTCAAAGTTCTTAGCTTCCACTAGATCCACGGAAAGATTACCCGAGCGTTTATGGCTCTTCATATCAAATGATATTCTGAAACGTCCCTCTGCCGGTTGTACATTGGATCCGTCATCATTTCCAATAGCAAACAAGCCTGACAAAATGTCACCTTCATTCGTATCACTCTGCTCTTCTGCTTGTTCATTTTCTTGCGACACTTGGTTTAATGCATTGACGATATCATTGAACGGCAGCCAATCGGTAGTCAAAATCATTGTATTGGCGTCAAAACTTTGCTCACGGTACTGTTGCGCCTTCATGTAAGCTCTGACCATTCGCCAGACTTCAGCATCGAGTTCTGTCTCATCATTGATTTTATCGATATTGATGGTGGCTTTTTTACTTCCCTCTTGAATGTAAGCGTTCTTGAGGAGGGGATGAACTAATGAAGGCGAAAGAATAGGAAGGTCTTTTCCTGAAACCCCATCCATTTTAGCGGCTGGAATATCATAATCAGACTTGATATCGGGAGTTTTTAATTGATCCGAAAATTGTATTGCTATCCGCTCGTCGTGTTTTGAGTAATCAACAGAACTGTTGTTCCCAACTCTATTTTCTAACGACGTACACCCTGCTGCAGCTAATGTGGCTGCAACCCCCAAGGCTATATTTCGAATCATGATTATCCTTTTTATATTAAACCAATGTCACGCATGACGCTTTCGATGGTGCTTTGACTAGAAAGTTCCGCTTCTACTAGAGGAAGCCTCAGATATCCGCTTTCTATCAGTCCCATTTTGAATAATGCGTATTTTGGCATAATAGGGTTAGATTCTACAAATAAAGTCTTATGTAATTCGGCAATTTTTTTATCCGTGCTTTGTGCAACCTCTGATTTACCGGAGGTAGCGGCATCACAAATAAGGCGCATTTCCTTGGGTACAATGTTTGCAGATACGGAAATGACACCGTCGCCACCGGCTAACATGAAGTCACAACAAGTCTCATCATCACCACTGAGGAAAATAAATGATTCAGGCACCTTAGGTTTGAGTTGCGTTAAGCGTTCAACATTACCCGTAGCATCCTTAATTCCAACAATATTTGGGTGCTCGGATAATTGTATAACAGCTTCGTCAGATAAATCAGTAATCGTTCGCCCGGGTACATTATACAAAATCACTGGGATAGTTGCTGCGTTCGCAATTGCCTCAAAATGAGCAACCAGCCCTCGCTGTTGCGGCTTATTATAATAGGGAACTACACTCAACAACCCTTGAGCCCCAGCGTCTGCACATTTCTCACCTAACTCTAATGCTTCAGCAGTAGAGTTCGCGCCACTGCCAGCGATCACTGGAACGCGACCGTTGACAAACTCAACTGTTTTGGCTACCACTTCAATATGCTCATCAACGGGTAACGTTGGAGACTCACCGGTTGTGCCAACGGCAACGATTCCCTGAGAGCCTTGTTCAATGTGAAAGTCTACAAGCTTTTTCAATGAAGGATAATCTATAGTTCCATCGTCGAACATAGGGGTTACAAGGGCAACAAAACTTCCAGTAAACATGACTTCTCCTGTCGATATGATGACGCGTATGGTAATCAGCCGCTCTTTGAAAAACAAGCAATCCAACAATAAAAAATTAAAATGTTTTTTGCTATTATATTTTTAATGTGACTAACTACGGGTTTAATATGGAACGTTTGATGATACACGTCTTTGATGACGGCTCTGGCGGCGGCGTTGCGCTTTATCAGGAAATTGCCGCTATGATTGCTAGCAACAAGGTCAATGTGTTGAGTAGTGAATTTGATTGTATCAACCAACACTGTTTGATTGGTATTGTTCTCCAAGGCGAGCAAAGTGAACTTGACCGCATTGAAAATGCGGTGAATACGCGATTGCAAGGAACCAGAATAAGCTTCACAGTGCAGCATATTAACCTTGATTCATCTGAGAATAGTCACTGTCTGTGTGCTGATATTGTCGGTATTAACGATAACTGCGCACTACATAAAGTGCTGGCATTTTTTACTCAGCATGAATTCACTATCATCCAATCAAATTTGAGTACATTTACTGAAAAACATTCACAAGCTGAAATGATGAAACTATTTGTGTTGATCCGAACCAACCGTGACATCAGTATCGACACCCTGAATCATTATTTTGATGATTGTTTAAACCCTTTTAATTTAATCGGACATATCCGTCCCGCAACCCAATGAGGCTTTAATGGAATTTTTAGCAAAAGGCAGTGAAGTCAGCAACTTCACTCTACAGAATCAACGTGATGAAAGCATATCCTTAGATCAGTTCAGAGGGAAAAAAGTGCTTGTCTATTTTTATCCCAAAGCTATGACACCCGGTTGTACAGTGCAAGCGCAGAATTTAAGAGATATTAAAGCATCACTCGACGAACACAACGTTGTCGTTTTTGGTATTAGTCCAGACCCTGTCAAACGCTTAGCAAAATTTGCCGAAAAAGATGAGTTGAATTTCCACTTACTCTCAGATGAAGATCATGCCATTGCAGACCAGTTTGGTGTTTGGGGTTTGAAAAAGTTCATGGGTAAAGAATATGATGGCATCCATAGAATCTCTTTTTTGGTTTCTGAAACTGGCGTTGTTGAGCATGTCTTCGACAAGTTCAAAACCAAAGACCACCATCAAGTTGTGCTAGACGTTCTAGCGGCATTATAACTTACGAAAAATGGGTGCCTAACAAGCACCCAGTTTTTATTTATCAACAAGCCGAAATGCTCTTAAACCGGGTCTTCTTCTGCCGGAGGATCGTCCCAGGCACTTAAGACAGCTTTCACTAGCGTGGCAAGCGGTATTGCGAAAAACACTCCCCAGAACCCCCATAACCCTCCAAAGAACAGAACAGCAATGATGATGTATAAGGGATGCAAGCTGACGGCTTCAGAAAACAACAAAGGAACGAGTAAGTTTCCATCTAATGCCTGAATAATACTGTAAGCAATGAAGATGTACCAAAATTCTGACCCCAAACCGAATTGCACAAGGGCCACTGCCAATACTGGAATAGTCACTAAGGCGGCTCCAACATACGGAATAAGCACTGACAATCCAACTAAAATTCCCAGCAACAAAGCATATTGAAGTCCCAGCAGCCAAAACGTTATGACGGATACTGTTCCAACAATGAGTATCTCGAGCACCTTTCCGCGAATATAGTTAGTAATTTGTACATTCATTTCATTACCGACTTTATTAATCATTTTTCGCTCTTTTGGCAACAACGAACTCACGTTATCCAATAGTTCTTGCTTATCTTTCAGCATAAAAAACATCATCAACGGTACTAGAATAAAATACAGCAACAATGCGGCCACCGAAAATAATGAGGCAAGTGAGGCAGACAAGGCATATTCACCAACTGAAAGTATCTGATTACTCATTGCATTGAGAAGTGATTGTATCTGTTGAGAATCAACATAAGATGGGTATTGTTCTGGCAGGGTCAATAACCATTGCTGCAAACGTGCAAGAATATCAGGAAGGTCGCCGGCCAGGCGACTCGATTGCGCCCAAACAGCAGGAAAAACAACCAGAAACAACCACACGCAAACTCCCATAAAAAGGATTAATGCTATTGTTGTTCCAAAGCTTCGACTGTAGCCTTTTTTCTGAAGTTGGGTCACAGGCCAGTCAAGCAGATAGCTTAGTACAACAGCAACCAGCACTGGCGCGAGGATCCCCCCCCATACCATCAGCACAAGCGAACACGTGATGATTAAAGCGAGCAATACTGCCGCATCTGGATCTGAGAATTTGTTGGTGTACCAATCTCTCAATAATGTAAACATGCCTGTTCCTCTATTTGTGTTCCACACGACACCGCAAATGGCCGTTTTGATGTGATATCTTGATAGAAACGTTTTGAAGTCGGGTCTCAATATATCGCAACACATCTTGATGCATTGGATGATCATTGAGTAAGATTTCAACCACAACCCCTTGTTTTTGCGACATTAAGCATTGCTTTGCGTTAACCAAAGCTAAAGGACAAGGAACCGACAACAGATCTAACTCATATATCTTCATCTAACAATGCTTGTTCAGTTAAAAACGACTTCTGGATCTTTCAAAAGTATACGGCATCAGAAAGTGATATACGATCATTATTTACCGGATAATAGTTCGACAACATTTTTAGGAACAGTATTAACTACGACTAAAAAACAATAAAATTTGTGATACTTTTCAAATGAATTCTGAGTATACTGAAAGTGATTTTATTCAATACAATAATTGAACTTGTTGACGGTATTGAGTCTAAGTCACGGACTTGTAAGTTTGGAGTAACATGAAGAAACAAGTGATTGCATGGTGTCTGTCCAGTTGGTTTGCTTTTCAGTCATTCTCAAGTGTCGCCTCAGACACCAACAAATTACCCGACATTGGAATTGCAGGCTCTAGTGCATTAACACTAGAGCGAGAAGTTGTTCTCGGTGATGCAATCATGAGAATTCGTCGTGGCCAAGGCGCAGTGCTCCACGACCCAGTGTTACAAGATTATATTCAAGACATAGGAAATCGACTCGTTGTTCTTGCTGATGACGTGAATTTTCCTTTTACTTTCTTCTTTGTCAACGATCCTTCAATTAATGCTTTCGCATTTTTTGGTGGTCACATCGGTATGAATACGGGGCTATTAGCATTAGCAGACAATGAGAGCGAAGTTGCGGCAGTACTTGCTCACGAGATTGCCCACGTAACGCAGCGGCATCTTGCGCGCCGACTAGAAGCTCAGAAGAATACCAGTAGTTTAAGCATGGCGTCACTGATTGCAGGGGTATTACTTGCCATGGCTGGCGGTTCAGAAGTTGCTTTAGCCACCATGATGGGCTCCATGGGGATGATGACACAAGGAAATATCAACTACACCCGCAAAAATGAAAAAGAAGCCGACCGAATTGGCATGAACATCTTGCGACGCTCACGATATGATCCTATGGCAGCTTCAAGTTTCTTTGCCAAACTGGCAGCTAAAAATCGTTATAACAGTAAAAGTCTGGCTTACCTTCAAACTCATCCCCTGCCATTAGATCGCGTAGCCGACACACGCGCCCGAGCATTATCTAAACCTCGCTTCATTCCGCGAGAAGAAAAGCACTTTGAGTTGGCTAAGGCGCGTATCAATGTTCGTTATCAAGATAACACTGACTGGCTGGCCTATTACCATAACAAGCAAATGAAAGATCCATCGAATCCTGCTAATGCCTATGGAGTTGCCCTAGCCTACTTTGAAAAGAATGAATTTGAAAAAGCTCAGCAAATCATCAGTAGCCTACGATTTAGAGATCCACGTAACCTTTTCTATATTGATTTAGCAACAGATATAGCCATAGGGCTCAAGCACTATGAAAGTGGTGAAAAGATGTTACAAGCTCAACTTTTACTGCAACCCAGCAATCGCGTCTTGATATTGAACTTGGCGAATCTATGGTTGCAATCAAAGAAAGAGCCACAAGCGATCCAATTATTACGCGATTACATCATTGATGCGCCTGAGGATATGCTGTCGAGACAACTATTGGTTGAGGGCTATGAGCGAACCAATCAAGACATGGACGTGCTACAAGAAAAAGCCGAGATGTATGCGCTAATGGGTGCTTATGAGAGGAGTGTCGACCACCTTCACAATGCCTATAATTTTGCAGCAAGAAATAAGAATACGTTAGAAATGAAACGGATTAACGCTCGTATTGGTCAATTTAAAAAGCAACTAGACGTGATGGATAACCTCTAGCTTCGTTGATCATTTCACTTTTCGAGAAGACACGGAATCAGGGATTTAGGCGAACATAAACGGTGACTTCTTCTCGGTTATGATACAGATGTTTCATTGCTATATGTGCATTATGATATCCATGAGACGACAATATTTCGGTCAAATCTTCAATGCTCTCTTGAACACATTCGAAGCGTCTTTTCATTGGTAGTTTCAAGTTGAAAATAGTTTCTTTGCACCAACCTTTGACTAACCATTTTGCCATTAGTTGAGCTACTCGTTTGGGTTGTTCAATCATGTCGCAAACTAGCCAAGTCACATTTTTTTTCTTCGGTTCATATTTAAAGCCGTCTTCTGCGAAATATTGCACCTGACCAGTTTCCATGAGTTGATCATCCATAGCACCGTTATCCACTGACTGCACAAATAACCCTCTATGAACGAGTTGATATGTCCATCCCCCAGGACATGCACCCAAGTCTACCGCATGCATACCGGCAACTATCCGTTGTTGCTGCTCTTCTTTAGACAAAAATAGTTGAATTGCTTCATCCAGCTTTAATGTTGAGCGACTCGGTGCTTGTGATGGAAATTTCAAGCGCAGAATACCCAAGGGGTGAGGTGATGCATTTTGTCTCGGAATATAACCAAAATAACCGCAGTGACTTGATGTAAAGAACGCCATGGCGATAGGTTTACTGCTCTGCTCTTTTGGCGTTAGTAATGATTTTCCTCGCAGTGCTTGTCGTAATGGCACACTGAATTTACGACAAAACTTCGATAACTCACGCCCTTCTGTGGTATCAGGGTATTCGACTCGCAATTCACCGCACTGAGGGACTTCAATAAGGGCACCTAAAATTGAAGTGATACGGTCATCGGTAGGCAAATCTTTCAACTCAGCTTGCAGAATAAACCATTGTCTAGCAAAAATCAGATCCGACAATCTGATCTTTTCAACTAAGACCTGACTGTCCTCTGGTTGGTAACAGTGAAATACAACAAAGCCTGATTGACGCTTGGTTTTAGCATAACCGTAGATATTGACTGACGCTGCTTTTTCTTGCAATTCAGTCGCTAAATCATTTTCAAAACCGGCACGGCAATAAGCAAGCACACCAATCATTTTTCATTCCTTAAAACACTCAACGCCAAATAAAGCCAACCAAGAATGAAGGCCATCCCTCCGAATGGGGTAATGACACCCAACCACGGCGTATCAGTAAGTACCAATGTATACAATGAGCCAGAAAACAGCAGAATACCTGCGCAAAACAAACCGGCGACGATGGATAAAGGTCTCTCAAGTGACGTGTAATGATGTTGCAGAACCGCAACCAGCATCAATGCCAAGCTATGATAAAATTGATAATCCACCGCGGTATGAAAGACGTCCAACCGTTGCGCTGATACAATAGATTTCAGGCCATGGGAGGCAAACGCACCCAACATAACACACATTGCGCCACTAGTAGCCGCGACAACAAGCCAATACTTCATTGATAAACTCGAGTCACAAAATCAGCGATAGCCTCAACCGCTGATGCAATATGGCTGGAGTGGTTGAGCCCTGACGATTTTCTGGGCTTAAGACTATGATCGCCATCTTCCATAAAGATCAATTCAATGTCAGGATCAAGGGTGTAATCTGACACCTCACTTTGACTACCAAAGGTATCGCGCTCCCCTTGTACAATTAACATTGGCTTGCTGGTGCTCTGCAAATGATCTATTCTCAGCTTTTCGGGTCTTCCTGGTGGGTGAAACGGATAACCAAGGCATATAACACCTGCCACCGATTGATGGTCAACCATCATGGAAGCCATTCTACCCCCCATGGATTTACCTCCAATCCAAACCGGTGTATTAACGCTTGCACAAATATTGGTAAGAATATCCGTAAACTCGTCAATCAGGACAGGGGCTTTTGAAGGAGGTCTACGTTTACCTTCGTCTTCAATACGCTGCATATACTGAAAATTGAATCGGTACACGCCAATGTTATGTGCAGCTAAAAGTTGGCTCACACTCACCATGAATTCGCTGTGACAACCTGCGCCAGCGCCGTGGGCCAGTATCAAATGTGCCTTCGGATTTTCAACGTTGTTATATATGATATTCATGGGCCTGCTCTTCTTTAACCAGTGTCAGCATCCAGTCAATAAATGCTCTGATTTTTCCCTGCTCCGATTGCGCTTCATCACAAATCAGATAATAAGCACTACTCGATACTTTACGTTCAGCTAACGGCTTCACTAAACGTCCAGCTTCAATTTCCGGACGAGCCAACACACTGTGAGCCAAGGCAACACCCTGCCCCAAAACGGCGGCCTGCATCACCAACATAGAATGGCTAAAAATTGGTCCCTGATTGACATTTACACCTGACACAGAGAACGTTTTAACCCATGATTTCCACGCCTGACGTGAGCCATCATGCAACAAGTTATGATGCTTAAGATCAGCGTGAGTATGGATAGGATGCTCCCCTTGCATGAGATTAGGAGAGCAAACAGGGGTCAAATATTCGGTGTGAAGCTTGTACGACTCGACTCCTGACCATCGACCTTTACCGTAGTAAACCGCAACGTCAATTTCTTCGGTTAAAAATTTCTCATCAAAATCAACGGCTGTAATTCTCACATCGATATCAGGATGGTCAGCGGTGAAACGAGAAATACGAGGAACTAACCATTGCACCGCAAATGTCGTTGGTACTGCAACCGTAATCACTCCTTTTTCAGTTCGTGCCAGTAAGCGTTCGGTTGCATCGTGGATATTACTAAAGATATCTTTAATATCGAGATAGTAACTTTGCCCCTCTTCGGTTAATAACAGAACGCGATTACGACGACGAAAGAGTTTTACACCTAAAAACTCTTCTAAACCCTTAACCTGATGACTAACGGCTGCTTGCGTAACAAATAGCTCTTCAGCCGCTCGAGTAAAACTCAAATGACGAGCAGCGGCTTCAAACACTTTTAAGCCATTTAATGGCGGCAGTCGTCTATTCACGTTCCACTTCTTTAGTTGGCGCTAGTATCAAGTGGCGCAAAGCCTTTGACCAATTCATCTAACGCTTTCATTTGCGCCAGATAAGGTTCCAGTTTATCCAGAGGTAAAGCACATGGGCCATCACATTTAGCAACATTTGGATCTGGATGCGCTTCAATAAACAAACCACCCAGTCCAAGCGCCATACCACTGCGAGCGAGCTGTGCAGCTTGTGCGCGGCGGCCGTCGGCAGAATCGGCACGACCACCGGGCTTTTGTAATGCATGAGTTGCATCAAAAATAACGGGCGCATAATGTTTCATTTCTTCCATGGCAAGCATATCAACCACGAGATTATTGTAGCCATAACATGAGCCACGCTCACACAAAATCACTTTGTCATTTCCTGCTTCTAAGAACTTAGTGATGATGTGACGCATTTCATGGGCCGCTAAAAATTGTGGTTTTTTCACATTAATGACGGCATTGGTTTTCGCCATTGCGACAACCAAATCCGTTTGACGAGCAAGGAAGGCAGGTAATTGAATGACATCCGCAACTTCGGCCACTGGTGCCGCCTGGAATGGTTCATGGACATCGGTAATCACTGGTACATTGAAGGTTGATTTGATTTCTTCAAATATCTTCAGCCCCTCTTCCATTCCTGGTCCTCGGTATGAATGTACAGAAGAACGATTCGCTTTATCAAACGATGCCTTGAATACATAGGGAATACCTAGCTTTTCGGTTACTTTGACGTAATGCTCTGCAATTTGCATTGCCAAGTCGCGAGACTCAAGTACGTTCATGCCACCAAACAGGGTAAAAGGTTTATTGTTTGCGACCTCAATATTTGCTACTGAAACCGTTTGAAGATTATTCATTAAACTGGAACTCCACTCATTATAATGCCGCACAGATACGCCATATACGTACCTAATGCATAGCCTAAAATTGCAAGTAATACGCCCACCGGCGCCAGGGCTGGATGGAATGCCGCCGCAACAACAGGTGCAGACGCAGCTGCCCCGACGTTAGCTTGGCTCCCAACTGCCATATAAAAAACTGGGGCTTTGATGATTCGCGCAACAACGAGCATCAAAATAGCGTGTACGGCCATCCATATCACACCAAGCAATAAGAATTTTGGCGCTTCTACTATACGTGTAATATCCATGTGTAAGCCAATGGTGGCAACTAAGAAATAAAGACAAACAGAACCTATTTTCGAGGCACCCACCGACTCCAATGACCGCACACGGGTAAATGAAGCACCAACACCAATAGTCGTTGCAATCATTACAAGCCACAAGAACGACGAATGGAGACTATACTCTGCACCCCAAGGCACGTTTACTTTCATCCAAGGGGTAATCAGATCAGCGCCCCAGTGAGCAAGACCGCAGACACCAAAACCGAACGCCACAATATAAATTAAGTCATTCAACGAGGCGATTCGACTATTTTCGCGCTCAAATTTTTCAACCTTTAATCGTAACACTTCAATGCCAGAAGTATCCGCCCCTACCTTGGCATCAATTTGCTTATGCTTGGAAGCCATATATAACAGAATCGCCATCCAGAAATTAGCAACGACGATGTCGACGGTAATAAGAGTAGAAAAAATATCATCTCCCACCTCAA
>CAXRGH010000088.1:0-3582 GCA_964230195.1 Alteromonadaceae bacterium
CTATGAGTCCTATCCAGCATGGTGAGGTTTTTGTCACCGATGACGGCGCAGAAACAGATCTAGATCTTGGACACTATGAGCGTTTCATCAGAACCCGTATGGGCCGTAAAAACAACTTCACTACTGGTCGTGTCTATGAAGAAGTACTCAAGCGTGAAAGACGCGGTGACTACCTTGGTGCAACGGTTCAGGTAATTCCTCACATCACCAACGAAATCAAACAGCGCGTCATTGATGGTGCAAACGGTAGCGATGTTGCCATTGTAGAAGTTGGCGGTACGGTCGGTGATATCGAATCTCAACCGTTTCTTGAAGCCATTCGTCAGCTCGGCACTGAAGTTGGCAGAGAGCGTGCAATGTTCATGCACCTGACCCTAGTACCATACCTAGCGGCATCAGGGGAAGTGAAAACTAAACCTACTCAACACTCAGTTAAAGAATTGCGTTCTATCGGTATTCAGCCAGATATCCTTGTGTGTCGTTCGGAGAATGCTTTACCTTCAAGTGAACGCTCAAAAATCGCTCTCTTCACGAATGTCGTTGACCGCGCAGTTATTTCTTTGAAAGACGTTGATAGCATTTACCGAATCCCCGCAGTATTGAAAGCGCAAGGCATGGATGAGTTAGTCGTTGAGCGCTTTGGTCTTGATTGTCCAGAAGCCGATCTGACCGAGTGGGAGCAAGTTCTTTACGCAGAATCCAATCCGACTGATGAACTTGTTATTGGTATGGTTGGCAAGTATGTTGAATTACCCGATGCCTACAAATCCGTAAACGAAGCATTAAAACATGCCGGAATTAAAAATCGCTCGCAAGTCAAGATTCAATACATTGACTCGCAAGATATTGAAAGTAAAGGGCCACAGCTACTTGATGATGTTGACGCAATACTCGTACCTGGCGGTTTTGGTGAGCGTGGCGTTGAGGGAAAAATCAAAGCAGCACAGTATGCTCGTGAAAACAAAGTACCCTATCTTGGTATTTGTTTAGGGATGCAGGTCGCCCTGATTGAATATGCTCGAAACGTTGCCGGCATGACGGGCGCCAACAGTACAGAATTTGATGAAAATACTGAATACCCTGTGGTTGGTCTCATTACTGAATGGTTAGACGATGATGGAAGTACTGAAATCCGAACCACTGCCTCTGATATGGGCGGGACAATGCGTCTCGGAAGTCAGTTGTGCCACTTGATAAAGGGAAGCCGCTCTCACGCATTATATGGTAGCGATACCATCTATGAGCGTCACCGCCATCGCTATGAAGTCAACAACAATCTACGCCCGCAATTAGAAGCGGCAGGATTGAAAGTAACAGGTCTTTCCACTGACAAAAAGCTTGTAGAGATCATTGAAATTGAAGATCATCCTTGGTTCGTTGCGGGCCAGTTCCACCCGGAATTTAATTCAACCCCACGTGATGGCCATCCGCTGTTTGAGGGTTTTGTCAGCGCAGCAAGTGATTACAAAAAGAACAATCAGTGATTTAACAGTGAATAAATTTTGCATCCTAAATAGGACGTGATGAAGGTAAAAGGAAATATAATGTCTGAAATTAGTAAAGTTATTGGTCGCGAAGTCATGGACTCACGCGGTAATCCAACAGTAGAAGCAGAAGTCTATCTTGCTTCTGGTGCATGGGGTCGTGCATGTGCACCATCAGGGGCTTCTACAGGGTCTCGCGAAGCACTTGAGTTAAGAGACGGAGACAAATCTCGCTACCTTGGAAAAGGTGTTTTAAAAGCGGTTGCTGCAGTTAACGATTCAATTGCTCCAGCATTAATTGGTAAAGACGCGCTTGACCAAGCAGCACTAGACCAAGTCATGATTGATTTGGATGGTACAGAAAACAAAGAAGTGTTGGGTGCAAACGCAATCCTTGCAGTATCGCTAGCCAATGCAAAAGCTGCTGCAATGGAAAGAAAAGTTCCGTTATATCAGCACATTGCTGACCTAAATGGCACGTCTGGTCAATACAGCATGCCTGTTCCTATGATGAATATCCTTAATGGTGGTGAGCACGCCGATAACAACGTTGATATCCAAGAGTTCATGGTACAACCTGTTGGTGCATCTAGCTTCAAAGAAGCATTGCGCATGGGTGCCGAAATCTTCCATAACCTGAAAAAAGTATTGAGCGCACGTGGCCTTAACACTGCGGTAGGTGATGAAGGTGGTTTTGCTCCTAACCTTGAGTCAAACGAAGCAGCGTTAAGCATCATTGAAGAAGCGGTAACCAAAGCTGGATACGAATTGAACAAAGACGTAACCCTTGCACTTGATTGTGCCGCATCTGAATTCTACGTTGACGGTGAGTACAACCTGAAAGGTGAAGGTAAAGTATTCAACTCTGAAGCGTTTGGAGACTACCTAGCAGAACTTAGCAACAAATACCCAATTGTCTCAATCGAAGACGGTTTAGACGAAAGTGATTGGGATGGCTGGGCAAGTTTAACCAACAAGATTGGTGAGCGTGTTCAACTCGTTGGTGATGACTTATTTGTAACCAATACTAAGATTCTCAAGCGTGGTATTGACAACGGCATTGGTAACTCAATCCTCATTAAGTTCAACCAAATTGGTTCACTGACTGAAACCCTTGCGGCTATCCGCATGGCGAAAGAAGCAGGTTTCACGGTTGTTATCTCTCACCGTAGTGGTGAAACAGAAGACGCAACCATTGCTGACTTAGCAGTAGGTACCGCAGCAGGGCAAATCAAAACCGGTTCACTATGCCGTTCTGATCGTGTTGCCAAGTATAACCAGCTACTTCGTATTGAAGAGCAACTTGGTGATGCTGCTGTCTATCGTGGTCGCAGCGAAATCAAAGGCCAATAATAGGATGACGGTGATACAGTAATGTGTCACCGTTTTTTTTCTATGCAAACATCCATCTTTCAAAACGATGTTCAAGACGTAGAATTCGCTCTACTATGCAATGCATTGTACGAGCAACAACTGCTGTTTTTGGCGCAAGCAAAAACATCATCAGCCATACTCCAAAGCCGCCTTAAAGGTCTACCTCACCACGTAAAACGTGCCGCAGAAAATATGCTGACCTATCAGTCACCACTCAATTTAGATATTCACAATGGCACTTGGCAAAGTAAGCAAACCGCAAAGCCTGCGAAAAGTCGGTATGATGAAGCACAAACGGTTCAATGGTTTCATCGGCATGCAGCGATTGGGCTAGTCGTCTCAGTCATGAATCATGAGATGGGTGATATTGGGTTTGAGCTCGATTGTATTGATCGTGTTGATGCGGAAGAACAGCGATACCACCTCAACAAACATGGGTGGTTTACATTTAATGGCGAGCCACAATCCAGCAGCACACAAGCATCCGCATACCACGTTCCTCGGCCTCAAAAGTCGAACCTAATAGCAGCTTGTTGCGGGCATCGTTGGAACCATAAAGGTAAAGTGATGCCCCACCGATTATCAATGCGAGAACTACTCCTTTCCATGAATGTTGACTGGAAAAATTTCACCCGAGTAAAGAAATAATTTTTCTGCAAAATCAAAATAGCGAAATTATCTATCTAAAATCAATTTTATATTGACTAAACCGCAGATCGGAAGA
>CAXRGH010000089.1:0-3421 GCA_964230195.1 Alteromonadaceae bacterium
ACTTTGTCCTACTAGAGAATTAGCTGAACAGGTCGCAGAAGAAGTGCGCAAGTTCGCTAAAAAGCTCCCCAATGTAAAGGTGTTGACGCTTTGTGGTGGAACGCCTGTTGGCCCGCAAATTCAATCTTTGCGCTATGGTGCTCATGTTATCGTCGGGACGCCGGGTAGGGTGATGGATCTGCTACTTAAAAATCATCTCAACCTCTATCACGTTAAAACTTTGGTACTGGACGAAGCAGACCGCATGCTCGATATGGGCTTTGAAGAGGAGATGCGCACTGTTATTGAACATGTGCCACAGCAGCGGCAGACCCTGTTATTTTCAGCCACATTCCCGGAACGGATCCAGCAAATTAGTGATGCGATTCAAACCAACCCAATGCAAATTGTGGTAGAAGCCACCCATGACCAAAAGAAAATCCAACAACTATTTTTTGAGGTTGAAGCTAATCACAAGGTGAAGGCTGCTGCGGCGTTGCTCACTGAGTATCAACCCAATTCGTGCATTGTGTTTTGCAACACTAAGTTAGCTTGCCATGAGCTGACAGAAGAGCTCAAAACGATGGGCTTTAGCGCCGTGGCTCTGCACGGTGACTTAGAACAGAAAGAGCGGAATCAGGTTATTGCCAGGTTCACTAACCTGAGTGATTTGATATTAGTGGCGACCGATGTCGCCGCCCGTGGGTTAGATATTGATGGCGTGTCATTGGTTATCAATTATCAGGTTGCATTTGAGCCTGAAGTTCATATTCATCGCATTGGCAGAACAGGTCGTGCAGACGCAGAGGGTGTTGCAGTCACCTTGGCACAACCCTCTGAGATTCCTCAAGTCGCCGCAATTGAAGAGTTGACCTCGACTCGAGCCAAGTGGAAAGGCATAGCTTCACTGCGTTTCCATGCCAATCGCATCATACAGCCGTCATTTAGTACTATTGCCATTGATGGTGGTAAAAAGAACAAATTGCGACCGGGTGATATTCTAGGAGCACTTACGCAAGATGCTGATGTTCCAGGTGACGATATTGGCAAAATCAAAATTACTGCCACTCATTCGTTCGTGGCAATTAAAATGCGTAGTGTAAAACGCACTTTGAATTATTTTCGCGAAGGAAAAATCAAAGGAAAACGCTTCAAAGCACGCAAGTTAAAGTAAGCTTTTTACCGAAATTGATATCAATCGTTTGTTTTCTAGACTTTTGATACAAAGTCCTTATAGTACGCGCCCATAAATCAGCTGGGCGCGCGCCCCAACAACGTTTGGAAAACCCATGATCACAGTCTCCAATGTCACTATGCAGTTTGCTAGTAAACCTCTATTTGAAAATGTGTCGGTAAAATTCGGCAATGGCAATCGCTATGGACTAATTGGTGCCAATGGCTGTGGTAAATCAACACTGATGAAAATACTCGATGGTAGCTTGGCACCATCTGCGGGAAATGTCTCTGTAACGCCCAATGAGCGCGTAGGTAAATTGAATCAGGATCAGTTTGCCTTTGAACAATACAGCGTTATCGATACGGTAATTATGGGGCACAAGGAGCTTTGGGCTGTAAAGCAAGAGCGTGACCGGATATACAGCTTACCTGAAATGAGTGAAGAAGACGGCATTAAGGTAGCTGAACTGGAAACTGAATTTGCTGAAATGGACGGATACAGTGCCGAAAGCAGAGCGGGCGAATTATTGATTGGTGCAGGTATTGCCCTGGAAAGTCACTATGGACTAATGAGCGAGATCGCACCGGGTTGGAAACTAAGGGTATTGCTAGCTCAGGCATTGTTTTCTGAACCCGATATCTTATTGCTCGATGAGCCTACCAACAACTTGGATATCGACTCTATTCGTTGGTTGGAAGATATTCTCAACGATTACAAATCTACTATGATCATCATTTCCCACGATCGTCACTTTCTCAATACCGTGTGCACCCACATGGCGGATATCGATTATGGTGAGCTTAGAGTCTATCCCGGTAATTACGATGAGTTCATGTTGGCATCTACGCAAGCTCGAGAAACAATGATGGCGTCCAACGCCAAAAAATCAGCGCAAATTGCCGAACTAAAACAGTTTGTTGCCCGTTTTTCTGCCAATGCCTCAAAAGCAAAGCAAGCGACCTCTCGTGCAAAGCAGCTTGATAAAATTAAGTTGGAAGATATCAAACCCTCCAGCCGCGTGAATCCGTTTATCCGCTTTACTCAAGCGAAAAAACTGCATCGACAAGCACTTATTCTTGAAGGTGTAGGCCATGGTTTTGAAGGTGAGCAGCTATTCAGTAACGGCGATCTTATTTTAGAGGCCGGTGCTCGCTTAGCCATCATTGGTGAAAACGGTGTCGGCAAGACCACTTTTTTACGTTGTTTAATGGACGAGTTGCAAGCCAATCAGGGCACTATTAAATGGGCGGAAAATGCCACCTTGGGCTATTGTCCACAGGACAGCAATGACGAGTTTGATAATGACATGAACTTGTTCGACTGGATGTCTCAATGGCGTAAAGACGGTGATGATGATCAGGTGGTTCGTGGCACATTGGGTCGAATGCTGTTTTCTGCTGATGATTTCAAAAAACAGGTAAAAGTCTGTTCCGGTGGTGAGAAAAATCGCCTCTTGTTTGGCAAACTCATTCTGCAAGAAACCAATGTATTGATTATGGACGAGCCAACCAACCATTTGGATATGGAATCTATTGAGTCCCTGAATATGGCGCTGGAAATGTTTGAAGGTACTTTAATTTTTGTTAGCCATGACCGCGAATTTGTCTCGTCATTGGCCAATGAAATTATTCACATTCACGATGGTAAGCTAGAACACTTTAAGGGCAAGTATGACGAGTTCTTGAGTAGTCGCGCGAGCTAATTAGAAATATGGAAACGGTTAGTATTTTTGTTGATGTGCAAAATATTTACTACACCACTCGCAGTGGATTTGGTAAAAACTTTGACTATAACCGCTTCTGGGCCGACGCGACGCACAATCGCAAAGTGGTGAATGCATACGCGTACGCCATTGACCGGGGTGACGAAAAGCAGCGCCAATTTCAAAACATCTTGCGGGCGATAGGGTTTGAGGTGAAGTTGAAACCCTTTATTCAGCGCTCTGATGGCTCTGCAAAAGGGGATTGGGATGTCGGCATAACCATTGATATGCTCGCCAGTGCAACTGATTCTGACAGATTAGTGCTGGCCTCTGGCGACGGTGATTTCGATATCTTGGTGCATACCTTACAATCTATGCACGCAACGCCTGTGGATGTATACGGTGTTGAGGCACTGACTGCGAATAACTTGATTCAAGTTGCCAATGCCTATTATCCGATAGGTGAGCGCTTGTTACTCAAATGAGCTACAGAGTCTAAGGTCTCCTGATAGTCGCAAGCCTGGCGTCAATGTCGGCTTTGCTCAACCAACTACCTCTTGTCA
>CAXRGH010000090.1:0-12555 GCA_964230195.1 Alteromonadaceae bacterium
CAAACGCACCAGCCGCGCTACTATGACGGGTTTGTTGCGATGCAGTGATTGACGCACCGAAAGTCTCATCTTCATTTGTGAAACTAAAGATACCTGAGATTTCAGGAGTGATATCGTCACCAGCACGGTTAGTTGTGTCTGTCAATGCCTTCACACCAACACTTGCTTTAGTACCAGGATTGTCAAGAGGCTTGGCAGTGATAATGTTTACCGTACCACCGATGCCACCTGAGGCTATGTTTGCTTTACCTGTTTTGTAAACTTCAACTGCACGGATGCTCTCTGAAGCAATGTCAGCAAAGTCAAATGAACGTGACGTTGGTAAGTTAGTGCCATCTAACGATGCAGCAGGCATTGCACGGCCATTCAACGTTACCATGTTGTAATCAGGACCAAAACCACGAATAGTAATCTTACTACCTTCGCCGTTTGAACGGTCAATCGACACACCCGTGATACGCTGCAGCGATTCTGCTAAGTTTGTATCCGGGAATTTACCGATATCTTCGGCCGAAATTGCGTCAACAATACCGCGCGACATACGCTTGGTAGCAGTTGACTCGACAAGACTACCGCGGATACCGGCAACCTTGATGACTTCTACATCGGCCTCTGCTGCACTTGATTCTTGTGCATGAACCTGACCAATCATGGAAGCACCCATTGCAACTGATAAACATGTTGCTAGATGCGTTTTGTTAAAATGACTACGTTTCATCTATTTTCCCTACCCTTGTTGTAATTATGTTGCACTTACCTGAATGTTGTTTTTTGTAAGCGCTTTCATACCCAAGGTCGAAATTAAAGCAATTTAAACATCATGTCAACATTTCCATTAACAAAATAATTACATAAATTAAAAATATGCATTTTGACAGTGATTTACAGGCTTAAAATCACTGATTTTCAGCGTAAACTCTTAACATTATATGAACAAGATAATGTTGAACAAGATTGTTGATTGGTTACTACAACAAGCGTGTTAAACTCAACAATATTCATTTACTACCGCCGTATATTGCAATCATGAGTAACACAACACGAGCTTCATATCGCCATTTGCTTGCATTATCGATACCCATGATCCTGAGTAACATTACGACCCCGCTTTTGGGAATGGTAGATACTGCGGTGATGGGACACATGGGTTCGGTTGGCTTAATGGCAGGAGCTTCTATTGGAGCGCTGGTTATTAGTCAACTGTATTGGGTTTGTGGTTTTTTGCGCATGGCCATTACGGGGGTAAGTGCTCAAGCTTATGGAGCCAACGACACTATTGAACAAGCGAAAAGCGCCTTTCAATCAGTCTTTCTTGGTGCTTGTATTGGTTGTTTATTAATTATTTTTTCACCACTGGTACTGACGTTCGGCGCATGGTTTGCAGAGCCACATCCTGACATCATCCCGCATGTTAACGATTACATTCAAACACGTCTCTGGGGAGCGCCGTTTGCGTTAATCAATTTTGCGCTATTAGGTTGGCTAATTGGCCAACAACGTATGAAGTTAGTGCTGACCCTGTCGGTTATTGCTAATTTAATTAATGGGATTCTAGACATTGTATTTGTTTATGGGTTTGATCTCGGCGTCAGTGGTCTAGCCGCTGCTAGTGTTGCTGCAGAAATTGTCATTGCAGTCAGTGCTGCCGTTGTAGTATTCGGGCGGTCGATTCCCGCTGCCCTACAAATAAATTGGTTGCATCCCACAGCATTGAGTCCTTTTCTAAGGTTGAACCATGCGATTTTATTTCGTAATTTGGCGCTACAAGGAACACTTGCCTTTATTACCTTTGAAGCCGCAAGATTAGGTCAAGAGGTTGTTGCTGTTAACGCCATTTTAATGCAGTTTTTTGTACTTTCTGCACTTGGCCTGGATGGCATTGCTCAAGCAACAGAGGCAACCGTTGGTGAAGCAAAAGGCCAGCGGTCAAGTGACGGAATCATCCAGCAAGTAAAAACAGGAGTCGTCTGTTCATCATTACTCGCGGTGCTGTGCACGGTAATTTTTGCTGAGTTTTCGGCGGATATCATTCAACTGCTAACGGATATACCGCATATAGTTTCCCAAAGTTTATCTTATCAGTGGGTTATTGTGCTGTTGCCCATAATCGGTCACTGGTGCTTTGTCTTTGACGGCGTGTTTGTCGCATTAACGCGCGGGATAGCAATGCAAAACAGCATGATCATCAGTACGCTAAGCTGCTTCTTTCCGGTTTGGTGGTGGCTACAATCCTACGGGAATACCGCATTGTGGATTGCCATGCTGTGTTTTTTGCTGGCAAGAGGAGTCACTTTGGGCGCTTATTTTGTCTATTTGATGAAGAAAGAGAGATTAGTTGACGAATACTGATGTGCACCAGTCCATCAATCCATTGGTTTTTTGTTTTGTTCCATTCTGTAAAAAAAATGACTCAAGCGATTAGCCAAAATTCCGATATAGCCCCACGCCGCAAAACATAATGCAACCGGCAATAAAACGAGGCCTGCCATTTGCCAGCCAATCCAATGAATAGCACCACCATAGATTAGCCCAACGGATATCGCGAATAATAGTAGCCCCAACTGAAAACACCGCAAACTACGTTGCGGTGTTTCTCCTAGTCGATGAATAACAGATTTCAACATCAACCATTAATAGTATGAATGTTCACCCGACTGATGCTCAGTAGCGTCTTTGACACCTGTGAGCTCACCTTCGAATTGGTCTAACATCTGTTTCTCAATCCCCTGTTTTAAGGTAACGTCAACCATTGAACAACCGTTACAACCACCACCAAATTGTATCACCGCCACACCGTCATCTGTGATTTCAATTAAGGTAATTTTACCGTTATGACCTGCCAACTGCGGATTAATTTCAGACTCAATCAAATACTCAACACGGTCAATAAGAGGCGCATCGTCTTTTACCTTTCTTGCTTTAGCATTAGGGGCTTTCAATGTCAGTTGAGAACCCATCTGGTCAGTCACAAAATCAATTTCTGCTTCTTCTAAAAATGGTGCACTCTCTTCATCCACTACTGCATCAAAACCTTCAAAATTAAGGATCGTGTCATCACTTTCTACCGCATCAGGTGGGCAATAAGATACACCACACTCAGCTTTGGGTGTTCCTGGATTGACAACAAATACGCGAATATTGGTGCCTTCAGTCTGGTCTTTTAATAGTTTTGCAAAGTGGCTTTGTGCCTGCTCAGAAATAGTTATCATGATTTGCCTCAAACGCATGTCTAATGTGCAATAGAATACTAAAATTCCAACGTTTACGCACCCATAAAGATCAATGTTTGTTAAATATGCGGAGACAAATCACCCATACATCAATAATTAACTCAGGATAGGCCGCTTTTATTGCGCGACAACAACTATCGACTGTTTTGCCCGTGGTCAGCACATCATCAACCAAGATCACATGACGATAATGTTTCGCATTAGCATCAACAGCAAACCAATCATACTGACGCTTTTGACGCCCAGCGGCGCTTTGTTGACTTTGAGGAGGTACATGAACCGTTCGTTTTACAAAGTTCATATCCGTGGGAATGTTAATCATCTTCGTTAATGCTTCAGCAAATAAATACGCCTGGTTGTAATGCCGTGTGATATAGCGTTTTGTGTGCAATGGAATCGGAATAAGCGCATCTGCACGCGCCGTTTGTTGGGTTAGGATACGGTCAACAAATCGCGCAGCAAACAGATTGGCCAATGCGGTTTTGCCGTTGAATTTAAACTGTTGAACCCAGTAATTATAGGGATACACATAGTCTGCTAAAGCAAGAAGCCGGCGGCAGTGATTACCAATCACATGTTGCTCTACCAAGGGGTGCCATAATAGATTCTCTCGAGCAAATTCAAATTGATGAGTGAGATCGGCAAGGTTGGCTTCACAATGCATACAGATTGCTGTGGTTGATGATTGTCCGCACAGCAAACAGGATTGCGTTAAGCCTTGCGTATTTCCCATGACTCTTTGCCTGGCATATTTGAGGTATTTTATTGCTTGCGAAAATAATCGTGATATTGTTCGGCCATTCATATGCGCATACTATTTTTCGAGTCAACCATGTCAGACAACCTTACAGCAAACTCACCCTCCACAAGTACCTCGCTTTATACAAAGGTAGAAGGTGAGGGCACTCCCCTCGTCTTGTTACACGGTTGGGGTATGAATCACGCCATTTGGTGTGAGGTTGCCTCAAATCTGAGTCAATCGTATTCTGTTATCTCCATTGATTTGCCTGGGTTGGGTAATAGCAGCGAATGTTTGCCGGAAATGTACGATCTCCCGTCACTATCAGAGCGAGTACTGAAAGTAATACCGGATAATGCCTTTATTCTTGGATGGAGCATGGGAGGCTTAATAGCCCAATACCTAGCCTGTCATCATAGCCACCGAATACAAGGTTTGATTACGTTAGCTTCCACTCCAAAATTTGTGGCAGACTCAGAATGGGCTGGTATTCAACCCAAAATCTTGGCCCAGTTTCAACAGCAACTTGCCGAAAACTTCCAATTAACATTAAAACGATTTCTTGCCATTCAAACCATGGGCAGTGAAAACCCTAAACAGGACATGCGACTCATCCAGCAAAAAATTACTCAAGTACAAGGCGCTAATCCAGTAGCATTGGCCGAAGGTTTAGATTTATTGCTGAATACTGACCTTAGAGAAGACATTCAGCAGCTGTCTATTCCTAGGTTGAGTTTGTTTGGTCGACTCGACAGCCTAGTACCACACAAAGGAATTGCTAGTATTCAAAAATTACTCGGTGGCGATTCCTATCTTTTTCAACACGCATCCCACGCTCCTTTCATCTCCCATTGTGATGAGTTCTGCGACGTTGTTGATGGTTGGATACAAGAACAACTCCACACAAAAAAACTAACTGATTGAACTTTCGTCTAATTTTTCTCTTTCAATTTCAGCCAAACTGTATAATAATTCACCAGTAAGATATTAGGGGTAGTGTCTGTAATGAATGGTATTGGGGCAAACAATCCGCTGAACGCCACACGTTTAGCGCAGTTCGGATTGAGTCGTGCGCAAGATAATGCGAATACGCATGCTGCGACGATTGCAACCAATGACGGCTCGTCAAAAACCGATGCACTCCTCGGCCTTTCTCAGGCTCAAATCGAAGGACAAGCTGCAAGCAAGGTGTTAGAAGTTACCGATAATATGCTAGGCAGTATTATTGACAGGTACGCATAGATGAACGTTACAACACCAACATCCACTTATCCCATCAACATGTTTGATAGTGATGGTACTCAAGCGCTTCGCCAGACAAATCAGGCACAAGCACTCGTTCCGGCAGCAGAGGCCAATGAAAAATCTGCAATAGCGGACGACAATCAAAGCACGACTTCTCAGTTTAATGATGAAAATACTACGTCGACTAATGACGGTACAGAATCACCTGCGAACTCTGAAACCGCTGTTGATGCCAAACAAAAGCAAGCTGAGCAAAAAACAATTGACGAATTGAAGGCAAGAGATCGTGAAGTAAGAGCACATGAACTTGCACACGCTCGAGTTGGTGGACAGTACGCCGGTGCACCAACTTACGAATTTCAATATGGACCTGACGGTCGCCGTTACGCGGTGGGTGGTGAAGTGCAAATTGATATTTCAAAAGAGTCGTCCCCTGAGAAGACATTGCAAAAAATGGAACAAGTGATCGCCTCTGCTATGGCCCCACAACAGCCGTCAGCGCAAGATATAAGAGTCGCTAATCAAGCTCGCCAAATCGCCTCTGAAGCGCGTGCTGAATTAAGTGTTGAGCGAATGTCTCCTGAAAAGAAAGTAGAGGGACAACCGGAATCTCAGGTACAGCCGGTGATTCATTTACACCGTGAAAGCCTAGCACAAAGAGAAACACTGGCAACAGAAGCAGTCTCTGAATCTGTCGGCTTGGCATCAGAATCGCAGCCCGTTTCACAATCTGTGGGTTTAGCCTCTGATCCACAACCGGTCTCACAGTCTGTTGGTTTAGCGTCAGATACTCAACCAGTAACAAATGCTGTGAGCGCTCGTTACAGTCAAAATGTTGTCGATGTAGGCTCGCAGTTTACTCAAAGCGCGTAACGCACGAATACATTAAGAAAGGGGCCGATGGCCCCTTTTTTGTCTCTGCTCACTATTTCTTTTTAAGACCCGCAAACGCATCTGCAAACGCATTTCCCATTGCACTGTTGCTTACTGGTTTTGGTTTGTATTTTGCGCGAGAACGTGCGTCCTCTTTCGCCGACTTTGGTGATGAACCTGATGATGAATTGCCTGCTTGAGGCGTATCATTAAGACGCATACTGAAGCCAATACGTTTGCGCTGCGCATCAACTTCCATCACTTTCACCTTAACAATATCGCCTGCTTTTACCACTTCCCTTGGATCTTTAATAAATTTATCCGTCATTGCTGATATGTGCACTAATCCGTCTTGATGAACACCAACATCCACAAAAGCACCAAAATTGGCAACGTTACTCACAACACCTTCCAGAATCATTCCAACTTTCAAGTCAGCAATGGTATTGACTCCATCCTTGAAAGTCGCAGTTTTGAATTCAGGGCGTGGATCACGTCCGGGCTTGTCCAGTTCGGATAGGATATCTTTGATGGTTGGCAAGCCAAAGACATCTGAGACATAGTCACTTGCATTCAGTTGTTTGATAATCTCAGTATTGCCAATGAGCGCTTCAGCACTGATCCCTTGAGCATCGAGAATCGACTCAACAACCGGATAAGCTTCAGGGTGCACAGCGGATTGATCCAACGGGTTGTTCCCACCAGCAATCCTTAAAAAGCCTGCTGCTTGCTCAAATGCTTTTGCGCCCAACCGAACAACCTCTAATAACTGCTTACGTTGGGAAAATGCACCGTGTGTTTCTCTATAATTCACGATATTTGTTGCTAAGGTTTTGTTTAAACCTGAAACATGGCTGAGCAATGCTGGCGATGCCGTATTCAAATCAACCCCAACCGCATTAACGCAATCCTCAACAACCGCCTCTAATGAACGGCCTAACTGGCTTTGGCTCACATCATGCTGGTACTGACCAACGCCAATGGCTTTAGGCTCAATTTTCACCAACTCGGCGAGGGGATCTTGTAACCGGCGTGCGATAGAAACCGCACCGCGGATAGAAACATCTAGGTTAGGCAATTCTGAAGACGCTAACTCGGACGCAGAATAAACTGATGCTCCAGCTTCACTCACCATAATCTTGCTTAGTGCTTTTAGCTCACTTAATTTCACCACTTCCGCTGCCAGTTTATCGGTTTCACGGGAAGCTGTGCCATTGCCTACACTGATCAATTGAACTTTGTGTTGCTTACATAGATTAACGCAAGTTCGAACTGACTTGTCCCACTGGTTTTGAGGAGCATGAGGGAAGATTGTTGCTGTATCGAGGACTTTACCGGTTGAATCAATAACCGCTACCTTACATCCTGTTCGTAAACCAGGATCAATGCCCATCGTGATTTTATCGCCTGCAGGTGCTGCCATCAAAAGATCGGAAAGGTTCTTAGCGAATACTTGAATAGCGTCAGACTCTGCCTGCTCTCTCAGTTGACCAAAAAGTTCGGTTTCCATCCGCAATTGAAGTTTAATTCGCCACGTCCATTGCACTACAGATTTCAACCATTGATGTGAAGTACTCGCCTGCAGATCCAGTCCCAAGTGCTGAGCAATAATCACCTCACAGTATGAGCTTCTATCATTAGCCTCGTTATTAGGATCGGCGTTCATGGTGACATTTAGAAACCCTTCATTACGACCACGAAATAAAGCGAGCGCTCTATGAGAGGGTGTGGAAAGGAGCTGTTCGCTATGACTAAAATAGTCACTGAATTTTTGCCCCTGCTGCTCTTGCCCAGCGATCACTTCTGACTGAATAAACGCCTCTTGATGGAGGTGTTTTCGAATTTTATTAAGGAGCTCGGCATCTTCAGCAAATCGTTCCATTAATATATATTTTGCACCGTCCAATGCAGCTTTAATATCAACGACTGCCTGCTCAGGATTAATATAATCTGCGGCTGCAATTTCAGGATCGATCTGCGCGTCAGCTAACAGTAAATCCGCGAGTGGCTCCAAACCTGCCTTGATGGCAATTTGCCCTTTGGTGACTCGCTTCGGCTTGTATGGAAGGTAAAGATCCTCTAACTCGGTTTTATTGTCGCATTGTAGAATCTTCGATTGTAATGTCGGTGTTAATTTATCCTGCTCATCAATTGAACGCAGAATGGTATGTTTACGCTCTTCGAGTTCACGCAAATAGCTCAATCTTGTTTCAAGTTGGCGCAACTGGCTATCATCAAGTCCCTGAGTCATTTCTTTACGGTATCGCGCGATAAAAGGTACAGTAGCCCCTTCGTCTAACAACTTCACAGCAGCATCAACCTGCTCTATCTTAACACTCAATTCCTGAGCAATCTGTTTTACAATCATTCACTCTATCTCTGATCTATCGATTCCTGCAATTATACGTTCATCCCCTATTACTTGGCTAGCCCTGAAAGTCAGTTCGACACATTGGATCAGGCGACTCCATGATTGTGAATCGTTACAAAAAATATTTCATAAATATCAATCACATTAAATGAAAAGTTTGATATAACCGAGATAACCGATAGCAAAAAAAAAGACGCTCTATTTGGATTGTTCGTCTTAAACACAAAAATGATAGGAAAAGAGGCACATGAACATTGCACACTTATGTATTGTATTACTTGGATTTTTAATGATGGGATTAAGCTTTTACGTCTCTTTCATGCGAGGAAAAACAGGAAAAATTTCAGGGACAACGGAAGATCCAGAGTGTCCACTCTACCAGGCTCAAAGAGCACATGGTAATACAACAGAGAATGCGCCCATGTTGGCAATTCTGATGCTAATATTAGCCCAGACACCACAGCCGACCTGGGTAACGGCAACCATCATTACTGCAACGATTTTTCGATTTGTTTTGGTGGCAGGCCTAATCTTTCCAGCAACAATGGCGAAGCCTAACGCCCTCCGATTCATCGGCGGTTTGGGGAGTATATTGAGTGCGATTGTGTTGACAGTGGCAACGCTTCTGCAGATTATTTAAGGTGGCAAAGTTCCCCAGCTTGCGCCTATTTTTGCGGAAGGTGTCGCTTACTTCAGGACAAGGGTAGGGAATTCATTCTTGGGGTTTGGACGGTTCATATTGAATGTTGATTACCGTCCAATAAACGTCGCCAGCGGGGGTGGCAACCAATGCTTCGTCATTCACCGACTTTTTCAAAAGCGCTCTCGCCATGGGAGAATCAATAGAAATGCAGCCTTTATTGTTGAAAATTTCATCGTAGCCAACGATTTTCACGGTTAATTGCTGCTCATCGTCATTTTCAAGTGTGACTGTTGCGCCAAAAAACACCTGCCCGTGTTGTTCTGGCGATGGCTCTATCACCTTCAACACATCCATGCGCTTTTTCAGATATCGTATCCGCCGATCAATTTCTCTCAGTCGACGTTTATTCTCTTTGTAATCAGCATTCTCGCTGCGGTCACCGAGACTCGCAGCCCATGCGACCTTTGCCGTAATTTCAGGGCGCTCTGTTCGCCACAAGTATTCAAGCTCTTGTTGTAATTGATAAAATCCCTGGGGGGTGATTAGTGGTGTGTTCACAAAACATCCTCTCTCGTCCATCAACAGATGGATAAAACACTCAATTATATACATATTCCAAACAGATATATAATTTACATGTTTAGCACAAAATACAATTATATTTAATTTTACACAGACTATACTTTAGTCAGTAGTATGCAAAGTGCATAGTACCTCAAGACGAAGGTGCTAATGCTGTGCATTTCGCACAGTGTAATAGGTAAAAAGGTCATTGGCATCAAAGTCTATCAACCCGGGGAACCGGTAATACAGTCCCTTTATTGATGGGGATACAATTGATGTGGAATTAGGTTTGGCATGGATAGTTGCCATTATCTTATGATGTAACGTGAAGCCGGCTCTAGTTAGCCGGCTTTTTTATTTACGTTTCAAATAAATATTTATTCTACTGCTGCTGATGCTTCTGGTGCTTCTGCTGCTTCTGCTGCATCAATTGCCAACAGTTCAACTTCAAATACCAAAACAGAATTTGGTTTGATAACTCCACCCGTTGCACGTTCACCATAAGCTAACTCTGAAGGGATAACAAATTTGAATTTAGAGCCAACGCTCATCAACTGTACACCTTCAGTCCAACCAGGAATAACGCGATTCAACGGGAATTGAGCTGGTTCACCACGCTCAACAGATGAGTCGAATTGAGTTCCGTCAATCAAAGTTCCTGTGTAGTGAACAGTTACCGTATCTTCTGCTTTTGGTTTTGCACCTTCACCTGCCACTAGCACTTCATATTGCAAACCTGATTCAGTGGTTACTACACCGTCTTTTTTACCGTTCTCAACAAGAAAAGCTTTACCAAGTTCGACATTCTCTAACGCTGCCTGCTCATCCGCAACACGCTTTTTCTCTTGGAAAGATTCTTCAAGCGCTTGCAGTTCTTGCTGCATAGTTGCTTGATCCATCTGACTTTCTGCAGTCAAGGCCGCAATAAAACCTTTAATGACCAATTGACGGTCTAAGTTAATATCGGCAGCTTCTTGCATATCCAATTTTTGGTCGATGAATTGACCAACTGAACTACCAATGGCATACGCTTGCTTTTGTTCTTGAGATTCCAGCGCTACTTCAGCCGCCGTGTCTGTAGCAGTTTGCTGATTACATGCTGCTAATCCTAAACTGGCCATTATCATTACTGCAACAGCTGATTTTTTCATAATACTCTCCGTTTTCTTTGCCTTTCTCGTTATAAATTAATCTTAAGGCATTCATTCAACCAAAACTTTATACTACAGTTAACAAGGACAAAGTAAAACTACAAATGGTTTCATAATGCATATTTTATTTTTGGTATTTGTACTCTTTTTGAGCGCATGCGATTCAGCGGACGACTACATTGTGCAACAGAATACGGTTGCAGCAGGAGGCTCATATGCATCAGCCATTTCTTACGACAACTCACTGAGCGTAGTGTCGAGTGTAAAAAACGGTATCGTCGTTTGGGATTTGGAGAAAAACGTTCAGCTTTACAACTGGAGTCATAGAGCAAAAGATGCCAATGTGGTGATGGATATTGATATTGCGTTCAATGGTTCCCATGCAATCACCGCTGATCGTAAAGCGTTTGCCCTGTGGGATATAGCCACTGGTGAGCCTGAAGGCTTTTGGAAAATTGACGAGTCCAGTGTGAGGGATGCTGCCATTGCTGATAATGGACGCGGCATTTTGATTGGCCGAGGAAATGGTACGGTTTTATTTTTTGAGCCAGACACAGGCAGACGCATTGAATTTCTTGGACACAGTGAAAAAATCAACAGCGTTGATATCTCCCCCAATGGCCGATATGCCCTCAGTGGCGGGAATGATTACACTGCGCATATTTGGGACACAAAAACAGGACAAGTCATCTACACCTTTAACCACCCAAGCCGGGTGACAAAAGTCAAATTAGATCCCTATGGGCGCTACGCGTTTACCGCTGACTCTCAGAAATTGGCACGAATTTGGGATCTTCGTAATGGACAAGAGGTGAGTGCTTTGAAATACATTGAGCGTCAAAAGATTTTCACTTCTGTTCGATTTTCGAAAGATGGGACGCGTCTAGTCACGGGCTCACCGAGCCGCAATGTCACGGTTTGGGATGTCACTACCGGCGAACAAATTACCTATTGGTCGGTGGCAGCAAACCCGCGTTCTCGTTATTCGTCAGCAGTTGTACATGATGTTAGCTTTGACGGTACCAACAAGATTAAAACCGTGAGTAGTAGTGGCTTCTTGGAAGAGTGGGACATTCAAACTTATTAACTGAAAAGTGAGCGCTAATAGCACCGATTGATAACCCATATCCCGCTATTTATTGCATAGTGAGAGGGCGCAATGCATGTTACACTGATGATGTTTGATGATAAAAAAGTGAGTAGGGTAATGAGTGATAACAAGGTGTCTAACGAGCAACACTTAATGGATAGGATATCTGAACTTGAGGTAAAAGCAGCTTATCAAGAGGACACCATTGAACAACTCAATCAAGCACTTGCGCAGCAGCAGAAGGTTATGTCAGATCTTGAATACAAATTGCAGCTTATCTCAGACAAACTGAAGGCCATGCCAGTCACTGATATTGTTTCCGCACAAGACGAGCCGCCACCACCGCATTACTGATTAATCAGCGAATAACCGCTACTCTGGTTTAAATACCCCAATCACATTTTCGTTACTGCGCGCCGCTTTCTCAACATGCGCTTCTGGTCGTGTCTTGTGGTAACCACACTTCACACACTCCACCTGTTCAACATTATCTCGAAAGAACAGCATTAAGGTATCCATAGCTTTGCATTCAGGACAGACAGCCCCTGCAATAAAACGCTTCTTTTTTTTATCTGACATGAAATGATTGTCCTTTTAACGATATAGGGGATAATAGCGTAATTTCCAAAACCATTAAATGGGATTCGTC
>CAXRGH010000091.1:0-11022 GCA_964230195.1 Alteromonadaceae bacterium
TATTGCTTGCCCAAGTTGTTCTAGACAAGAATTTGACGTTATATCAACGGTGAATGCGTTAGAAGAGCGACTCGAAAATGTGTTAACACCCATGGATGTGTCAATTATCGGCTGTGTTGTCAACGGTCCCGGTGAGGCAGAAGTTTCTGACCTTGGTTTAACGGGAGCTCGTAATAAGAGTGGTTTTTACGTGGACGGGAAACGACAAAAAGAGCGCTTGTCGAACGATGATCTCGTTGAGCAATTAGAGCAAAGAATTCGCGCAAAAGCCCAACAAATACAAGATCGCATTGATGTCAAAAATATCGAAGATTAGTTAATATTCGAAAGGTATCATTTTTATCACGAAACCCATATAATACGCAGCCACATGATGGATGTAGAGAAGGCCTAGACAGTGTCCAAACAAATACAAGCTATACGCGGAATGAATGATTGCTTACCTGAAATGACAGGTTTGTGGCAGTGGGCAGAGCAGATATTACGCGACACTGTAGCATCTTTTGGTTATCAAGAGATTCGTATGCCCATTGTTGAAAGCACGGATTTGTTCAAGCGTTCTATTGGTGAAGTGACGGACATTGTTGAGAAAGAAATGTACACTTTTGCTGACCGTAATGGCGACAGCTTAACACTGAGGCCGGAAGGAACGGCAAGTTGCGTTCGAGCGGGTAACCAGCATGGTCTGCTTTACAATCAACAGCAACGTCTCTGGTATTTAGGCCCCATGTTCCGTCATGAACGTCCGCAAAAAGGGCGATATCGTCAATTCCATCAATTTGGTGTAGAGACATATGGTATCAGTGCCGCTGAAATCGATGCTGAAGTTATCGGTTTGTCGGCTGACCTTTGGCGTGCATTTGGGATCTCAGAACACGTGACCTTGGAGTTGAATACACTTGGTTCAAACGAAGCTCGCGAAAATTACAAGCGTGCACTTGTCGATTACCTTTTGCAGTTTGAAAGTGCATTAGATGATGATTCAAAACGCCGACTTCACACCAATCCATTACGGATATTAGATAGCAAAAATCCAGACGTTCAGGGTATATTGGATGGAGCGCCATGCTTGCATGATTGCCTTGACTCAGAATCAAAAGTGCACTTTGACCGGTTAACAAAATTGTTAGATGCACAAGGCATTTCTTATCGTATTAATCCGAGGCTGGTGCGTGGTTTGGACTACTATAATCAGACTGTTTTTGAGTGGGTTACAGAGAGCTTGGGTGCTCAAGGTACTGTTTGTGCCGGTGGTCGTTACGATGGTTTGGTTGAGCAACTTGGCGGTAAATCAACCCCTGCAGTTGGTTTTGCTCTGGGAATGGAGCGCTTAGTATTATTGCTTGAGTCTTTAGGGGCGAAAAATCAGGTGTCATCGCCTGTTGATGTTTATGTTATGCCCATGAACTCAAACGCATTGGCGAAAAGTATGTCTGTCGCGAGCGAGTTGAGAAGAGCAGTTGATGGTCTCAAAGTTCAGCTTCATTGTGGTGGCGGGAATTTTAAAAAGCAAATGAAACGCGCAGATAAATCAGGCGCGATCATTGGCCTCATTATTGGGGAAACAGAAATGTCGCAAGATAGTGTTTCAGTGAAATATTTACGCGACCAATCAAAAGAACAACAAACATTGACATTGGATGAACTAATTGCCTCACTCACTGTCGATGGGAACGGATAATAGAAGAGGATACTATGGAACACTTTAGTACAGAAGAACAACAAGTCGAAGCAATCAAATCATTCTGGAAACAAAATGGGCTAGCCATTGTCGGTGGAGCCGTTCTAGGTTTGGGAGCCATGGTTGGTTGGCGATTATATTCGGACGCTGAACTAACATCACAGGAGTCAGCATCTGAAGCTTACGCTCAGGTGATGAGTGATGAGTCGCTGAATATTGAGAAAGTGGGTGCATTTGTAGAGGAAAACGAGTCAAGTTATGCTTCTTTAGCTGCTTTGACTGCAGCAAAGCTAGCTGTTGATGCTGAAGACTTTCCTGAGGCCATTAAGCAGCTAAGCTGGGTGATAGAACACGCACCATCACAAGAGATTTCTGATATTGCATCAGTAAGAAAGGCTCGAATCTTATTTCAACAAGCTGATTACCAGGCTGCGTTAACGGCGCTTAACAGCATTGCACCTACCAGTTTACAAGCTCAAGTCAACGAATTGAAAGGTGATATATATCTTGCTTTGAGCGATATTGAACAGGCTAAAGCGGCTTATGAAACGGCCATTGAAGCAGACGAGAACAACCGTTATCTTCAAATGAAGTTAGATAACTTATCAACCAAGGTTTAATGAATGTTTAAGCATTTTCTTCCCGTTTTTGCTTCTTTTGCATTGCTTAGTGGATGCTCTACTATCACTGACTGGTTCGATGATGAAGAGACGCTACAACCGCTAGTATCAATTGAAAAACAATATGATGTTGACGCGGTTTGGGAAACAACTATTGGTGGTGGTAGCCAGTTTTATTCACGTCTAATTCCAGTGGTTGCTTATGACAGTGTTTACTCTGCAAGTAAGGATGGAGTCATCACTGCATCCGAATTAGACTCAGGTGAAGTAAAGTGGCAAGTAACCTATCCGTTTGATGAGAAGTCTAGTTTTTGGAGTTTTGATAAAAAGACTGAATCAGTATCTATTTCGGGTGGCGTGAGTGCAGCCTTCTCAATGATTGTGTTTGCCACTGAAAATGGTGATGTTGTCGCTTTGGACTCAGAAACTGGCGATCTCAAATGGGAGGTCAATGTCGCTGGGTCGGTACTATCACAGCCTGCCTTAGATGCAAACTTAGTTATTGTTAGTACGCTTAACGGTCATTTAATTGCACTTGATGCCGCGTCCGGTGAAGAAAAATGGCGACATACCGAAGAGGTACCACCGTTATCACTAAGAGGAACTTCGGCTCCAGTCTCTGCGGGAGGCGGGGTATTTTTTGGAACTGCCGTTGGTAAATTAGCTGTGTTACTTATTGAGAACGGACAGTTGGCGTGGGATAAATCCATTGCTTCTAAAAAAGGTAGAACAGAGTTGGATCGTATTGCTGATATCGATGGTAAGCCATTGATACTCGGCGGTGTTGTTTACATTAATTCTTATGATGGGGTATTAGCAGCATTAGAGTTGCGCAGTGGACGTTTACTGTGGAAACGTGAGTATCACTCACACCAGCCTCTGAGTGTAATTGGTAATACGTTATATGTCGTCGACAAAGAAAGCGTTGTTTACGGTGTTGATCGCCTCACGGGGGTTGAGAAATGGAGTGTATCATCACTTAGAGGTCGAGGACTCACTGGTGCTGCAGAGTTTGAAAATGACATAGTCGTTGGGGATAGCTACGGTTATTTACATTTTCTTGCTCCACAAACTGGCGAGTTAGTCTCACGATATCAGGTTTCCAGTGCGCCTACCGGTTTCGCGGTTAGTCCGGTGATAAATAACGATATCGCCTATTGCCAGTCTCGAAGCGGTAAGTTAGTTGCCATTAAGAAAAAATAATCATCCACTGAGTTTGTGAGGAAGTTTAGCTTCCTCTTGAACCCGTCTATACTCACCATTTAAATCAAAAACGATTACACCTTAAGGAATCACCAAGATGTTGCCAGTTGTTGCCCTTGTAGGACGCCCTAATGTTGGGAAGTCTACCCTGTTTAATCGGCTAACTCGGACTCGTGATGCGTTGGTTGCTGATTTCCCAGGACTTACACGAGATAGAAAATACGGTAGCGCGAACTACGAAAAGTATCAGTTTATTGTGGTTGATACAGGCGGCATCAATGGTGACGAAGAAGGTATTGACTTTGAGATGGCGCGACAATCACTTTTGGCCATTGATGAAGCTGATGTAGTACTATTTTTGGTGGACGCAAGAGCTGGCATGACAAGTGCAGATCAAGCGATCGCTCAGCATCTCCGAACTCAAGAAAAGAAAGTATTTTTGGTTGCCAACAAAGTTGATGGCATTGATGCGGATAGTGAAACCGCTGAGTTTTATGGCTTAGGTCTAGGTGAAGTGCATAAAGTAGCCGCAGCTCATGGGCGGGGTGTAGGACAGCTTTTAAATGATGTGTTAACACCATTAGAAGAAGTATTTCCAGATCTCCTAGTGACCGAATCTGATGATTCTGAGAACACTGAAGAGTCGGCTGAAATGTCGTTAGAGCGATTACAGAATCAACCTATCAAGTTAGCGATTGTGGGCAAGCCTAACGTTGGAAAGTCAACATTGACCAACCGAATTTTGGGTGAAGAGCGGGTGGTGGTTTACGATGAGCCTGGCACCACGCGGGATAGTGTGTTTATTCCAATGAGCCGAAATGATAGAGAATATGTCCTGATTGATACAGCAGGAGTTCGTCGTCGTAAAAAGATCAATGAAAGCGTTGAGAAATTCTCGATTGTAAAAACCTTGCAAGCGATTGAAGAAGCCAATGTGGTGTTGCTCACGATAGATGCGCGAGAAGGGATTACCGATCAAGATTTAAATCTATTAGGCTTTGTATTGAATGCAGGACGTTCGTTAGTATTGGCAGTCAATAAATGGGATGGTTTAGATCAATCCATAAAAGACGATGTAAAACGTGAACTCGATCGCCGACTTGGCTTTATTGATTTTGCGCGGCTTCATTTTATATCTGCACTCCATGGGACGGGAGTGGGACATCTGTTTGACTCGGTACAAGAGGCATATGAATCAGCAACTAAGCGTGTTAATACAGCAATTCTTACACGAATTATGGAAATGGCTCAGTTTGATCATCAACCACCGCTAGTAAGAGGCCGTAGAGTTAAAATGAAGTATGCCCACGCGGGTGGTTACAACCCTCCGGTTATTGTCATTCACGGCAATCAAGTGAAAGACTTACCTGATTCCTACAAGCGTTACTTAATGAACTATTTCCGTAAGTCTCTAGATGTCATGGGTACTCCAATACGTATCGAGTTTAAAGAACCAAGTAATCCGTACGAAGGTAAGAAAAATCAGCTTACTCTTGCTCAACAGCGCAAGCGCCGCCGGATGATGTCATTTCATAAGAAAAAATAGCCAATTATTAGCGCCTCTCTGTTAGAGCGAGGCGCCACCGTCAATAATAAATTCCTGCCCCGTCACCATGTTTGATGCATGTGATGATAAAAATAATGCTATCTCTGCAACATCGCTCGGAATGATCTTGCGCTTCAATGCTTGTTGTTCTGTCCAGATGGATTCTTGGTTTCGCCACTTTGCCAATTGTCTGTCAGTGGCAACCCAAGATGGTGAAATCATATTGACTCTAATATTGTTCGAGCCAAGTTCTTTTGCAAGAGCTGAAGTCATTCCTTTGACAGCCCCTTTTGCAGTGGTATAAGCCGCCATATTGAGTTTACAATATCCCTGTGGCATAGCCCCGAAATTAATAATCGCACCTTGTCGTTGAGGTTTCATAAACGGAATTACAGCTTGAGTGCAGAAGAAGGCTGTATCCACATTGATATTCATACTACTATTCCAGTTAACCTCATTGATTCTACGACTTTCCATTGGCTTATCACACCCAACGTTATTCACGAGAATATCAATCTGTCCATAGGTTTTACCAATAGTGTTGATTGTTGTTTTTAAATCATCACAATCTGTCAAATCACATGGATAAAATTTAATATTCCCATCCTTAGAGTGTCCAGAACGATTGACGATTGATTCTATGAATTTACCCGCTTCTTGATTTTGATCAATGATAATGACGGTTGCGCCTTGACGATAGAAATGGAAAGCCATGCTTTCACCAATGCCTGATGCTCCTCCAGTGATAAGTACAATTTTTTTATGCAAACATGAATAGCGCGCTTTAACATTAAAAACAGAATCGCTGGTATCGTTATTGCTGATCGATTGCGCATTTGTTTGCTGCTGACGTAGTGTATTCATTTAATGACTCCGTAGATAAATTCATTTAATTGTTTTGACGGAATCTATTATCGATACATTGGTATTAAGTAAATGGTATTTTATATTTTATCTCTCCTAAATATCCTCAATAATTGTTGTGAAGCAATTTATCCTAATGATTAATATGTATTAAATTTATAGTTTAAGGTCTTTCTTAGAGTGTGTGGAAATAGTTAAAAGTAAAAGTAAAACTGGATTTTTGGTTGGGTAAAAAATATTTATTGGTTATGCAGAGCCAAGTTTTCACGAATTTGACGGTGCATTTAATGCCATTTCATTTGAATTGTTATGTTCTAAGAAAAGATGCCTCATCAAGCGTTTGCAAGTGTAACCCCAACCTAAACTGTGAAAAAGTAATGTTTCCTCTTAGAATGGGGAAGGTGTCCAACGCTCGCAGACGGTCGTCGCCCTCGTTTATTCTTTATGGTGTTATTTGAAAGGTATAATTTTAGCGACTTCTGATACAGCGGTTCCATCATGTACTCGAGTCGTAATCTGGTCGCCAAGTTTGAGCTGTTTAACGGTGTTGACGACACGCTCGTCTTTGAACGTCGCAGAATAGCCACGTGTCAGTATGGCAAGAGGGTTAAATGCATTGAGCAAGTGTGCATTCGACGCAATTTCTCGCTCTTTCGTATCAAACACAGTCTGCACTTGGTGCTGCAAGCGTTGTCGCAGAGATTGCATGGATTGATTAAGTTGCTCGATGCGTTGAGTTGGAGTGTGAGATGTAATTTTCGTAGATAACTGACGTAATCCGTAATCTTTACTTTCAAGTTGTGCCTGAACAACACGATATAGCGCCTGCGACAGCAGATCGCATTGTTGTGATCGCTTTTCAAGTTGATGGTTGGGATGCAGGAGCATCAATTGTGATTGTATGGCTTTGAGACTCATGTGATGTCTGATAAGTATCTGCGACATTTTGTCTTTGAGCTTGTGCCTCACCTCTTCATATCGTGCATGTAACGTTGTTTGATGCTGACTCAACATTTCGGCAGCCGCGGATGGGGTTGCGGCCCGCACATCGGCAACGTAATCGGCAATGGTTACATCCACCTCGTGTCCAACAGCACTAATGATGGGTAATTCCGAATTAGCGATAGCAAGAGCGACTGATTCCTCATTGAAGCTCCAAAGGTCCTCTAATGAACCACCGCCTCGGCCGACGATTAATACGTCAACTTCTCGTCGTGCATTGGCGACTTGAATCATTTGTGCTATTTGAGTTGAAGCCGTATCGCCTTGCACTTGGGTTGGGTAAATAATCAGTTGAATGTTGGGCGCGCGCCGTTCAAAAACTGAGATTATATCGTGGACTGCGGCTCCCGTGGCTGAAGTTACAATACCGACTTTCGTTGGGAGTATTGGCAACGGCTTTTTCGCACTCTGATCAAAGAGTCCTCTTCGAAACAATTCGGCTTTTAGCTGCTCGAATTTGACTTTGAGTAATCCATCACCGTCAGGCTCCATGAACTCAGCAATAACCTGATAGTCTCCCCTTGGCTCATAAAGACTGACCCGAACTCGAGCTAAAACCTTATCCCCATTTTTTGGTAAAAAATGTAACCGTTGATTATTTCCTCGAAAGCACGCTCCTTTGAGTTGGGAGTTCGAATCTTTCAAAGTGAAGTACCAATGGCCAGATTGTGCTCGTATGAAATTAGATATTTCGCCAGAAACCCAAACAATGCCGACTTCTTGCTCTAACAACCGCTTTACCTGTCGGTTTAAGGAGGAGACGGTGAGTACATTTTTGGATGACAGAGACACGATTAAACCACGCTTTTTATTTGTTTTCCCCCAAGACTACTGCATATTGCAATAAAAATCACAATTTAAGTTGTCCAATGGAGGGAAAACGACTACAATTCGACCGCAACAAATTCACTACCTTTACAACATACAAGGTGTCGTTGCCATGCTTAGGATTGAAAAAGAAGCACTTACTTTTGACGATGTGCTACTTGTCCCCGGTCACTCGACCGTTCTACCTCATACTGCCGATTTATCAACACGATTGACGCGCAAAATCACATTAAATATGCCGATGGTTTCTGCATCTATGGATACTGTTACTGAGGCTCGCTTGGCAATCGCGATTGCTCAAGAGGGTGGCATTGGTTTTATCCACAAGAATATGTCGCCTTCACAGCAGGCTGAGCATGTAAGACAAGTAAAGAAATATGAAAGTGGTGTCGTATTCGATCCTATTACGGTAAAAGAAGACATGGCTGTAGGCGAAGTGCTTGAGATGAGCAATCGCTTGGGCTATTCCGGTTTTCCTGTTGTCGACAATGACAATAATCTTCGCGGTATCGTTACTGGCAGAGATCTCCGATTTGAACACAACCTCAGCCAAGCAGTGAGTAACGTGATGACACCAAAAGATCGTCTAGTGACCGTTCTTGAGGGGACAGGTGATGACGAGGTGTTAGAGTTGATGCATGAGCATAGAATCGAAAAAATATTGACGGTTGATGATCAGTTTAAACTCAAGGGCCTAATTACGGTTAAAGATTTCAAAAAAGCTGCAAGCAAACCGAACGCCTGTAAAGATGAGCTTGGACGTTTGCGGGTAGGTGCAGCTGTCGGTGTTGGTGCTGGCACTGAAGAGCGAGTTGCGTTGCTGGTTGAGGCAGGTGTTGATGTGTTATTGATAGATACGTCACATGGCCATTCGCAAGGCGTTATTGACAATGTGGCAGCGATTCGCAAAGCACATCCTGAACTACAAATTATTGCTGGTAACGTTGCGACTGGCGAAGGTGCAAAAGCACTTGCAGATGCAGGCGTTGATGCTGTTAAAGTTGGTATTGGTCCTGGCTCTATTTGTACGACTCGAATTGTTACTGGCTGTGGTGTACCTCAGATAACGGCAATTGCTGATGCCGTTGATGCACTTGCGGGACGTGATATTCCAGTTATTGCAGATGGCGGTATTCGCTATTCTGGTGATATTGCCAAAGCACTTGTTGCGGGGGCAAGCTGTGTCATGGTTGGTAGCATGTTAGCAGGAACAGAAGAGGCACCAGGTGAAGTTGAACTGTTTCAAGGTCGTTATTACAAATCATATCGAGGCATGGGCTCACTAGGCGCCATGAACCAGAGCCATGGTTCATCTGATCGTTACTTCCAAGACAGCAAGAATAAGGAAAAGTTAGTACCGGAAGGGATCGAAGGGCGAGTGGCTTACAAAGGTCCAATTGCTAACATTATCCACCAGCAAATGGGTGGATTACGTTCAGCTATGGGGTTAACTGGTAGTGCAACCATTCACGAACTCAATACGAAACCCAAGTTTGTGAAAGTTACTGCGGCTGGTATGGGCGAATCTCACGTTCATGATGTTACCATCACTAAAGAAGCCCCGAACTATCGCTTAGGCTAACATTATAGCCATCATGGGCGGCGTTTTTGCCGCCCAATGTCACTCTTTAAATTTTACGCTCATACGGTAGAAGCATTAAATGAATATTCATGAACAAAAAATACTGATTTTAGATTTTGGCTCTCAGTACACTCAACTTATTGCACGTCGCGTGCGGGAAATTGGCGTATATTGTGAGCTTTGGGCTTGGGATGTTACCGAAGAACAAATCAAAGAGTTTAATCCAAACGGTATTATTTTATCCGGTGGTCCTGAGTCTGTAACAGAAGCTGGTTCGCCCCGCGCGCCGGAATACGTTTTTAATGCCGGCGTGCCTGTATTCGGGATTTGTTATGGTATGCAAACCATGGCAGAACAACTTGGTGGTTCGGTCCAAGGTTCTGATGTTCGTGAATTCGGTTATGCTGAAGTTGAAATCATTAAAGACAACTTATTACTCACTAATATTGAAGATCATATTAATAGTCATGGCAACGCAACGTTAGACGTGTGGATGAGCCACGGCGATAAAGTGAGTGCCATACCACCAGGTTTTGAGACAACGGCAAAAACCGATAGTTGTCCTTTTGCAGCCATGGCATGTGAAGAGAAACAGTTCTATGGTGTTCAATTCCACCCTGAAGTCACGCATACGCGTCAAGGCCTCAGAATTTTAGAGCATTTTGTGCTAAACATTTGTCAATGTGAGCGTTTATGGACTCCGGCATCCATTATTGAAGATGCAGTGGAACGCTTAAAACAACAAGTTGGTGATGATGAAGTTATTCTTGGTTTATCTGGTGGTGTTGATTCATCGGTTACGGCCATGCTACTTCACAGAGCAATTGGCTCAAAGTTAACTTGTGTATTTGTGGATAATGGTCTGTTGCGTTTGAACGAAGGGCAGCAAGTCATGGATATGTTTGGTAATCACTTTGGACTCAATATTGTCAAGGTGGATGCTGAGGACCGTTTCCTCAATGCGTTAGCTGGCGAGGCCGAACCTGAAGCTAAGCGTAAGATTATTGGTCATGTCTTTATTGATGTGTTTGATGAAGAAGCAGGAAAGTTGAGTAACGCAAAGTGGCTTGCTCAAGGTACCATTTACCCTGACGTTATTGAATCTGCAGGCTCTAAAACCGGTAAAGCTCACGTTATCAAATCTCACCACAACGTGGGTGGCTTACCTGAGGATATGGAATTAGGTCTGGTTGAACCATTGCGCGAGTTATTCAAAGACGAAGTTCGTAAGATTGGATTGGAGCTTGGGTTGCCTTATGACATGCTATATCGCCATCCATTCCCTGGTCCTGGTTTAGGCGTTCGTGTTCTTGGTGAGGTAAAGAAAGAATATTGCGATCTATTACGTAGAGCCGATGCCATATTTATTGAAGAACTTTATGCGGCCGACCTATATCACAAAGTTAGTCAGGCGTTTACCGTATTCCTACCGGTGCGTTCTGTCGGTGTGATGGGCGATGCACGTAAATACGACTGGGTAGTCTCTCTTCGCGCAGTTGAAACCATCGATTTCATGACCGCGCATTGGGCTCATTTACCTTACGACTTTTTAGGTAAAGTCTCCAATCGCATTATTAATGAAATCGACGGCATTTCACGTGTGGTTTATGATGTCTCAGGAAAGCCGCCGGCAACGATTGAGTGGGAATAGGCCACAACACTGTCACTGTTTATAAGTGTATAAGGTTACTTGGTG
>CAXRGH010000092.1:0-9709 GCA_964230195.1 Alteromonadaceae bacterium
TGCTGCATTCAATTCCATAGTTCAGCAATAACTCACGATAATCATCACACGCATATTGTGCTCCTCTATCCGAGTGATGAACTAAGCCCGATGAGGGTTTTCTCATCTGTAGAGCCATTTTTAACGCCTCGATGGTGAGGTCTCTGGACATGCGGCTATCCATCGCCCAACCGACTATTTTACGAGAGTATATTAGGGTATAGGTTAGCAGTGCTGCCCAGCAACATATCCAGATGACCAAGCCCACTGAAAGTTATAGCCGCCAAGCCAGCCTGTCACGTCCAAGACCTCGCCAATAAAATACAAACCTGGATGATCACGTGCCTCCATGGTCTTGGAGGATATATGGTCTGTGTCGACACCACCAAGGGTAACTTCTGCCGTTCGATAACCTTCGGTTCCATTGGGTTTAACTGTCCACTTTTCGAAACGTTGTGTAATGGTGGCGAGTTGTTTTTCGCTATATCGCTTGATGGGTTCATTAATGATGTCAAACATGGTCAGGGCAGTTGAAACAAAACGTTTTGAATAATGTTGTGCTAACACATTTGCGAGTAACATATCGGGGTTTTGTTTCGAACTCTCAACCAAGTATTGATACAAATCGCCGTTTGGATATAAGTTAAAGTTTACGGCTTCTCCAGGCGCCCAATAAGACGAAATTTGTAACACTGCTGGACCACTCAAGCCTCGGTGGGTGAACAAGATATTTTCGTTAAATTCGGTATTGTTGCAACTTGCACTGCTATCAACCGATATACCGCTCAAGTCTGCCAACACTGACTTATCATGATCATGCAAAGTAAATGGTACAAGTCCAGCTCTCGTGGGCTTGACAGGTATGTCAAATTGCTCTGCAACTTTGTAGCCAAAGGGGGTGGCGCCGAGTTTTGGCATGGAAAGTCCACCTGTCGCAATGACCACAGATTCGGCAATATAATTTCCCAGCGACGTTGCAATCAAAAATTGATCATCTTGCTTTGTAACATTGAGGATGTCGCAGTGAGTAGTGATGGTGACGCTTGCCTTTTCGCATTCAGACAGCAGCAAATTAACAATATCCTTGGCGTTATCGTCACAAAATAACTGTCCGAGGGTCTTTTCATGATAAGGAATGCCATATTCAGCCACTAAACCAATAAAATCCCATTGCGTGTACTGACTTAATGCTGATTTGCAAAAATGTGGGTTGTCTGACAAGAAATTCTCATGACTCGCGTACATGTTAGTGAAGTTGCATCGGCCACCGCCAGACATCAAAATTTTTCGGCCGACTTTCTTAGCGTGATCCAGAACAACAACATTGCGCCCACGTTTCCCTGCGGTTGCGCCACAAAACAACCCCGCAGCACCTGCACCAATGACCACAACATCAACTTCTTTCATTTCGCAATCCCATTTTTCATTGTTGCTGCATTATATCCTGATATTGGGAGCACATCTAATTTGCTTGAGCAATGGTGATACTAATGTCTAATACAGTTTTTTGTGCTTATCCAAATTACCCTCATATACTTGTATTAGTGATGATGTTCAGCATGAGAGGTTATGATATGCGCGGTTTAACGTCGATTTTGGGTATTTTGCTTGTAACGGGTCTGTTTACACCAATGAAGGCAGTCGCTTCACTCGAAGATGAGCTTGCCAATATTTGTACAATCGTGAAAAATGATGATAAGACACAATTGCGTAAAAAGTTAACGCGCATTGAAAAAGAGCACAGGCTTAAACTTTCAAAGTTTTATGATAGCTTGAGATGCAACAATTTAGAGTTGATTCGATTCGCTGTGATTCATAATTCTGACGATGCTGGCGTTTATTTAACACGGAAGCTCTCACGAACCAGTCTTGGTAAAGTGTCTGAAGACGGTCTAACGCTACAAAGTTGGGCTGAAGCCAACGGTTACACTTCATCCAAAATTATTGAAAGCGTGATTAAGCGACTAAACTAGCGATTAATAGCCCCATGGGCGAAGTACACATCGTAGCGGTGCTTTTTACTCACAATCTGACTATCAGGCTTTTTACCATCTAAATATGGCGCGGTTGAAGGACGCTTCACCACGACTCGTTTGGATGCCAACTGTATTGCTGGGAGAAGCATCATATCAGCATCCATGTCGGGTCCAAGTAGGTGTTGAAATAGTTGCATTTCCTTTTTGACCGCAGCGCTTTTCTTTCGGTGTGGAAACATTGGGTCAAGGTATACAACATCTGGCTTTGGTTCACACCACGATGACATGATGTCAATGGCAATACCGTGTCTCAGGCTGAGAGATTCTCGAGTCCATTCGTTTATATCGGGGTGATGATAAGCACGATTTAACCCGTCGGCGAGCAGAGCTGCAACCACGGGTGAACGCTCAATCATAATCACATTACAGCCTAGATGCGCCAACAAACAAGCATCGCGACCGAGTCCAGCAGTGGCATCAACCACAGACAACGATGTGCCCTTTTTAACCCCTACAGCCTTAGCGATAAACTCTTTCGTTCCACCGCCATGGAGTCGTCGATATGTCATAGCATCTGAAGCAAAATCGACAAATACCCCGGAGGCTTTTGGCATATTACTATCAAATAATTTCAATGTGCCTGCTTCGAATCGAAGGCTAAGTGTATCAGCGTTGGGACCTGAACAATCGACGTCATGCAATTGATACTGACGATTCAACTCATCCACATAGTTTGCTTGCTCAGGAGCCTCATTCTTTATCAAAAATTTATGCATGTCCGTACTGTTCCCGATAAGGTAACCAGCGTTCTAACAACGGCTCCACGTGAGTCGGAGATTGTTGCCAAACGCGATCGGCGATTTGCTTCACTTGAGGAATTAACGCCTGATCACGAACTAAATCGGCAATTTTTAGATCCGCCAATCCCGTTTGTTTGGTACCGAGTAACTCACCAGGCCCGCGTATTTCAAGATCTTTTTGGGCGATCACAAAGCCGTCATTAGACTCCCGCATAACACCAAGTCGCTGTGTAGCCGTTTTTGATAAGGGTGCTTGAAATAATAAGACACAGTGGCTTTCAATTTGTCCACGACCAACACGACCTCTCAATTGATGTAGTTGTGCAAGCCCCAAACGTTCAGGGTTTTCGATGACCATCAAACTCGCATTGGGTACATCAACGCCGACTTCAATTACAGTAGTGGCAACTAATACATCAAGAGTCCCAGATTTAAATGCATCCATCACCGCTTGTTTCTCATCCCCTTTCATTCGACCATGAACCAGCCCAACCTTAACATCCGGTAGTAATGTTTGGAGACCGATACACGCATCCTCTGCTGCTTGCGCCTCTAATACATCAGACTCTTCTATCAATGTACATACCCAATACACTTGACGGTTATGTAGCGTAACTTGCTGACGGATACGATCAATCACTTCTGGACGACGAGTATCAGGCAATGCAACGGTTTTCACCGGTGTTCTGCCTGGAGGTAATTCATCAATGACTGAAACATCAAGGTCTGCATATGCTGTCATTGCAAGTGTTCGCGGGATTGGCGTTGCTGTCATAATCAGTTGATGTGGATAATGCCCTGCTTGTTGCCCTTTTTCACGAAGCGCAAGACGCTGATGAACGCCAAACCTGTGTTGTTCATCCACAATGACTAATCCTAAATTGTGATATTCAACTGCAGTTTGGAAAATCGCATGAGTACCAACCAGCAGATCCACCTCACCTGACATCAGTTCGGCAAGCAATTCCTTTCTCGATTTAGCCGATAATTTTCCAGCAAGCCAACCAACGTTAAAACCAAGGGGTTCTAGCCAGTGCTTCATGTTATGCATATGTTGCTCTGCCAATAATTCAGTTGGCGCCATTAATGCGACTTGTAGCCCACTCGTCATAGCAGATAAGGCTGCAAGCACGGCAACTAATGTTTTACCTGAACCAACGTCCCCCTGAACTAAGCGCATCATTGGATGTGATAGCGCCATGTCGGCTTGTATTTCATGTGTAACTCTCTGCTGGGCACCTGTTGGTTGAAAGGGTAATTGATTGAGAAATTGCTGAATAACCTCATGATTGACACGAACAGGAATACTTGCATTACAGTCACTCTGTTGACGAACTTTAACAAGACTCAGGCTGTGGGCAAGCAACTCTTCAATGACTAATCGCTGTTGTGCTGGATGTTGGGCATTTTCAAGCATACTAGGAGAGAGATCGGCAGGCGGTGCATGAAGAAGTTTTACAGCAGAAGTCATGGAGATTTGGTTATCGTATAAACCGTCGGGCAGGAGTTCGTCAACACCATAACGTTCTAGTTGCGCTAAGGCTTGCTCCATGAGCTTGCGCAAACCAAGTTGCTTGAGACCATCCGTGGTTGGGTATACTGGGGTAAGCGTATCATCTAATTCAACAAGCTGTTCATCACCCAGTAACTGATATTCTGGATGCATCATCTCATAACCATTAGCACCACTTTTAACTTCACCAAAACAGGTGATCCGCTGCCCCGGGATCAGCGGTTTTAATTGGGCGGCAGAAAAGTGAAAGAACCTGAGAGTAATCAATCCGGAACTGTCTTTGACTTTAACTAACAGCATACGTTTACGGCCGTATTTAATATCGGCTGCAACCACTTCTCCAACAATCCGAACATGACTTCCAATAGTCAGATTACCGATCGGCCAAACTCGCGTTCGGTCCTCGTAACGAGACGGTAAGTGAAATAATAAGTCTTGGACAGTTTTAATCCCAAGCTTCTCAAGTTTTTCTGCGACTTTAGTGCCAACACCTTTTAAATCGGTAATTGGCATGGTTGTGAGTAATGACATGAGAAATCATCAATTCATGTGATAAATAAAATCAGGTTAACCTGTATACATAAACAGTACAATAGCAAGCAGTGGTATTTTTGCCATTACCACTGCTCGTTATACTGACGCTCTCATTTTGTCCCACCATTCATCAGACGCTTGAACCTGTCCGTCATCATCAATGGTTGGATACGGTAAGTTTCGCTGTAGACACATTCGTTGGTATTGCGGGTAACATGCTTCAAAAATAATGCGTTGACATTCTGCCTCTGGTAATGATTGAGAATCATACATCCCTGCCGCATCACGCTGGCGCTGAGCTTCCGAGAGTATAATTGCCGCCGCGACGGATACATTTAAGGATTGGACCATACCCATCATAGGGATGACCACATGGTGGTCTGCGTTTGAGATAGCTTCATCGGTAACACCGTACTTTTCTTGTCCCATGATAATGGCAGTTGGTTTCGTGTAATCGATATCGCGAAAATCAACCGCATCATCAGATAATGCCGTCACCAAGATTTGCATGTTTTGCTGTTTAAATTGGGTAATTGCATCACCAATACTTTCGTGAGCTATGATGTCCATCCAACGTTGACTGCCTGCAGCCGTTCCACCGCCGATGTAATTGGGCCCATTCCAAATAGCATGGGCATATTGAATACCAACGGCGTCACAACTTCTCACTATGGCGGAGAGGTTGTGTGATTTATGAACTTGCTCCATGCATACCGTCAGGTCAGTTTGGCGTCGCGCAAGTACTTCTCTTATCTTGCTGTAGCGAGATATATTCATGGCTGGAATGACTTGGGGGATTACTCAGGTAGTACAACGACACCATCAATTTCAATTTGTGCACCTTTCGGTAATGCACTCACTTGGATCGCTGCGCGCGCAGGATACGGCTGATCAAAATATTGGCTCATCACCTCGTTAACGGTGGCAAATTGACCTAAATCAGTTAAAAATATATTTACCTTAACCATATCGTTAATTTGTCCACCAGCAGCTTCACACACAGCTGACAGGTTTTTGAATACCTGATGTGCTTGCTCGCTGAAATCCTCGGATACCATTTCCATCGTTTCGGGAACAAGTGGGATTTGCCCCGACAAATACACAGTGTTTCCCGCTTTAACTGCTTGGCTGTAGGTTCCGATAGCGGCAGGTGCGCTTTCAGTTTGGATAATGGCTTTAGACATAATAGCTCCTGATCAGGATGATTTTAATTGACTGTGACGAGCCACTTTGAGCACCTCGTCCATGTTTCGTATTTTTCTCATGACGCGCGCGAGATGCACACGGTCAGTGACGGTAAGCTCAATTTCAATAAAGTAAATGTTATGGTCTTTTTCTTCAGTCTGAAAGCCAATAACATTAGAGCCGCAACTCGCAATGACTTGTGTTAGTGTGGCCAGCACTCCTTGATGATGCATGAGTTCAATCTTCACGGATGCCTTGTACTCTCCCTGAGAATCTGACTCCCACTCCATGGCAAGCACTCTCTGCGGTTCCTCTTTCTGCATCCGCTTCAGGTTTCTACAACCTTCTTGGTGCACCACCACCCCCTTACCTGGGCTTAAAAACGCAGCTATATGGTCGCCGGGGATTGGATAACAACACCGAGCAAAAGTCACTAGCAATCCGTCAGCACCACGAATAGACACACGACGAGAAGGATCATCGGCGATATTATCTTGGGGGTTTGACACATCGGTACTCTGTAGGAAACGACGAGCAACAATACCGCTCATTTCATTACCTAATCCTATTTCAGATAATAAATGATCAAAGCTATCGTGATTCGTCTCTATGGCGACACGTTGTTTCTCTTCAGAAGATAGATTGTCGTAAATATCAATACCGAGGGCATGGCGCAACAACCGAGTGCCCATACACAAAGCTTCTTCAGCACGTTGCTTACGTAAATATTGTCGAACGTGGGAGCGAGCACGAGCACTGACAATAAAGTTTAGCCAATTAGCATTCGGTTGAGCATTCGGAGAGGTAATAATTTCTACTGTTTGCCCATTCTCAAGCGGTCGACTGAGTGAGAATGCGCGACGATCAACTCGAGCACCAACGCAAGTGTTGCCAATGGCGGTATGCACTGCATAGGCAAAATCGACGGGGGTAGCGCCCAAGGGCAGTTCTACGATACGCCCATCTGGTGTGAAAACGTAGATTTCGTCTGGGAATAAATCAGTTTTTACGTTTTCAATGAACTCAAATGAGGAACTGGCATTTTGCTGCAACTCGAGTAATGATTGCGTCCACTTGCTCATACGTGACTGCGCCATTGAATTGCTGGAGTCAGACTCGACTTGCTTATAGCTCCAATGGGCTGCGATCCCTTTGTCAGCCATATGATCCATTTCTAGGGTACGGATCTGAATTTCAATGGGTATACCGTGAGGCCCCACGAGCGAGGTGTGTAATGACTGATACCCGTTAGTACGCGGTATCGCAATATAATCTTTAAAACGGTCTTCTACCGGCTTGAACAAACCGTGCACCACTCCGAGTGCCCGATAACAGCTATCGACATCATCCATAACCAATCGGAAGGCATAAATATCCATAACTTCATGAAACAACAGCTCCTTATTCTGCATCTTTCGATAGATTGAATAGAGATGTTTTTCACGGCCTTTGATGATTGCTCTCAAGCCTGACCCTTTCAAGCGTTCATCGATATCTTTTTGCGTACTTTCTATGATGTGTTTGCGATTTCCGCGTGCCTCTCGAACGGCTTGCCCCAGTGCTCGATGACGCATTGGGTGCATAGCCTGAAAACCAAGATCTTCAAGTTCATTTTTGATGTCATGAATCCCGAGCCTATGGGCAATGGGCGCGTAGATATCCAGCGTTTCTCGTGCAATTCGACGTCGTTTGTCAGGCCGTAACGCGCCCAGAGTTCTCATATTATGGGTGCGATCAGCTAATTTGATGAGAATGACACGAATGTCCTGCACCATAGCCATCATCATTTTTCGACAGTTTTCGGCTTGTGCTTCTTCTTTACTACTGAAAGAAATCTTGTCCAGTTTACTCACACCTTCAACCATGTCAGCAACTGCCGCACCAAACAGTGCCTCCAAATCGTCTCGCTCCAACGCTGTGTCTTCAATCACATCATGCAGAAGCGCTGCCATAACGGTTTCATGATCTAATCGCATCTCGGCCATGATGCCGGCAACTGCAATGGGGTGGGTAATGTAAGGATCACCACTGGAACGCATTTGACCGTCGTGAGCATCATGCGCAACAACATAAGCCTGCTGGATCAAATCCACCAAGTCACTGGTTAGGTAGGTGGAAACTTTTTGCTTTAACCCTTCAAAAAGATACACGGGATGTTCACCTTAATTTGGGCTTTTGAGGCGTGGACAGGAATGGGAAAACCACAAACAAAAATGCCAATGAATAAAAACGTTTATTCATTGGCATACCTCATAGCTTACTCAGCTACGATATTCGCAACTGAATCAAACTCAGCTTGCTCTTGCTGCCTGCGTTCCGCAGCGTCTTCAGCATCAAGAATGGCTTCAGTGACAAGCTCTTGTTCAATTTCTCGCAATGCAGTAACCGTTGGTTTATCATTTGCCTCATCAACCTTGGCAGCTTTTCCACCCGTTGCGAGTTGACGCGCACGGCGCGTTGCCAACAAGACTAAATCAAAACGATTACCGACTTTTTCTACAGCATCTTCAACTGTTACACGTGCCATTCTTATCTCCGAACACTAATTTAATTTGTGATAGCCCTTTATTTTACCAGAAATTGACCATTATCCAACCATATACAGAAGATTATCTTTGCCTCTTGGTTATTTCTTCTCGAGTAAACTACTAAATAGTTCAGTGTGACGACGCGATTGGTGGTCTTGGGTTAATCTCTGACTGGCCATTATCGCCTTAAAATCTGATACGGCACACTCAAAATCGTCATTAACCACAATATAATCAAACTCATTGAAGTGGGATATTTCATCGACGGCTTCTGCCATCCGACCGGCAATAACTGCCTCGCTGTCTTGATTACGACCGCGTAATCGACGCTCTAACTCAGCTTTGGAGGGGGGCGCAATAAAAATACCGATTGCTTCTGGGCTTAAGGCTTTCACCTGACGAGCGCCCTGCCAGTCAATATCAAGAAAAACATCGATTCCATTTGCTAAGGTATCAGCAATGGCAGCTTTCGATGTGCCATAGTAGTTGCCAAAGACTTCTGCCCACTCGTACATTTCCCCTTTATCAACCAGTGTAAGAAACTCATCTTTGGACACAAAATGATAGTGCTGACCGTTAATTTCACCGGGGCGCATGTCTCGGGTTGTATGCGATACCGACACTGCGCACGATTGTTCTGTGTCATCTTTGATCAGCCGACTGATTAAACTTGACTTACCCGCACCCGACGGCGCTGAAACGATAAATAAATTTCCATTAATTTTTGACATGTCTGAAACTTGAATTCACTCTAAGATGGTAACAATGTTATCATAATTCCCCAGTAGCAAAAGTTATCTCACAACGAAATATCTGAGCCACTGCGCTAACATGCGATGCCAACGTTGAATGGAGTAATACATGAACGATTCCGAATACCACCAGCGAGTGGACGACCTGCTGGTTCAAATTGAAGAAGCTTTAGATGAGTGTGAGGTCGACATCGACTACGAATCTGCAGCCAGCATTCTCACGTTAATTTTTGTTGATGGCACTAAAATTATCATTAATAAGCAAGCACCACTTCATCAAATATGGGTAGCCACCAAATTCAACGGACATCATTTCAATTTCAATGATGGCGTATGGATAGATGAGCGCACTGATGCCGAGTTCTGGTCATTTTTAAATGACGCTGCAAGTAAGCAAGCGGGTGCGTCAGTTGTTTTGGGAGGATTAGAATGACGGAACAAG
>CAXRGH010000093.1:0-9538 GCA_964230195.1 Alteromonadaceae bacterium
TAACCAGTAACGCTGTCTGTAGACAGCGCAATCGTCAGACGCGAGGTCACACTCACTGGATGATTGGAAAGTGGTCAGATTATATCGGCTACTCAGCTTGATATTCTCACCTTCAACTTCCCACTGCCAATGATCCCAACCCGACTTCACTGTGCTAGGGTCGAAGTCTCCGCTCCAGATCCGAGTCGTATTTCCATCTGAGCCAAGTCTAAATCCATAGTAACGATCAATAGTCAGCTGCCCTTGCTCATCAAACGCAGAAGGGTCTGTCAACGAGAATCCATTTTGCAAATACATGTCTTGCAGCCCACGCCATTGTGAATGACTGGTGACGGATATAGGCATAGACAACGAAATCAAGTTGCGCTTTTCACCCGACGCCAGGGATGCTACGGCTTGAACTTCGTGAATATCTTGATATTGATGGGTTGAATACAAATCCATCGTGTAGTCACTAAAGATTAGCTTCAACACATTGTCAGTCACTATCCAAGAGAATGGTTCGCCACTTTCCAATGTGCCATTCGTATTCGTATCGAAGGTCAATTTTGTTGGCAACAATGAGGAACTCTCACTATCCCAATTGGTTAATTTTACTGGCATTACCCAGTCACCAACTAACTGCGAAACATCCCAAGTCAATTTTTGATTCTGCGTATCAAAATACGTGTTTTCATAACCGGGGGGTTCGTAGATAAAGGATTGGGGTTCACTGGTGCCAAATAAGCTTTCCAACATCGCGGGATCTTCAATGGTCACTCGCTGTTTGTTACGAACCCACCAATTACCGCTGTCGAGTGCGTATAACTGAGTTTGAATAGTCTCAGATTTCACCTGAAAGCTCTGTTCAAGGATGTCAGGTGAATCAATGGCTATGTCAGATAGGGATATAATACCGTCCGTCAGCAACTTGCGAACCGAATACAAGGGGTAACTGGTGTCTACATCGTCGGTAAAATTAACGGAAATCACATCAGACTCATTGGCCCAAGTCATTGCATAGGAGTACCACTGTGTCATAGCAGTTCCGGTGCCATCTAGATTGAATTGCCATGCACCATAATTTATTCCAAGCAGCATCCGTGGTTCATCGCGAGCCCCTTGTGCATAACCAAACTGAATACCGGTGAGGGCTTCACTGGCAATGGGCTGGCTGTGTTGAATTGCTTCATTGTAGGGGGCAATGTCCTGCGAGTTATCCACACCGTCATTATCAAAATCAGTATCATATACATCGGCGATACCGTCTTGATCGGAATCAACAAACGCTAACGGATCCGTAGGAAATGCATCTTCTTCATCCAAAAAGCCATCATTGTCATCATCAGGATCATCTGAATTGGCGATACCGTCAAAATCGGAATCTTTGAATGAAATCGCTGGATCAAACGGCGCACCATCATCTGTATCATTCACACCATCATTGTCATCATCAAGATCCAGGCTGTCAAAGACACCATCACCATCCCAATCATGGTCGAGCACCTCATAGTATTGCACTCTGGCTGAGATGAAGGGCACCATAACGGCAGTGCCATCATCTTGTTCGTCTCGTATTTCCGACCACTCTAGCACGTATAAGCGGTTATCAACACGCTTTAAGGGGAGCCAGTACCGATGACGCCAAACTACGCAAGTATCGTTGAGTTCTGGACATGTGATGTAACGTTCACCGGTCTCTAAATCTCTATGCGCTTTTAATTGAATAAAACCCTGGTCATACTGCCAATGCCAGCGATCCCAGCCGGCATACAGCTCCGATGGATCCACAACATCAGAATAAATTCGGCTAATATCGCCGTTACTTTCTAAACGGAAACCAAAATAATTGGCAGGCAATAAGTTGCCGTCTACGTCAAAGGAATCTGGATTTGACAGGGAGAAACCGTTTTGTAGGAAGACATTTTGTAAGTCTTGCCATTGTACTAATGGGTCAATCTCCATCGACACACTATAAATACTGCGTTGCTGCCCATCAGTGTGAGTGGCTGTTGCGTAGGTCTCTAATATACCGTCATTTTCACTGACAACAGCGACTTTCACCTGGTAATCTGCAAACAACACAGTCAAATCGTTGCCGCTGACAAACCAGCTTAATGGACTGCCATTATAGAGCATACCGCTGCCATCTTCGTCCAACGTTACCTGTGCTGCTTTGAGGGTCTTGGTATCCCCCAACTCTAATTCAATAGGGAGGACCCACTGCCCGGACAAAGTGACGTTTGCCCAATGACCATTGTATTCATCAACATTGACTAATTGAATCTCACTACCAGAATTGGTGAAAGTAATAACTTTTTCTTCTGAGCTACCAAATAAGGTCTGTCGGTCAGATTCATTGGTAAAGGTGAACTGACGTTGTGATTTAGACAGCCAACGCGAAGGGTCATTAGCTTCAATGAGATACCAAGTTTCATCGAGAGTAACCTGCTCAACGGCAACGTAATAGGTCTGGAAATCGCCGACTGCGATGCCAGCCAAATCCGCCAATGTAAGTGCCCCCATATCAAGCAACTCTTGAAGACTGACATAATCATTCCGTGGTGTCGATTCAAACTCAAAATCAATACCAGACTGGCTTTGTGTCCAGTCAAAGCTCTCTTCGTCTTGGTGATTAATGGTTGCTCCACTGCCATCCGCGTTAAAAACGAAGCTTGTGTAAGATTGTCCGAGCGTAACCGTCATGAAAGGTTGATGGCTTAATTTAGGCCAACCAAAGCGCCCGGATATATCCACGGCAGATGCATCTGCCGCCGTTCCGATTGTTGGGTCAATCGGTTGTATATCGTCACTATTTGCGACACCGTCGTTGTCTTTATCGGTGTCAATAAGGTCAGCAATACCGTCGGCATCGGTATCTAAGTAATACAAGGGGTTTAAGGGGAAGGCATCATCCGTGTCTGGAATGCCATCATTATCATCGTCAGTGTCTTGGCTATTAACAACGCCGTCACTATCAGTGTCAGCCTCACCTTGTGTAGCATCGTAAGGGTATTCATCCAGCGCGTTTTCCACCCCATCATTGTCGGTATCAGGATCATCTTTGTCGAGTAAGCCATCACCATCAAAATCACTGTCTAATGCTTCATAATACTGAACTCGTGGTCTGATCCAGGTGGCCCACCCAAAGCCCTCACCGGTATCCATGTAACGCTCGGACCATTCCATTACGTACAAACGTGAATCAACAGTCTCTAGGACTTGCCAGTATCGTTTTCTAAATTCAATACAGTTATCTGATAATTCACACGCAATATGATTACCCGAACCATCCGTCATCTGTCTTGCTGACAACGTGATCAGTCCATCATTTGCTTGCCAGTACCATTGGTCCCAACCGTCGCCCTGATTGTCAATATTAAAGTCACGATTAAAAATACGGGTTGCCATCCCACCATTGTTCATTTGATAACCGAAGAATCTTTCAGCTAACAATTGGCCGTTTTCATCATACGCTGAGGGATCGGTCAGACTGAAACTGTTCTGCCAAAAAGTAAATTCAAATTCATCACCTTGAAGGGCGGTGTTGACTGCCATAGACGTGGATAAACGGGCTCGTAAGTTGCCTTCGTTATCCTCCAGTACACCATAAACTTCAGCAATACCCTCGTCACTCGCCATTTTGTAAAGGGAAACTGAGTAATTGGTAAAGGTAACTAACATAACCCCGTCGTTAATGGACCAAGTAAAGGTTTGCCCGTTATTAAGGGAGCCAGTATTGTCGGTCTCAAAATGTGCAATCGCTGGGGCAATAAATGTATCGCCCCAAGTGCTCGTCAGGTAATCAACGGGCAGTACCCATGCTTTGGCTAATTCTGATGCCTCAAAACCCGCATCTGCATCGTCAACGGATTGCCATATAACAACAAATGAGTCCATTGCCTTCGGGAAGGACTCACTCAATTCTGCACCAAAAACGGCAACTTGTTGGTCCACATTCGTTAACGAGAAGTCCATCGTATTGATTACCGTCCAATGTAGCCCGTTTTCACTTGTATTTAAGGTGTAACGAGATTCAGTCAAAACCTGACTGACATCAAGGAAGGTCGAGCCCCACTGGTCTTCTGGCATCACTATGCTTGCAGGATCAAAAATAGCTTCATCCACCATGTCTTGAACAGATGCGGTAACATATTGTGGCTGTGGCGTATCTGCAATCAGGGTTAGTTGGTCGTTAGCAACTGACCATTGAGCAGGCGTCTCTTTGTTATAGTCAATTAATATCAGGCTACCATCCTGATTAACTTGTACATGACTCGGAGAAACACCAGTTGCATAGTCTGGTGAGTCAAGGTGGCCTGGGAATCGAACACTGTAATTCCCTTGAAGAGTAAGTCCGTCTAATGACTGCGTATCCTGTGATGCAACAAGGTTAGCACTTGAGCGCAACAACTGATTACTGCGACTGGAGACACCATAACGAAGGCTCGGCTGACTAGCATGGTAACAGTCAGACGTTAAGGTGGTTAAAGACACCGCTGGTGAGAAATCGGTATTGGTGGTTAGATAGCCCAGCGTCACGCCATTCTTGGTCAAAACAGGTGGTGACTTAGCAGTGCTGTTATTTGCGCTGTAAGGGCTCATCGTATTGCCATATGCACTGGTGTGCTGATATAAGCTCATGGCAGATTGGCCGGACATATCCTCAAACACAGTACCGTTATGAATAACGCCGAGGATACGTTGTCGATTATCCGTTGATGTAACGGTTGCACCAGAGAGTTGCTTACAGCTTAAATCGGCTACATTGGCCTGCAAAACTGCCGTTGATGCGTTGAATGAAACCGCTCCAAGCAAAGATGCTAAAACAGACCAACGACTCACATAATTTACCTTCATCCGCCTACCCCTAATACTGCTGCGCAAGTAACGATGTTTGTAACAAAATATTAGTGTGTTTTACTATATCGACCAGTTAATGTAAATCTTGGACGAAAAATAACCGGAGAATCTATTGTATGCAACCGATTCCGAGCATCAATTAAAAAAAGAAAATAATGATATAAATCAGAGTTTAAGTTTAGTTTTTAACGGCACTTGGCAGGCATCAATTACAGGTGGTGGCGATTTAAAGAAAAATGGATGTTGACGATGTTTGCGTTGGTTGACTTTTTTCACAAATGCCTCGTGAGCGGTGTTTTCAATGGCGATGTGTTGCTGCTCCTCTTCAGGCAAATCTGACATCATCCGCATTTTATGGATGTGGGTGAACATCGTATCTTGCGTTAACTTACCTAATTGGTTTTCGGTTCGCTGAATGGCTTGAACATGTTCCATACCAAGAACAACTCTTCCAAATAGGGACATAATTCTATCCAAATAGCGCGGTGCTTGCCCAATGGTAATATAGAAGTGACTACTGGCTGTGTCGGGCTCATTATTACGACCTAAGCCAATGACACCAGGGCAGTGCAATAACCAAGCACGCTCGGCGACGCTATCAACACCAATAGCATAACCATCTTTAAATCCCGTTTGTGGTGCAAACATATCCGGTGCTTGTACTAAGGTAAAATCCCAAGATGAGGAAATGGGCCAATCCGGTTCAAGGGCAATCGGTGCGGTTAATAGTGGAAAATCAGCCGACACACCTTCAGGCCCAGCTTGCGCAACAAAACCATCAATCACTCGGTTAAATGCCATACCGTCATAAAACTTTGCACGTACTAAGGCTTTAAATCGTTCAACCTGTTTTGGGGAGAACTGTGGCGCAAGGGCAATAATCACTTGTCCATGGGGTAGTGTCATAACCACCAGTTCCTCAGGATCCAGCACCTGCCATTGACTCTCTTTAGCCAAGGAGTCAGACGACAATGTGACAAAACACAAGGTCATCAACAATCCCGTTATATTCGACAATACTTTTTGACTAAAATAATTCACAGCCTTCTCCTGTTGGTAAGACTCATCAGCGCCTGATGATATTGCACTCAATATATAGGCAACTGCCGTCAAATGTCAGTCCATTGGTTACCAGTTGACGATTTATTGCGCGTACTCGCTTGTTTTAATTGTATGAGCATAGCGAAATTGATGGCCAAGTTGAAGATAAATGGTGAGAGTGAGTAACATTCAACATGGACAATAAAAAAGCCCTGTACTTTCGTTTACAGGGCTTAATGATTTATCAACGTCTCATTACACTTGATATCGCCTTCTTGCAACAGCGATAGAGAGCAGAAGCATTATCAACGCCATGCTTCCTCCTCGCTCTGTTCGAACGGTCGCTTCAACTTCAACCGGTGGCGCAACTGTTATGTTGACCTGCCCATAGCTAAGTGCTCCTAGGGCATCTTGAACCGTGTAAATAATAGTCGCACTGCCGATGTCTGAAACGTCTGGTGTATATAAAATACTGCCGTCTTCCTGAACGACTGCGGTGCCATTATCAGTGACCGCAATGATAACGGTTAGCGCATCATTTTCCGGATCGCTGTCGTTTGCCAATACGTTGATTACCTGAGAGTCTGACGTTCTTACGGTTAGGCTCTCATAGGCAACAACTGGCGATTGATTTGCGGCAACAGTCACTACAAGCTCACCGGAGGAAATACCGCCGTCACCATCGCTTAAGACATAAGTTACAATGGTATTACCAATGAAAGTTGCATCCGATGTAAATACCAATTGATTGTCTTCAACATTGATGTCACCAATGACACTGCTCGCTGACAGAATGGTCAACGCATTTCCATCGGCATCGGTATCATTAGCTAACACATCGATGATACGAGATTCATTGACGCGCATACTTAACGTATCAGTAACAGCAACTGGCGCTTGGTTGTTACTGCGTAAAATAGCAACACCGCCCGGGTCGACAATTTGCCCATTCGCTTCACCGTCATCATCATTCAAGCCACCATCTTGGATCAGGAGTTTCACACACCAATGGCCTTCAGTTAGACCTAAACTCCAATCGTCATCATTGGCTGCTGGACATTGTCCCTTTTCCCCTTGAGCACTGAACAATTGATTTTGTTCGTCTTGCTCAAAGTTAAACCAGACCCCATTACTACCAAGTTTACGGTAAATCGCGTTCGCTGGTATTGGTGAAGACTGAGGAATAACAATTGGATAGCTTTCGCCTACCATTAATGAGCTCATGACAAAATCAACCAAGCCACCTTTAATCTCAGCTTCTTCATCAAGCGTTAACTGTTCTGTTACCTCTTCATCGGTAAGCAAAACACCACCGGTATCATTATTGGCAATGGTAATACCTTTGCGCAGACATACACCGGCCTCCGATGCGACTAAGAAGGCATCACTATTTTCGGCTTGTTGTTGGATGACATTACATTGCGAGATAGCATCCATAAAGTCAGGAATTCCATCACCGTCAGCATCACCGTAGCCTTCTTGATCATCAGGTATCAAGTCACCATCAGTATCAACGCTGGTCAAAACGACTTTTTCACTGAGTACTTCAAGATAGACCTGAGTTGTTGTGACTATTGACGTATCTGCATCAACAGCAGTTGTAAGGGATACGGTGAATATACCGTCACTTAAGCTGGCAGGATCAAACACAAATAGCCCTTGGTCAGCAGCCGTATTCGTAATCAGTGCGTTATCAGCGAACCAAGACAAGGTATAACCTGTCAGGTCAGTTCGATCTTTCACTGCCACAGTGATGGAAACATCGCCTGCTGAAGGGTCAATCAAAGCAACTGGCTCACCACCTTGTGTCACCACGTATTCCATTGTCGGCGCAACAATACCATCAACAATGGTCAGTGTCAGCGTATCATCACTACTGCGGTTTACTGTATCCGAAAGAGACACAGTGAGGGTTTCATCACCTTCCAACAATTCATCCAAAAATACCGAGAATTGAAGACTCGCTGTCACCCCTGATTCGATTACAATCGAACCCTCAGTCAGACTGTGATCGCTAGTGCTAACGTCGCCCCCCAACTGGTAATCAACCACAACCGGATACTCAACGGCTGGGCCACTCAAAGACACATCAATTGAAATATCGCTTCCCTCGCTCACTTGACGACGTGTTTCAATGGCCACTTGTGGATGAACATCAACCAATTGAGTCCCTGTCGTTACCTGTCCTTGCGAATCTTGTGTTCGCCATTCCACCAAATGACGACCCGACGTGAACAGTTGATTTTCGCGCACTAACTCAACCGGGAGGATATTACCATTAGCATCCAAAGCACTCGCGGTTCCAATGTCAACACGCGTCACTCGACCGCTCGCATTCACTTGCACATCATCTGGTAAAGTGAGAATTGGTGCCCCAACTAAGAGCGGTGCTGAAACTTCGACTAGTGCATAACCAACGTCTGAACCACCGGCACCGTCGCTCACTCCATAACGAACCAATACAGTTGTATTCGAGCTAGTTTCAAGTGTTAGCTCAAGTTGGTTGTCAATGATTGCAACTGAGCCTGCGGTGGCGCTTGCTCCCAACAGTGTTAATTGCTCGGAGTCAACGTCAGTGTCGTTGGCAAGTACATCCAATAAATACGTTCCTTCGGTGTTACCATCGAACGTTAAACTATCAAAGGCAACCATTGGATCGTCATTCACTGAAGCAACATCAATCGTTACCGTTTCAACAGTTGAGTTCAGTTCGCCATCATTCAATTGATAGGTAAAGCTGTCTTCACCATTGAAATTATCGTTTGGTACGTATGACAAATAACCATTACTCGCGATACTGACATTACCTTGTGATGGTTGAGTTATTATAGAAAGCGTCAGTTCATCGTTTTCCCTATCTTCGCCAAGGATTGCAAAGACGAGGGCTTCATCTTCTTGAGTCAAGATACTCAACGGTAATGCAACTGGCGCTGTATTGATAACATTGACTGTAATTGAGAAAGCTTCCATTACCGTGTTGATGTCACCATCAGACACAGCAATTTGAATGTCATTGTATTGACCTTCATCCCCAACATCTGGCTGACCACTAATTTGGCCAGTTGACGCATCAAAAGTCGCCCATTCAGGCAAGTTATTGACAATAAATGTTAACGAATCTCCGTCGTCCTCAACAGACGGTGTAAACTCAAACGTATCATCTGCATTAACGAAATTAACTGGTGTACCCGCAATCACAGGGGCATCATTCACCGCATTAATCGTGATCGATACGGTAGCCGAGGCAGTCAACAAGCCATCACTGACCTCATAGGAGAACTGGTCATTGCCATTGAAGTCAGCAGTTGGTGTGTAGATAAACGTTTCATCCGTTACAACCACAATGCCGTTGGCGGCTGGCGAAGTCAGTGATAATGACAACGCATCTCCGTTAACATCTTCCACTGCGGCAGTGATAGCAATGACACTATCTTCAGCCACGACAACCGATTGGTCTTGCGCTTCTGGTGCCACGTTCGGGTCAATTACCTCAAGGATTAGATTATCTATCTGTGCTGTCAGTTCGCCATCAGACACAATAATCGATAGGTTATCAATGAGTCCGACGACGTCTCTTGTTGCAACGCCACTAATCGTTCCCGTGTCAGTATCTAAACTCATCCATGACGCTAGGTTTTCGGCACTAAAGGTGAGG
>CAXRGH010000094.1:0-2918 GCA_964230195.1 Alteromonadaceae bacterium
ACCACAATTTCCCTATCTTCTGTTATTAACTTGGTATTAAACGGGTTCACCTCTGCAATATAGCCTTCAATATAATTATCGACATCAATGATACGAATAAAGTTTCCTCTTCTAAAAGAGTTCTGGAAGAGCAAAATGAAATAGCTGGTGATGTTACTCAAAAGAGACCAGCTCGCAAATAAAGCGACACCCGTTAGGGTAATTAATGATGTTGAAAGTACCAATAAACCGCTAAAGTCAATACCCCAAATAAGCAGAAGAAAAGCAACGGACATTGTTGCCATTAGTAACCGAACAGTGTGATAGGCCTTTTTTGTGGCATCCTCTTTTAGATTACTTTGATCGACCTTTTGTTCTATTTTCGGTAATGCTAATCGAGTGATGAACAAATACAAAACCAAGGTTACAACAGACCAAATAAGGCTTACGCTGTATTCTTTGCTCCAATCTACTAATTTATTAATCCAAATAATTTCACTGATATCCAAGGTGATCGTTCCAGCATTAAGGGTTAAATTCAGCAGTATTATCACGTCAAAAGTAGGGTTTTAGCTAGTAAGAAATTCGAGCTAATGCCAATATTCCAGAAAAAGGGAGTCGTATTCGTAGTTATAATGCTAAATGTTTGATTTTTAAGCTTTATCGCTTCCTCTATGCTTGCTTATTCCGAATCGCGTGAATAATAGCGCTGTATACAATAAAGGCGACTGCATAAAATACACCTGTCCAAAAAGGCGCAAAAAAGAGCACTAAGGCCCCTGTTGAAGAGGCACGGGCGTCTGTGAAAAAGGCGTGCTGCATGCCCCAATAGGCGCTGAAAAGGGAGGTGGAAATAAGCCCTAGCATTATCCATAAAAAGCCGCGGTCGGCCTTTGAACGGGTTTTTAAATAGAACAGTGAAATAACAAAAATGGTGAAGGGAATCGCTCTTACGGCGCTGCTTTTTATGAATGAATCAAGGTGCACCGAGCCAAAGGAAAGCGCGAAGGCATCCGCAAAAGTTATGTTGCCCACAAAAATGGCTAAGAAAAATTCTGCCGTGACTTCATTTGCTACTAACAAACAAAGCATCGCAGCGATAACGAATGTCCGTTTCATATAAGCTCCCTGATGAACGAAACCATGTTGTGAACGATTGGGTGTTCTAAACCGTCGAGTAGTACTGTGAACGATTGATGCTTTGCACTATAACGTAATCATCTTAAATGGGGTGAAAACTTTCTTTATTTTGACACTTTCATCTGTGTTTTTTGCGTTATGATAGCGCGAAAATAGCGTCTTAATTATCTGATAAATAGGGAAATCATCATTTTGAATAGCATTTCAAAGCGTATGTTAAGTGTGGGCTTCGCGTCTGTTTTAGTGGCTTGCTCAGGTTCTAACGATACTCAGTCTCAACCTAGCGGCTCAACCGATGATGTACCCATCGCTGATGCAGGAACCGATTTTCAAGCCGACGAGATGACATCGGTCACGCTCTTGGGGCAGGGAACAAGCGAGTCAGGCATAAGGGAGTATCGTTGGCGTCAAATTGCCGGAGAATCGGTTTCTTTAACGCAAACCGAATCATTATCTGCTGTATTTCAAGCCCCTGTTACCACAGAGCAACTCACTTTATCTTTCCAGTTGGCCGTCACCAACGAACATGGTGCGAGCGCCACTGACATTGTGGATGTCACGATAATTCCTGTTACTGCGTTACCCGAGGCAAATGCGGGTAATACTCGGCAAGTGTACGAGGAAATTCGTGTTAATTTGCAAGGCTCAGGCACGGATAACGACGGCAATATTGCGGCGTATCAGTGGCGGCAATTAAGCGGTGTTGAGGTGGAAATTAGCGCAGCTAATGCAGCACACGCTGAGTTTATCTCACCGCCTGTTCAGGATGAAAAGACGCTCACTTTTGAATTGAGTGTGACCGATAATGAAGGCGGAGTGAGTACAGATATCGTCGAAATTGGGGTTGTGCCTGTGACGCTAGAGCCCATTCAATATACCGCTGAATTCGACGACCATATTTATCTTGATTTTCCTTCTGCGATCCAACGCCTAGATAACGATGGCACTGTGATTGGTCCGAATGATGAAAACAACGTAACCTTGTTAAATAACGGACAGTTGATTGATATTTACCATCCTACTTTTATTGCTGGGCGTTGCATTGGTTACTTTGGCGGGTATGTTCAAACGGAAGATCAGGTGTATTCGGATATTGTGATTAGCCACGCCGATTGGTTAGTAGACAACCAGCAAACCACAGCGCAGGGGTTCGGTGTGTGGACACTCGACTTTTCTAATGAAATATTTGGCGCGCAATCACCTTGGCTAAGCGCAATGACACAAGGGCGTGCCATTTCTTGTTTGTTACGCGCAAACCAAATTCAACATAATCCTAAATACCTCGCGGCTGCAAAAAGTGCGCTGGCTGCGTTTGACTACGGCATTGATGAGGGTGGGGTAACCTATCGCGACAGTGCCGGTAACGCATGGTACGAAGAAGTGGCAGTGTTGCCGCCTGCGCACATTCTCAATGGGTTTATTTTCGCCATGTTTGGTTTGTACGATTATTATCGTGTAACAGAAGAGGCCCATGCATTGGCATTGTTTAATGCGGGTGTGGATACCTTACTGAAAAATTTAGACTTATACGATACGGGTGGTGTGAGTCGATATGATCTGCTGCTTCGTGGTCAACTGTTCCAGATTCGTGCGCCGGGTGTGCAACCTCAGCAAATCCATCCCATCGATAAATTGTCGCTGACGGTTAATCATATTCAGTCTGAGCTTGATGTTGGCGCAGAGGCCGACAATCTTGTTCAACCTACAAAGTCTTATGTGTGGTATGACGATGACGAAAATCTAATGGATTGGAGTCATGCTTATGCGTTGGATAATCGAACCGTTCGAAATTATGAGGC
>CAXRGH010000095.1:0-5764 GCA_964230195.1 Alteromonadaceae bacterium
CATAACCTGGACTATTAGAGATTTTACCATTGCTGTAAGTATCCGGAATCGTCTTACCAATGTGCTTAATATCTATGTGGTTTAAATTCGAGGTTCGGCCATTGACAGTGATGTCGACCGCCAGTTCAGAGGGGCTGGGTACGTCCGCTTTAACTTCACTCTTTTCCGTGGTGACGCTTTCACAACCGGTAAGAAGAGTGAGTAAGAATACTGCAGTTAGCAAATGCAGTAGTGTCATGATTTTCATAGTAGCTACCTTAAGGATAAATAAATTGACTCTTTTTGATTATTGACAATAACGTATATTGTATACAATATGTAAGTCAAGTGATGAATCAGGAGAATTTAGGTGACTAGACAAACAACTAACATGTCATCTTTTGGGTCTGCATTTTATGTAGCAAACACGATGGAAATATTTGAGCGTTTGGCGTGGTATGGCTTTTTTGCGCTTTCCTCAATTTACATGACAACCCCAGTAGAACAGGGCGGTGTCGGTTTTACCGACGGTCAACGAGGCGCTTTGCAGGGGATCATTCCTTTTTTTTTGTATCTGCTACCGGTTTTAACGGGTGCTTTGGCGGACCGTTATGGATACAAGCAAATGTTTATATTTTCGTTTTTGATTATGACGCCTAGTTACTATTTGCTTGGCCAGGCGCAGAGTTTTTCGTCGTTTTTCGTTGCCTTTTCAATGGTTGCACTGGGCGCTGCATGTTTTAAGCCTGTTGTTGTAGGCACCATAAGCCGCGCTACAAACGATAAAAACCGCGGGTTAGGTTTTGGTATTTTTTACACTATGGTCAATATAGGCGGCTTTATTGGTCCTCTTGTCGCTGGCTATGTGAGAGCGATCAGTTGGGACGCAGTATTTGTGATGTCGGCATTGTGGATTGCACTTAACTTTATTCCGGTATTGTTTTTCTATAAAGAACCTAAAGTTGAGCCTAGTCGAGCCCCGTTATCTGAAGTGTTAACTAATGCTCAGCAAGTGCTTGGTAATGGGCGTTTCGCACTGTTGATGTTTCCCTGCATTGTATTGCTAATGTTGGCGGGAACAAACGTAGTTTCATTTTCCACTGCGTTTTTAATGATCTTTGGTTGGTGCGTGTTTAATTTTGCTTGGACGATATTGATTAAACAGCCTGGAGGGGGTTGGTATCAACAGCCCGTGATCATTTCCAATTTGCCCTTTACCCTGTATCTGGTGTTGTTAACGGGGTTTTGGACGATATACAACCAGATGTTTTATACCTTGCCGCTGTACATTCGTGACTTTGTCAATACGGCGGATCTAGTGAATATGATTAATTCAATTTCTCCAAGTCTTACTGAGTTTTTTGCTTCGGTAAACAAAGAAAACATTGTTGGTTTGTTGCAGACAAGTGGTAGCAGTGGCTATAGCGCCGCTGAGTTAGCAGAAAAGCTTCTGCATTTGAAATTGGCCGTGCCTCAGCATGAAATCAACGCCTTTATATCTTCGGTTGGGACGACTGATTTAGACCAATTGGCCACCACTTGGATTCTGCAATACCGTCAAATAAACCCTGAATATCTGATAAATCTTAATTTCGCCAGCATCGTAATTGCACAAGTGGTTGTGAGTGTTATTTGCCAACGCTTTAGGACTATCAATGTGTTAGTCGCCGGTGTGCTGGTGTTTTCTTTAGGTATGGTTTCATTACTGTTGACTCGTTCCGTTGCTATATCTGGGACTGTTGTCGTTGTGGCCATCATAATGATGGCATTTGGAGAGATGATTACATCCCCAAAGAGTCAAGAGTACGTTGCCTCTATCGCGCCGAAAAGTGATGCTGCGCTCTATATGGGTTACTACTTCATTTCAATGGCGTTGGGTTTCCTGTTCGCTGGTTTGTTGTCTGGTTGGGGTTACGGCTACGTCGCCAAAGAACTTGGACAACCTGAAACGATGTGGCTGATTTTTGCCCTGATAGGCGTATTAACGAGCATTGGTTTGTTGTGGTTTAACCAAGTAATGAAGCGACGAACCTTGGTCCAAGTTTTTGATAAACCTCTAGAAGAAGTATAGTGAGAGACGTGTGTTTATAAACTCAGAACAAATTCAACAACTGATTCAACCAAAGGACTTAGTCGATAAATTACAGCAGGCATTTGCCAGTGAAATTTCGACGCCTGTCCGACAACACTTTGATATTCCAAACCCAAGTTGTGAACGAGAAACAACATTATTGCTGATGCCAAGTTGGCAAGTTGGTGCGGATATTGGGGTCAAGCTCGTAACGGTAGTACCGGAAGCAGACAAATTTAACTTACCCTCTATCCAGGGCTCATACGTTTTAATGGATGCAGTGAAAGGTGGCGTTAAATCTATTATTGATGTGCCAACTCTGACGGCAAAACGAACGGCGGCGGCATCAGCTTTGGCGTCTCGTTTTTTGTCACGTCATGATTCAGAAATTCTGTGTATGGTTGGTACGGGTACCTTAGCCCCAGAGTTGATAATTGCTCATTGTGCGGTTAGGCCAATCAGCCAGGTCATGGAGTGGGGAAGGGATCTTAGCAAAGCGAAAGCGGTGATAGAAAAAGTTGCCGCTAAATTACCTAACGTCTGTTTTAGCGCTGCTGAAGAACTAGAACAGGCGGTTAAGGGCGCTGATATTGTGAGTTGTGCAACGATGTCCATGACGCCGTTGATTTTTGGTGATTGGCTTAGCCCAGGTCAACACATTGACCTCGTTGGAGCCTATCGACCGGATATGCGAGAGGCGGATGATGCGGTCATCCAAAAAGCTAAATGGTTTGTCTATAATTTAGATACTGCATGCAAGGAAACTGGCGATCTCGTGATTCCAATCGCCAATGGGTTGATCACACCGAATGATGTACACGCCGATCTTTTTGCGTTATGTCGAGGGGAGGCGGTATTTGAGCGAAATAGACAAGACATTACCGTATTTAAGTCGGTGGGACACGCGCTAGAAGATTTAGCCGCCGCGCAGTTAATCATGGAGCAGTTAAATGCAAAGTAATGCAGATATATACAAGCAGCGACGTCAGTGGTTGATGTCACAACTGGATGACAATGCGGTGGTCGTGCTGGTGGGTAACAAAGAAGTAACTCGAAACAAAAATATTAATTTTCGTTTTCGGCAGGATCATGACTTTTACTATTTCACCGGGTTTGATCAACCAGATGCGGTGCTGGTGATAAGACCGCGGCACGAGAAGCCATTCACTATGTTTGTCCAACCCAAAGATGAATTTCAAGAAGTATGGTTTGCTCAAAGAGCGGGAGTGAGCGGCGCGATTGAGCAATACAGGGCAGATCAAGCATTTAGCGTTGAGGATATTGACACCAAACTGCCGCTGTTGTTCGAAGAGCGAACAGACATCTATTGGAGCGACGAAATGGGTCGGTTCGATGACAGAGTATTTGATTGGTTAAAACGGCAACGAATGGGCGCGAAATTTGACGAAGTTAAACGCTTTCGTCACCTCAAAAGTGTCTTGCCGATTACTCAGAACATTCGACGTGTAAAAGACGATCATGAAGTTTCCTTGATTCGCAATGCAGCTAAAGCATCTGTTGAGGGACACAAAACACTAATGCGTCTGGCGCGCCCCGGAATAACTGAGCAGGAAATGGCAGCCGCTTTTTACAAAAGGATCAGTGAATTGGGCTGTAATGATGTCGGCTATCCAACCATATTAGCGTCAGGACACAACGCCTTTTGCTTGCATTACGATGTAAACTCTTCAACGCTCGCAGACAACGAACTTGTATTAGTGGATGCGGGTGGGGAATATAACTATTATACCGCCGATATCACTCGAACGTACCCGGTCAACGGCCGTTTTACTTCGCAGCAGAAAGATTTGTATCAACTGGTCTTAGACGCAACCGACGCTGCCATTGAGGGTTTAAAACCAGGTGTTAGTTGGAACTCAATATACCCAACCGCTATGCGTGTACTAACGCAGGGGTTCATTGATTTAGGCATTTTGAACATGAGCTTCGACCAAGCCTGGCAAACTGAAGCCTATAAACCCTTTACACTCCATAAGACCGGTCATTTTATGGGGCTAGATGTGCACGATGTTGGCAGCTATCGAAAGTCTAACGGTGATTGGATTGAACTTGAGAAAAACATGATATTCACGGTTGAACCGGGATTGTACTTTCCGAACAACTGTTTGCAGGTCGATGAAAGGTGGCGTGGCATGGGGGTAAGAGTAGAAGACGATATTCTTATCACAGATTTTGGTCATGAAAATCTGTCAATCGACGCTCCGAGGACGGTCACTGAAATAGAGCAAATTATGCAAGAGGGAGACTCATGAAAAGGGTTTTATTAGTATCCGCAGTCCTGATGTTAGGTGGATGCGCCACCACAACATATGTAGAACGTCCGAACCAAGAGCGTATCGCCCGAGCCGCAGAATTTTTGCCAGAATCCTTAAATGGCAAAGTAACAAATATGAACTTAACGCCAAATTGGTTTGGAGAAGGCAGTTTATTTTGGTACGAGGCGGAATCCATTAAGGCCGAACAGGTCTTCTATCGAATCGCCCCGGTTTCAGCGACAAAAAAACGATTGTTTGACCGCCAAGCTGTGGCAAAACAACTGAGTTTGTTGTCTGGTGAGGAAGTCGATTGGCCCACAAAGCCTTTAGCTAGCGTTGAATTTGACGGTAAAACGTTGTCATTTACGTTCAAACAGATCGGATATGCTTGCGACATTCACGCTAATGAATATTTGTGTCAGCGCGAAGATGAAAGCGCATTAAAGTTGCCAGAGAATATTTCACCGGATGGACATTGGTTTATTAAAAGTATCGATTTTAATTTGCAACAGTGCTCTACGGATACACAGGAATGCGTTCCATTAACAAGCGATGGTGATCAGGATAAAGCTTATGCCGCAATACATCCTTATCCGGAGCAAACCCTAAACGATAAGGATTTTGACCCACAGAAAAAACTTGCCATCGAATGGTCACCTTCAAGCCGTTACGCGATTACGTACCGTATTCACAGAAAAGGCGTTAACAAACTGACTCTCACGGATTCATTGGCTGAAAATGATATGTCGGTTAATACAGTGGAGTTTTATTACCCACAAGCAGGGGATGCGGTATTACCGCAAGCTGAGTTAGTATTGATCGATACAGAAAAAGCGACGGCGACAAAGCTTGATGCACCATTTGTTATGCAAACCTACTACGGCAGTGCATTGTGGGGATATTGGCAAAGTGAGCGATATTTCTATCATGACAGACGCAGAGGAAACAGAGAGTATTATTTAAGAGCGGTTGATGCTCAAAGCGCGAAAGTTGAAACCCTGATCCAGGACACTGATGATCAGTTTATTGACCCATGGGTTAAGACGTTTCGCCTATTTACCTCGCAAGATAAGCTAATCTGGACGTCACAGAAAGACGGATATCAACACCTTTATTTACATGACAAACGCACCGGTAAGTTAATCAATCAAATCACCCAAGGTACGTTTACGGTTCGAGCGATAAGAGGACTTGATGAGGAAAATGGCGTTGTATTTTTCGAGGCATCGGGTGTCGACAAAACTTCAGATCCATATTTGAGAAACTTGTATCGGATAAATCTAGACGGATCTGAGATGACACTTTTAACCCCAGAAGTGAGAGAGCATGACACTTGGGTTTCGCCGGATTACGAATATTTTGTCGATACATTTTCGGATCACAGGGCGGCGCCGGTTTCAGTATTAAGATCCAGCATAGATGGCCAGGTGATAATGAA
>CAXRGH010000096.1:0-16028 GCA_964230195.1 Alteromonadaceae bacterium
ACCAATGGGAACTGCCGAGTGGCTTTAAACGGCAGTTTCATATAGCCCGCAATTCCTAAGCTGTCGATTTCCGATACATAGACCAACAGTTGATCCAGCAATCCCTCAAACTCAGCGGCCTTGTCATCGTCATTTAAACAAAAGTAGTTATGAATCTTCAAATGGGTTTCAAGCACCTCATAAATGATGCAACCTGAATGCTGAATTTCGTTGAGCTTTGATACTGTGTCTACAATCCCTTTGGGGAGCTGTAATTGCTCGTCTGGATCATCTCCGTCTTCAAAATACGAATGTGTCTTCCCTATCACGTCGCCATCTGGTATGCGACTCACCTCATAACTCAAATGGACATCGTCGGGCACCACAAACGCTTCTGCAGAATCACTGCGTGACAAATGTATGGTGCGACGAGCATCAAACATGCACGATTTGAAGACCCCTTCAGAGGTAATTGCTTGGGCTAAGGTAATCACATTATTTACTGCGCTCGCGAACGCTGGCTCCAATGTTTTATCAAATAACGATAGCTCAGAATCAACATCAACTGTTCCATCAGCCCAGCGGAATGCCAAACCACCCATAATAGGGTATTTCCCCAAACGACTGACAGCTGCAATAAAGGCTTTTTCCGTGTCACCCATGCCTTGTAAATAGTGTTTGTAATAGCGTTCAAATTGAGCGTCATTGATTGTGGTAGGTAACACGTCGGCAGTATTGCCTCTCAAAAATGACTTTCGTGAAGAATAAACTACCGTATCAATAACAGCATCAGGATTAATAACAACAGGAAGGCGACTTTCTGCAGGAGGCGCTGGTTCGCGGCAGATCATATTACCCATTCTGGGCATGTGTCGCATAAAATAATCACCACCACGACGTTGCTCTTGAGGGTCGTCACTCAGCATTGCTTCTAAGGTTCGAGCAAATTCTTTTGGTAAGCCGAGAGTGCATGGGCGGATAATATGACGGGCAAATCGACAAGACTGCCCAGAGGCTAGAGCATACAGAGTACTCGCAATGCCTTGTTCATCAAATCGAGGGGATGAGAGGCTGCCATTCAATTGCTCATTGCCAATAAAATAGACATCTCCTAGGCGCGCGTTAGACGTTTGCAAACCGTCAGACATTAACTGCATTACATTTGTGACCACTGGCTCGCCCCTTTCATCGAGTTGAGCAAACACTGACGATCCCCAATCAATCATTGCTATTTGACGTTTATCTTCGTCCCACATCACATTACTCGGTTTGACATCACCATGCACAATGGGTTTTCTGGCGTTTTCCAATTCGAAGTTTCGCAGCTCCATGAATATAGAATGTAACTGTGCACCAATTGTTAAGACATCAGCAACAGGCAGGCGACCAACCTTTAACGAAATTGTTTCCAAGTTTTCGCCACGTGCATAATCCATCGCCAATATGCGCTGACCTTTCGCTCTTTGGTATTCACGAAACGCTGGTACATTCGGATGTTGCACAAATGCTAACATCTCTGCCTCGTCTTCAAGTCTATCCTGAACGTTTGGCGGTAAATCAATGCGGGAAAATTTGAACACTTGAGAGCGACCGCTGGCTGACTCGCCCTTAAAAACAAATCCGTAGGCGCCCTGACCAATCATTTCAACGTCCGAATACCCCAATGCATTTAATTGACGTTCACAAAGGTTAAACCAACGTTTGAGCCGTTTAGCATCGCGGCGAGAGAGCAAATAAATCGATTGCTCTTCAGGGATATAAAAATGTTGAAGCGATCGAGATTCAATCACGTCATTGTTCCGAGTTGACTAACCAATCAATGGAAAAGCCGCCGTCCGGACCGCCAATTAAGGATAGCAACTCTGATAACTTGCTTTCCATTTGCTCGGCAAATTGCCATGGTGGATTTACTACCATCATTGCAGAACCATACATACCGGTATCCAGTGGCTGAGACTGCACCCAAAACCTCAACACAACACACGAATTAAAAAGCGGATCAGAAAACGCCTTTTGCATCATGGCATCGTGATCTTTCGCCTTCGCTAGCATTGGATACCAAACAGCGTAGGTGCCTGTTGCCCATTTTTTATAACTTGCTTTTACTGTCTTCGCTGCAAGCTGGTAATCTCCCGGTAATTCATAGGCTGGATCCATCAATACTAATCCTCGCTTTATGGCAGGAGGAACCAATCCTACGAGGCCTTCGTTACCGTCTCTATGATGGATCGCTACCCTTTCATCTCGGAAGTAATTACCTTTGAGGACCTGAATCTCACTGTTATGTTTTTCCATCAAAATAGCACGGTCTTGCTCTCGCATTAGCGCTGTTGCTACCTCTGGAGAGCCTGGATAAACCCCTTGCTCAAAATACGAATCTATAAACGACACAAACTCAGCAAGGGAATTTTGTCCAAGTCTCTGTTCCAACAATGGAGCGACACCAGTCTTATACTCTTCGGTTTTATTTGCAAAATCTGAGGAAAGGTCATATCGACCGCCGCCACTATGGGTATCGAGGTATATAAATGGCTTAGCTTTCTTTTTTAAGTGGGAAATCAATTGAAATTGAACAAGGTGTTTAAACACATCAGCATGATTACCCGCATGATACCCGTGACGGTAACTCAACATAGTTATTAATCCTTCTTAAAACTTGTTAACGAGCATATCATAGCAAGACTAACGGCAACCATTCCTTTTATCTCCTCACTCAGAAACCAAAATCAACACAAGAAAAAGGCGGATAATGAACATTCACAGCATTTAGAGACACTTCAAAGAAAATAAACAACGTTCACAACATTAAAATTTAAAAAAACATTAAAAAAACACCAACTGACCAGTGGTCAGTTAGCGAAGTTTGGCCAACATCAAGCGTGGATTCTCAATCAATTCTTTCCAAAGGTTATTGAAACGTACCATGGTGGCTCCGTCGAGTAGTCGATGATCGCCAGACCAGCTTACCGCCATGATATGCTTGGCAACAACAGAGCCTGTATCATCAAACCTTGGGAGTTTCTGTACTTTACCGAGAGCAACAATGGCACTTTCTGGATAGTTGATAATTGGCGTCGCAGTGATGCCACCCAAAGCACCCACATTGGAAAGTGTGATAGTCCCTCCCTGCATATCTTTGGGCATTAACTTACCAGCACGCGCATCCTCAACTAAGCGGTTAAACTCAACCGCTACCTCTTCTAAACTTAGGCTCTCAACTTTTTTAATGTTGGGTACAAGTAAACCTGATGGTGAATCCACCGCAAAGCCAATATTATGATGTGGTAGAAAGGCTATTGAATTATTTGTTTCAGTGATACGTGCGTTCACGATTGGGTAGTCTAACAAGGCTGCCGATAACGTTTTGATAAACAATGGCATGATAGACAACTTGGTTCCCCTTTCAACAAAGCTCGGTTTCAATGATTCGCGAAGTGCCATTAGCTCATCCATTTCAACCTCATCCGACACAGTGAAATGCGGGATTGTATTGACGGAACGCAGCATTTGTCGTGCCATTGCCATTTGGATATGAGACATAGGTTGTTCAATGACGTCAGTTTTGATAGTGGCCTCGTTGACAGTATGACTCTCCGAACTCCCAAGGGAGCCGTTCGACTGAATTGCATCAAGATATGCCATCACATCGTGCTTGAGTATTCTGCCTTTTTCGCCAGTACCCACCACCTCTGAAAGTGAAATTTGGTTTTCTTTCGCTACTCGCCTTACCGCAGGACTCGCTAACACTTTTCCACTGGGTTGTTTCCCATGTGATCCATGACTAGTTTTCACATTTGCTTGGCTGGTAGCATTTCCCCCCGAACTCTGAATAGTGTTTTGATTTTGATTAGAGGAATGAGATTCCCTGTTTTGTTCCTGAGTTGCTTGATTGTTCGATTCATCAGAGGCGACTTCTACTACAAAGAGTACTTCACCCACTTTTGCGATTTCTCCCTGCAAAACATGGATGGCAGTCACAGTACCCGTGAATTTTGATGGAATTTCCACAATGGCTTTGTCTGTTGAGACTTCAACAACCACCTGGTCCTCATTCACATGATCACCCAGTTTAACCTGCCAACTGATCACCTCGCACTCAGTGACACCCTCACCGATGTCTGGCAAAACAAACGGTTCTTCCATTGTTTTATTGGCTGGCTGATAACTTTCTTTTGGTGAGATATCTGTTTCCGGTTTTTCGGACTCAACGACTTCGCTGTCAGAATCAACATCAATAGTGAAGAGCGGTTCATGAACCTTTGCCATATCACCTTCAGAGTAATGTAATTGATGAATACGCCCGCTGTACATACTTGATATTTCGACAGCAGCTTTGTCGGTCAACACTTCAGCAACCGCTTGATCCTCGGTAACGTAGTCCCCTTCGGCCACTAACCACCGTTGGATTTCACATTCAACAATTCCTTCACCAATATCGGGCATTAAAAATGCTTTCATTAAAGACTCCTAAAAATTGACACTACGCTTGATTGCTTCGAACAGCTTCCATTGATCTGGCATGTATTCTTTTTCATGGGCCAGTGGATATGGTGTATCCAAACCACAAACGCGTTCCGCAGGTGACTCCAAGTGAAGGAAACATTGGCGCTGAACTTCACTGACAATTTCTGCGGCGAAACCACCCGTTAACGGTGCTTCGTGGCTGACCAACAGACGCCCAGTTTTTTTTACGGATTGACACACGGTGTCTCTATCCCAAGGTTGTAGCGTGCGCAAATCAATCACCTCACATGAAATCCCCTCTTTTTCAGCAAGTTGTGACGCTTTTTGCAAATACTCCATCTGCGCTCCCCAACCAACAAGCGTGATATCATTGCCCGATTGAACAACTTCAGCCTCTCCCAGAGAAATGCGATAATCGTCTTCGGGTACTTCACCAACAGCAGCTCGATATAGGCGCTTTGGCTCCATGAACAACACGGGATTCGGGTCAAAGATTGATGACAACAGCAAACCTTTCGCTTGATACGGATCTCTCGGGATAACGACTTTAATCCCCGGTACATGAGTAAAGAAGGCTTCAGGTGATTGAGAATGATAATGCCCGCCAGCAATTCCACCACCATACGGTGTCCTAATCGTCAAGTTGCCACAATCAAATTGCCCACCTGAACGATATCTGAATTTGGCGATTTCATTCACTATCTGATCAAACGCAGGAAAAATATAATCAGCGAATTGGATTTCTGCGATTGGATATGAACCTTGAGACGCTAAACCTGCTGCAAATCCAATAATGCCCTGCTCTACGATAGGTGTGTTAAAGACACGATCACCGCCAAACAACTCTTTGAGGTTTGAGGTTGCTCTAAATACCCCACCGAAGTGAGCAACATCCTCGCCAAAGACAACCGCACTTTGTTCCTTTTTCATAGCAGTCACTAAGGCTTGGTTGACCGCTTGTAGTAGATTCATTTCAGCCATGACTATAACCTCCCTGACGTTTTGGGGTATAGCTCAGGATATTGCGCAATGTGTTCCTTCAATTCATCTAGCTGTTGTTTGAGCTGAGGCGTTACCTCGGCATACACATCGGTCACTAGGTCATCAATTGCACATACAGGAACTTTCTCTGCGGTTTTCATGGCATTAAGCACTTCCGCTTTCAATTGAGACAAACGCTCAGCCTCATCAGATTCGTCGTACCATTGTTGATGAATTAACCATTGCTTAAATCGCCGTATTGGGTCTCGCTCGCGCCAGATTGCTTCCTCTTCCAGTGAGCGGTAGCTAGAGGGATCATCAGATGTTGAGTGTGCCGCTAAACGGTACGTCATGGCCTCAATTAAGACTGGACGATTCTGCTCCAAAGCGAATATCCGCGCCTTACGAACCGCATTAAAGACAGCGACAGCATCATTACCATCCACGCGAATCGTTGCAATGCCGTAGCCAATACCGCGTGAGGCAATTCCGTCACCAGCAAATTGCTCTCGCGATGGTGTTGAAATGGCGTAACCGTTATTTCGACAAAAGAAAATGACCGGAGCTCCGTGAACTGCAGCCATATTCAATCCTGCATGAAAGTCTCCCTCAGATGCTGCACCTTCACCAAAATAACAAAGGGTAACAGAGGAAATTTTATTTAATTTTTGTCCATAGGCGTACCCTGCCGCTTGTGGAATTTGTGTACCGAGTGGTGATGAGATTGTCATAAAATGATGGTCTTTACTCCCATAATGAATGGGCATTTGCCGACCTTTGTTGTGTTCAAGCTCATTACTAAACAGCTGATTCATAAAGGCATCTATGGTAAAGCCCCGATAGGCTAACGCGCCCTGTTCACGGTACTGAGACATAATCATGTCGTCATCCTCGAGGGCGGCAGCACTGGCTACTACAGCAGCCTCTTCCCCAGTGCACGCAAGATAAAAACTCAGTCGACCTTGACGCTGCGCGGCTACCATTCGCTCATCCAGAACACGAATAAACTGCATGGTACTTAAAATTTTGATAGCAGTGTCTTGTGCTAGATGATTTTCCTGAGAATCGGCAATCAAGACACCGTCGTTATCTAACATGCGAAATGTTTGAATCCCTGAAACTCCTGCCGTGTTCAACTCAGCAGTCAAAATAAAGTGACTATCGGAGATTTGGTTATTGGTTTGTTTCATATCACCCTCAACGATTGGTGAATTAACTAAAAACGAACTCTTATAATAGTCGAGAAAAATGGTACAAGCTTTTCGATATGTTGTAATTTTGTTAATGTAGATTAGGAAGAAGTCTCTAAAAATATGAGAAATATAGGGCATTTATCCTAACAACAATGATTAATGAAAATGAATATGATGAACGCTTAACAGAATATTGGTTAACTAGACTGATTGCCTAGGGGATCTCAGGGAAGTACAAACAGGCAAACATCGGGTTGGGTTGTTTTCTGTTTTTCACCAAGCGGGATTAGCTATATGGTTTACTAGGGCGTGCGACACAAGTCTGACTCTGCTATGGTACGCGTGGCTTCAACGAATAAATTGCGGTGGTAGTCATTAGACCGATGACAATAGTGAGAATAATGAGAAGAATGAGAATAACAAAAACCACAAAACTGTTGATGACGCTTGCTTCCGTTGCATTTGCCATAATCACAGCCCTCTATTATTTGATGTTCTATGTATTGCCCAGCGTAACGGTAGTCAACAAGTCAACAACACGGCTCACAACGGCACTAGTGAAATTACCGAGTAGCTGGTTAGATTTTGGCGCTATTTATCCCGGAGAATCCAATACACTCCATTATTCCTTATCTCAACCAAAGGATGGGACTTATCAATATACATTCATTACAAGCGATGGTGAGCAATACATCAATCGTTGCGGCTATGTCACCAATAACGAAATCAATAAACGAATAATACTGACACTTGAAAGTAGCGGCGGAGTCACTTGCCAGTAGCTGTATCAGATTAAAAATGAAAACCTCGTTTTATTGCTTTGCAGCTCACAGTTCAACATCAATCTGATGACAAACGAGGTTGACCATTTGGTTAATCACGACCAGTGAGTAATATGTTGGGTATAATTGCTGTAACTTCTCCGCTCCCCCTTTTCCATCGCCGCTGTTCCAACATAGAGAAAGCCAATTATTTCATGTTGAGACTCAAACCCTAATCCCTGCTTGACAGTATCACTGTACGCAAAGTCGCCCGTACGCCACATAGACGCGAACCCCTCACTTTCTAATGCCAATTGCATAGCGTAAACGGAACAAGCGGCAGATTGCGCTTGCTCTATCGCTGGCACCTTAGGGTGCTCTTGATAACAACAAGCGACGGCAATCACCATTGGTGCTCTCGCTGGCATCGATTTAGCGCGAGCAACGGTTTTCTCCGGCATAGATTCAGCAATTGCCGCGGACTCGTACAATTCACCCAACTTTGTCAGTCCGTCATCTTGGCAAACAACAAAGTGGACGGGTTTGATTGCGCCATGGTCAGGGACGGTGAAGGCTACCTGCAATATTCGTTCAAGGGTCAAACGACTGGGTGCAGGTGCAATTAACTTAGGAGAGGACTGGCGAGAACATAGAAAATCGATCATGGTATTGTGTTTCCAATAAAGCGGATGGTAATCGCAAAAAGGCGTCGAATAATGACGCCCATATTACTCGGAAAGCAATGGAATAACCAGTGTTTAGGACTTCCCTTGGTAGTACTGTGATATCCAGTAATCCAAACCAACATAGCGCCCGCCACCGGAGAAAAATAACACGGATAGCATGATGAAATAGGTAGCAGCAAATTCAACTCCATTTTTTAAAATGGTAATGGTGCCAGCACCGGTTAACCACTCATAATTACCATGTTTCTGAAGAAGATGACGGATCATGTCTTTCCGTTCGCTGGCCTCGTTAATAAGGTCAGTACGCCATTCCCATGGCATAGTCAGTGTGCTTTCTGGTAATGCATGCCAACCAAATTCCCAATGTGCCGTTACTGCAGCAACCGCCATAGTAATCATTAAAGGAATCGATACAAACCGAACAGCCAATCCCATTAGAAGGAGAATGCCACCAACAAACTCGGTGACTCCAGCAAGTGTAACCATAAGCGCTGGAAACGGGATATTAAGGTATTCGCCAAAATAATACACCGTGCTATCGAAAGCCGTTAATTTTCCGTATCCGGCAATAATAAAGATGGGCGCTAAATACAAGCGAAGTAGCAACGGCGCAATACCATCAACTGCTTGAGTTTTTGAAAAATAACGAGATAATCTGTAGTAGAGGGAAGTCATAAGAGCCTTTCTAATGAGTTAACAACACTCACTAGAAAGGCCAAACAGTCAATTTATTTCATAGTAGACATAAAAAAATTAAATGATAGATGCGAGCTCAGCACCCTGCCTAATCGCACGTTTTGCATCCAACTCGGCTGCAACATCAGCACCACCAATCAAGTGAGTTGAGACTCCGTTCGCCTTCAACGCGTCAAACATATCACGATTTGGCACTTGACCGGCGCAAACAATCACATTGTCAACCGCCAAAAGCCGAGGCTCGCCGTTGACTTCAATGTGAAGCCCTTGATCGTCAACTTTAAGATACTGGCATCCCGCTATCATTTCTGTACCGTGCGCCTTTAATGACTTTCTGTGTACCCAGCCTGTGGTCTTTCCTAAACCCGATCCAACGTTGCTCATTTTACGTTGCAACAGATACACCTTTTTGCTGATTTCAACCGAGTGAGGAGCTTTCAGCGCGCCGCGCTTGGTGTAGCTTTTGTCGATACCCCAAGTATCCAACCAAGCGTCAATATCATTAACTAAGCCTGGCTTTGCTAATATGAATTCCGCCACATCAAAACCAATTCCTCCAGCACCGATAATTGCCACCGATTCACCGACCGGTTTGTGGTCACGCAAGATATCAAGGTAACTCATCACTTTAGGGTGTTCCAGCCCTTCAAGGTCAATCTCACGAGGGTGAATTCCTGTCGCTAGGATAACTTCGTCAAAGTTCATGGCTACGATGTCATCAACTGACATTCTGCTTCCTAGATTTACGTCTACCCCAGTTTGCTCAAGACGAACACCAAAATAACGCAAGGTTTCATAAAATTCCTCTTTACCTGGAACCTGCTTGGCGTAGTTAAACTGTCCGCCAATAATCTCTTTGTCATCAAACAAACTCACGTTGTGCCCTCTTTCGGCTGCATAACAACTGAAGGCTAAACCTGCGGGGCCAGCACCAATAACGGCAATGCGTTTTGCATGCTTGGTCAAGGTAAAATTGAGTTCTGTTTCATACCCTGCACGAGGATTCACCAAACAAGATGCCCGTTTTTTCTGAAACACGTGATCGAGACACGCTTGGTTACAAGCAATACAGGTATTAATCTCATTGGACTTCCCATTTTCGGCTTTATTAACAAAATCAGCGTCCGCCAAAAATGGGCGTGCCATGGATACCATGTCAGCATGACCATCAGCCAATACTTGCTCCGCAAGTTCGGGGGTATTAATTCGGTTGGTTGTGATAAGGGGGATAGACACTTCCCCCTTTAATCGTTCGGTCACCCAAGTGAATGCACCTCTCGGTACCATAGTGGCGATGGTGGGCACTTTCGATTCATGCCAACCAATTCCAGTGTTAATGATTGTCACACCGACACTTTCAAGCTGCTTAGCTAGCCAAACCACCTCATCCCATTCGTGCCCTTCTTCTACCAAATCCAGCATAGATAATCGAAAGATGATAATAAACTCATGACCAACCTTTTCTCGAATTTTTTTGACTGTTTCTAGGGCGAAACGCGCTCTATTCTCAAAACTGCCACCCCACTCGTCTGTTCTTTTGTTGGTTTTTGGACATAAAAATTGATTGATCAAATATCCCTCAGAACCCATCACCTCAATCCCGTCATATCCGGCTCTTTGGGCAAGCATTGCACTGCTCGCGTAGTCCGAAATGGTAGTTTTGATGCCCCAGCGAGTTAACGCTCTGGGTTTAAAAGGGTTTATACCGGCCTTAATCGCAGAAGGCGCAACAAGTAAAGGGTGATAACCATAACGGCCGGTGTGAAGGATTTGCATACAGATCTTTCCTCCATGTTTGTGAACTGCGTCAGTGATGACACTGTGTTCCTTAACATGGCGTTTATTTGCCATCCTTGCAGCGAACGGCATCACCCAACCAGCACGGTTTGGCGCAACGCCTCCGGTCACGATCAGCCCGACACCCCCGGCTGCTCTCTCTGCATAAAATGCGGCTAGTTTTTCAAAACCGTTTGGCTCCTCTTCGAGTCCAATGTGCATTGACCCCATCAATACTCTATTTCGTAACTGAGTATATCCTAGGTCAAGCGGCTGAAATAAATGCGGGTAGTTTTGATTTGTCACAAGGCACCTTCAAAAATTCAAACAAGCGTTTGACTATGTTAACAACATTAATCTCATTTATACAATAGTGTAACAATTCAATTATTTGAAACCGTGCACTGGTACTATTTTTGCTTTGCATGGGTTATATTAGGCGAGAACTCACTGATTTAAGGTTATTTTATGTCAAACAATCGCGGATTATTTCGCCATCTGTTTCACTTTTTTGCGAGTATTCTACGTTTCGTAAGGAATGCTTTACTCAATATTTTTATATTTCTATTTGCAATTATCATGTTTTCTGCACTTTTCGGTGGCGAGGAAACATACGAACTTAAGCCAGAAACCGCATTAGTATTAAATTTGGAAGGCAATCTGGTTATCCAAAAACAATTTATCTCCCCAATAAAACAATTAGAAAGCAATATAGGTATTGGACCACAACAGTTCAACGAAGTTTTACTGTCAGATGTGCTTACGGCAATTGAACGTGCATCCAAAGACGACAGAATTACCAGCATAGTATTGGACCTCCACAAATTAAACCGTGGCGGACTGGATAAACTATATCAAATTAACCAAGCACTTGCTGGCTTTCAAGCGGCCGGAAAAACCGTTCATACAATGGGCGATTACTTTACCCAAACTCAATATTATCTGGCTTCGAAATCTAACAACATATTCCTGCATCCAATGGGAGGCGTGATCCTTGATGGTTATGGCCGATACAAAAATTATTATAAAGAGGCATTAGAGAAATTTAATATTACAGCCCATGTGTTTCGTGTTGGAGAATTCAAAAGTGCAGTCGAACCCTATTTGAGAAGCGACATGTCGGATGCGGCTAAGGCTGCAAACATCGCGTGGATACAATCTCTCTGGGACCAATATAAACAGACAGTTGCAAGCAATCGGCAATTTGAAGTGACAAATTTTGATGAATCACTCAGCGTACTAAATCAAAAAATATCACAAGTGAACGGTAGTTTTGCACAGTATGCATTGAATAATGGATGGGTCGATGGACTCATAACGAGAGAGCAGTTTGCCGAACATATGGAGGATTATGCTAAGTCAGATGACTCTACTCGTGGCTATCAACATGTTTCTTTGAATCAATACCTCGCTGTATCTCAGCCCAACGAAATTGACCAGTTGGTTCCGGCCGACAAAGTGGCTGTGATTGTTGCTAAAGGTACCATTTTGGATGGGCGTCAAAACGAGGGGGATATTGGTGGTGATTCCACAGCAGAGCTAATTCGCAGAGCCAGACTCAACGATAACGTCAAAGCGCTCGTTTTACATGTTGATTCACCTGGTGGTAGTGCGTTTGCATCCGAAATCATTAGGGAGCAATTAATCGCATTAAAACAAGCCGGTAAGCCACTCGTTGTATCCATGAGTACGTATGCTGCGTCTGGGGGCTATTGGATATCAGCCAACGCCGACGAGATTTGGGCTGCGCCTTCCACCATTACCGGATCCATTGGGGTGTATGGAATGTTTTTGGCATTCGACAAGGTGGCGAACGAATATGGTATCTATAATGATGGTGTAGGTACAACGGAACTTTCCGGACTTTCGCAATTGCGAGCACTCGACTCTGCCGTTGGTGATTTGATTCAGATGAACATTGAACACAGCTATGACAGTTTCATAAAATTAGTATCTGAATCTCGTCAGCTAAGCTATCAATCTGTTGATGCTGTTGCTCAAGGGCGTGTCTGGACGGGAAGCGACGCAAAAGTTCACGGGCTAGTCGATCAACTAGGCTATTTGTCTGACGCAATCGAATCCGCCGCTACCATGGCAGAACTTCACGATTATGACACTCTCTATATTGAACGAGAAAAGACACCAGAAGAAATCATATTACAAGAGTTATTTGGGCAAGTCAGTGCATGGCTTCCTACTCATAGTAATGATGTGTATTCAACAGAGCATGCTGTTATTCGTTCGTTTCACATGATCACCAACGAATTGAAAGTATTATTGAAATTAAACGATCCAAATGGCGTCTACGCTCTGTGTGAGGTTTGCCAGTAAGAAACGAGAAAACGCCGCTTAAGTAGCCTGCAGCGGCGTTTACATTTCGACTTAGAATTGGATCCCCATCCGCACGAAATAGGTCACTGGATTATCCCGTAAAAGGGTCTCGTTTGATGACTCGTCAACCGTTATCAGTGCCTTACTCGTAGGCAAGGCCATTAAATCAAAACTAATTTTTTCAAATAAATTGACTGTCATATAAGGTAGAAGCTTAGTTATACTAACCGAATCAATACTGTATTGGTGAGTCTCTAATTCTGGCGCGATACCCCCCACGCGATAAATTGATCTATCGATCAATTGACCTCTTTGCATGTGCATCACGGCCATATTGACATCAATAGAAGAAAGGATATCCAAATCCGTTTCATAGCGATATTTTACTCCGGCACCAAGCGATAAAGCGTCATGATTATAAGAGTCGTGCATGCTAAAGCCGCCGACAAAAATTCGCCAATCCGGCGATAAAACATAGTTGTATTCCAAACCAACTCCATCATGAGATTCATTGAACTGCCAATCAGTATCCCCACTAGCGTGAATGAGGCGCTCACTTAATGTATCTTCATGATAACTCCAGCCTCCAAATTTAAACTCAAATTCATGGCGTTCATCATCAGCAGCATGGACGTTTAAAAGCGCCCCACTAAAAACCCCTACTATTAAAACTAAATCAACGAATCGTATCGTCATAACGAATTCCCTTCCATTTCATGTTTTATGCCTCCGACACAACACACTCCTTGTGATGCGTCTAAATAGAAGTATAGAAAACCCTTAATATTGCGCTTGTTGGCTATTTTTTGTTGGATATCAAGCAGCCTCGGAGAATGACAACAATGTAAATCTAAACAACTGATTGGATTAACTAATTAAGAGGTTGTAGGACAGGAGCAAGTATAAAATGTAAATAAATTCTTCAGCGTCTATGGTCAATAACGCACAGCGTCTAACGGTATTGGAAACCGATTGAGACGCAAAAAGAAGCTATCCTCAAAGTAACCGATGTGTATTTGGCTTAGTAATTGATTAAAAACTATCAAATCGCTCTTGACAGCAATACTGTATACACATACAGTTACATGTAACAACTGTATAAAAAGACAGTGTAGAGGTGAAGCTCGGTAACCGTAAAAGCGAGTGAACGAAACTAGAGTTAGACAACTCATTAGAGAAATGTAAACAGAGATAGTAGTTTGGGTGCGCAATAAGGTTGACTTCTCAGTCAGATAAAAGACTCAAATAGTGTGGTCATCTCATAACGACAATCAACTTAGGCAAGTAATTTAGGTGAATATTATGGCAACGAACTCAGCAAAGCAGGCAAATACAAGTGTCGGGTTAATTGAGCTATCTATCAATCACAAAGGCGCCGTAGAACATTATATTAGAGAACGGGATGAGAAAAAGTGGGTGTACGTTATCTCGGAATCCATCCGTTGGAATGACAAAAAGACACCAGTAGTTCATTTATCGTCGCGATCAAATTCAACAAAGCTTGCCTGGGTTGAAAAGATTCTTAAATATGGCCAAAGTCGATTAATTGTCACTGAAAACCTTGAGCTTCATCCCATAGAAAGTTTGCGATTGAAAAAACAATGTGCCCAACTTGGTGTCATTATGGTGAACCTCACCGTAGACAGTAAAAATGCCAACGTTATTAACGGACCATGGTAAACTACAGGAAGAATCAGTAACCAATGCCCTCTTATCATGCTCAATCAATGTCATTGTGGCAGCGACAATGCTTACGCAAAATGCTGCCAACCCATTATTTCTGGACACGCTAAAGCATCCACTCCCCGAGCACTGATGGCCTCCCGTTACAGTGCTTATTGTGAAAAAGATTATGCATACATACACGCATCCTACAGCCTTCAACGCCGTCTCGAGTTAACCATCGAAGATCTTAAAGAAAGCGACCAGAATGTGACTTGGTGTCAATTATGCATTCTTAACGAAGATCAATCGGTCAATAAAGAAACCGTGGAGTTCTCCGCTATCTATCGTATGGATAAACTTTTTTACAAGATGCACGAAACGTCATTTTTCATTAAAGAAGATGATATTTGGGTTTATCATGACGGTGAGCTTCATACCGACTGTGGAGTCATTTCCTTAGGTAGAAACGATAGCTGCCTATGTTTAAGTGGAAAAAAATATAAAAAATGTTGTGGACGTTAGACATCGAGCATCGGAGCATTGTCGCTATCACCTGAAAATAACACGGTATAAAGTGCCGATACTCAGTTCATTATGAGTTGTCGGTTATATGAAAAGGTTAGCTACATAACTGATGACCTACACAGCCTCTTGTATATGAAAATGATCAAACCTAGTTGACGGCAGGATGCGGTCAATCCTGAGGTATGGGGTAAAAGTCAATTAAAATTGAGTACTAAGGTCGTCCAGCATCGGTTTCTTACCAAGTGCTTCCAGCATATCAAACAACAGTGGTTCATGACTCTCAGCGTTTGCTGATTCTATCTCGTTTTGACTATGCGAACCTTGGCTTTCAGCAAGTTGCGTTTGACATTCAATATTTGAATTCGCGACAACCTCATCATCGATACGATGGGCATCATTGAAACGAGACAAAGGCGGAGGTGCCATAGCAAAGTTGAGTCGAATAGACGTCAAATCCCCCTGGTGAATCAGTTCGTTAGTCACAGTAGCCTGATCATAATGTGCTGAAGTAGCGCTGAGTGGATGGTGTGGGTACGCAGGGAGTTGAGAGAGTGTTATCGCACGACTGTCTTCCTGGCTGTCAGTATTTGAATGGATAGATGGGCGTTTCATGACGTTTTGTTGGAGCATAGAAACCAATAAACGAAAATCAGCCGATGAAGACGTAGTCGCTTTAGCGATATCACCTCGCCATTCACTATCAACAATTGGTTTTGCTGCCGATGTAATTAAATCCACGTCTTTTCCCTACTAAGGCTCTCAATTGGTTATCGACTGACCAGTTGAACACTTTAGCTAATTTTTTTATTTACAGCACATTTTATTCTGGTACTATTGCCACGCAATTGAGGAGGGGTTCCCGAGTGGCCAAAGGGATCAGACTGTAAATCTGACGGTTCTACCTTCGCTGGTTCGAATCCAGCCCCCTCCACCATCTTTTCTTCCAAGTATTTATCATCCCAATCAACACG
>CAXRGH010000097.1:0-3191 GCA_964230195.1 Alteromonadaceae bacterium
GGTATGCTTTGGGTAAATATTTTTCTTATTCTGGTAATTTATACCTAGCGATAATGCACCGTTTATATAACTGTATTGCCCAGTCAAAATAGTCACTCGACTCGGTGTGCAGATGGAGTTTGTAACAAAAGTATTGGTGAACAAAGTCCCATCTTTCGCCAACGCATCCAGTACCGGTGTTGGATTTAAAGACGCTAGCCTTGATTGATAAGCACCAATTGCAGTGGCCGCATGGTCATCACTCATGATCAACAAAATGTTTGGCCTTTCGACAGTGTTCTGGACTGACTTATCAGCACTGATGGCGTGAGATTGCCAAACTGATAAAAGAGTAAACGCCGCCAGGGTGGTAAGTCGTTTAAATAGCACATCCATATGAATTTCTCTTTCGCTAAAAATTAACAAGACGTTAACAGAATCAATTTGAACACTCCACGAGTGCATTAATGATTTACGCAGAAATTACATTTGGGCTAATCAACATAAAAAAGGCGTGCCTGAAGCACGCCCTTATCATGGTATTGATTGATGGATAGTCTGCCTTAGTTAGGTAAGATTTCCCAGACACTAACCGTACCGCTGATCTCGTTACCAATCGCCAACAGTGCATTGCCTGTCGGGCTGTTTTCGGCTTTGATAAATGCCATTCCTTCTGGAGCAAGGTCGCCTTGAGGTGTTTCACCTTCGGTCGTATCACGGTTGATAAAATAGTCAACGAAGAATACATCATAAGGATTAGTTACATCGTAAACCATCACACCACTCATACGCTCTAAGCCAATAAATGCATATTGACGACCTGCAACTTCCCCTACGGCTAACGCTTCAGGCTCTGCACCTTTAGCATCAGAACGTGTATCACCTTCATTCTCGTCTTCATCGTTATTAAAGGCTTCACCGTGAATTGAAGCCGTTATGCGACCAACATCATCGCCTGAATCAAATACTTGCAATCCATTTTGATCCCAAATTGAGAATGAGCGCGCACCATAGGTATAGAGAGTTTCAAAACCATCTTCATCTGTATTAGTATCGCCCTGGAAATTAGAGACTTTTAAACGGCCGAGGTCGTCTTTATGATAATCAGCGAATACTGGGGCTGTTTCATTTCTATCTAAATCTTTGACTCGTGCTTCGTCAGTATAAACAATACAGTCACCGTCATCGAACTCAGCTACATCACCAATGGCAAGACAAGTAGCCTCATCTTCAGTTTCAACAATATATTCACGTCCATCACCTTCATTAGCAGTCACAAGAAAAGTTGCACCTTTCCATGTGAATGACGTGATAGTATCTGGTTGGTACATGCCATATAACCCCTCAAACTGTTTGAAATTCATGCCACCATCTTTATCAGAAACATCAATATCTAATCCAGTCCAATCTTTGTAGCCTAAACCAACCACTTCAACAGAGTTGTCCATTAGGTCGACTATCGCTAAACCGTTATTTTCTTGTAGCGTAACGTAAGCTTTTTCATTGGTTGCCGTAATATACTCTGGCTCCAAATCTTGAGAAACTGAGATTGAAACAACGTCACCGTTAAGGGTCAAACCTGTCGGATTAGGAAAGCGTAATCCCTCAGCTTCAAGTTCAGCTTGCATACCATTGTAAGCATCAAAACCGATGACTGTCATTGTTGATGCCGGTTCACCATCAGTAACCGTGATGACACCAACTGTCCCCTCTGGATCAAAAGAATAGTCATCACTAGGTTCACCTTCGTTCGCAACAATCAACTTGCTGCCATCGGGTGTGAACGTAACCATATCTGGTAAGTTGCCGGCTTCAACAGTTGATAAAATTGCTGGTACTCCTGCATTCAGTCCATTAAAGAATACAACCGCGCCATTATCAGCATGGGCATCAGCAGCCATTGCTACTGCCATCAAATCGCCATGGATTGAAATACTGTTTGCATCACCTAGCGCGACTTCCGTCCCATCTACTGTATAAGACGTTGGTAATGTTAATGCGGTTTCCGTTAAATTATCAGCCGAAATTGGCGACGATAGCGCCTCTGAAGAAAGACCACTGATATCGATCATTTCTACCGTCGCATCACCCGAACTATTGATTGCGAACAATGTTTGTGTGGCGGCATGATACTGAACGATTTCAGCTGCCCCCTCTGGACTGTCTGCACCTAGCTGTGCGCGACCAATGAGTGTTGCTGACACGCCGTTGTAGGCGTTCTGGCCATTTAAGCCAGCAATCCCTTGAGACCCTTGTTCACCTTGAACACCTTGAATACCTTGTGCGCCGTCTTCACCGTCACTTACGCAGCCGGTTAGCAAACCGAGCATAACAATTGAAGCCAGAGAGAGTTGATGAGTTGTTTTCATAATGTACACCTTGTCATAAATAGTTGGCCAAAGTTACATCGAAAATATTTAATTTATTTTTAAATTCAGTGAAAGTTGTTTTTAAATTTAGTGAAAGTTATGTGGCTAATTTATTTCGGTTTTTTGAAAATAAGCGTTACCTCCGGTTAAAAATAGCCGAGGTTGTAACGTTAAAAACAAAAAAGGAGGCTCAAGCCTCCTTCGAAAACTTACAATCAGAGAATTACAAAAGAATCGCACTTAAGATGAAGAAGAAGACTATGGACAAGGTGGCACCCGCAGGCAATGTCACCACCCAAGATATCACGATGTTTTTAACCACTGAGACATTTAGGGCGCTAACTCCGCGAGCAATGCCTACCCCAAGTACTGCGCCAACAAGTGTTTGTGTAGTTGAGATAGGCAGACCAGCGCCTGAAGCAATCACAACCGTTGATGCTGCCGCAAGCTCAGCAGCGAAACCGCGGCTTGGTGTTAAATGTGTAATGCGCTCACCAATGGTTTTGATTACTCGATGTCCCAGCATGGCTAAACCAAGAACAATACCAAAGCCCCCTAGTGGCAGTATCCATGGTGCTAACGTAGCTTTTCCGCTAATTTCACCACCAGATTGGACGATATTCACAACAGCAGCTAACGGCCCAATGGCATTAGCAACGTCATTTGAACCATGTGCAAATGCCATACAACATGCAGTCACTACCATTAAAACGGCAAATATTTTTTCTATGGTTTTTGTTTGCTCTTCTGCTGAAGCATCGTCTGCCAGCTTTATACGACGAATATAACGATAACCGAGTAGTGCGATGGCAACACCAACCAACACCGCAAGCGCATAGCCTG